>NZ_JAANOW010000002.1:0-367421 GCF_011758805.1 Mycolicibacterium fluoranthenivorans | reverse complement strand
CCCACGCCGAGTTGATGGCGGTCTTGGACGAGTACGAGACACTCACATGCCGGCTTCCCTCCCAGATGCATCGCATGCTGGCGCAATTGCAGGCCGATACCACCCCAGGAGAACTGGGCGCGGCGACGTGGAACTCTGTGTTGCGGATCCGCTGGCGCCTTTCCACCGCCGAGGCCGGCCGCCGGTTGGCAGCGGCCGCCGACCTGGGACCGCGCCGTTCGCTGACGGGTGAAACGCTGCAGCCGGCGTTGGCCGCCGTCGCGGCCGCTCAGGCCGCCGGGCTCATCAACGGCGGCCACGTCGACGTCCTACGGGATGTCATCGATCGCCTGCCGGGATTCGTCGACGCGACCACCCGGGAACAGTTCGAGATGGATATGGTGCGCATAGCCACCGGCGTGGGCCCCAAAGAACTCAAAGACACCGCCGAACTGCGCTTGTTCCTGCTCGATCAGGACGGACCTCTACCAGACGACGCCGAACGCGAACGCAAGCGTGGGGTCGTGTTCGGCAAGCAGGGCCGCGACGCGATGAGGTCGGTGACGGGCGATTTGAATCCCGAGGCGTCAGTCGTATGGGAGGTGCTGTTCGCCAAATTCGCGGCGCAGGGGATGTGCAACCCCGCGGACGGCGAACCGTGCATCTCCGGCACCCCGACGCAAGCCCAGATCGACAACGACCACCGCACCCTGGCCCAGCGTCAGCACGACGCCATGATCGTCATCGGCCGGATGGCGTTGATGAGCGGTGATCTCGGCCAGCTCAACGGATTACCCGTGTCGGTGATCATCCGGACCACCTTGCAGGATCTGGAATCGCGCGCCGGGATCGGCGTCTCTGGTGGCGGCACAAAGATTCCGGTCAAGGACGTCATCCGGATGGCCTCACATGCCAACCATCACCTGGCCGTCTTCGACAAGGCCACCGGATCGGCCCTCGCCCTGTTCCGTGCCCGCCGGACCGCGTCACGGGCCCAACGGATCATGCTCATCGCGCGTGACGGCGGCTGTACCAAACCGGGTTGCACCGTCGGCGCCTACGGCAGCGAAGCGCATCACGCGGTGGCTGATTGGGCACACGGCGGCAACACCAACGTGGACGACATGGCGCTGGCGTGTGGGCCCGACAATCGCATGGTGCACCGCGACGGGGGCTACACCACCACCATCAACGGTCGCGGCGAGGTCGAATGGCAGGCGCCGCCGTGGCTCGACAACGGCCAACAGCGGATCAACTATGCGCATCGGCCCGAACTGCTCCTGAGACCCGTCGAGGAGGAACCGCAATCTCCGCGCGGACGGACGGCGGCGCCCACAACGGGAGGCAGCAAGCCAGGGCTTGCCGAGCACGACACCGACCACGCCGACGGCGGCACGGGAACGCGCGGACCCTGAGTGGGCGGCCCGCCTGGCCCGCGGGCCGCGACTCAGAGCGATCGCGCCGCGGCGTCGATCCGCGCGCCGAGATCGATTCCCTCGGCCACGGCAACGAGGGCAGCCGCCACAATCGATGCCGGGGCGCGGTCGAGCACGACCAACCCGATCGCGGGGCTCGGGCCGTGTTTGACCATCGGCCGCGCGGCGAAGTCCGGCGGCACGCCCAGCTGCGGCAGCCACGCGGTGGAGGCAATCGTGGCCCGCCCCGAATGCGTCAAGTGCGCGTAGAGCGCATCCACGGAGTCCGCTTCGACCGCGGGCCGGTAACGGATGCCCTCGGCGGCCATGTTGGCATCGAGGATGCGGCGATTGCGCATCGTGGTCGTCAGCACGCACAGCTCAAGGTCGGCGGCATCGACCCAGGTCACCTCCGGTTCGGCCATCAGCCGATGGTCGGCGGGGGCCACCAGCACGTACTGCTCCCGGTACATCTGCACCGACCGCGTGCCCGGCGGGGCCTCGTCATCGAGATAAGTGAGCCCGGCGTCGATCTCGAAATCGGCCAACCGCCGCGCGATCTCCCGCGACGACAGCGCCTCGATACGGACCGAAGCGGCCGGGTTGCGGCGCAGGAACTCCGCGGTGATGAACGGGCTGGCCGGCACCGCCGTAGGAATCGCGCCCAACCGCGCGGTGGCCGTCAGCCGCCCGTGCATCCGTTCCAGGTCGGCCAACATCTCATCGCGTTCGGCGATGATGCGCTGGGCCCAGGCCACCACGCGCTTGCCCTCCTCGGTGAAGCCCTCGAAGCGACGGCCGCGTTGCACGATGACGATGCCCAGATCGCGTTCCAAGCGGCGGATGGCCACCGACAGCGTCGGCTGGCTGACGTGGCAGCGCGCGGCAGCCCTCCCGAAGTGGCGCTCGGCGGCGAGGGCCAGCAGGTAATCCAGGTGTTGCAGCAACACATCACTCGCCATCAAAAACACGATAGACGTTCGCTATCACCGCATGTCAAATACCGAATACCAACCCACCTTCATTCGGCGCAGCGGCCGTTCTCGGGGATTAGATTGGAGATATGACCCTCGCCAAGGACGGCCGTGACGTCGATGCCACGTACGACGAACGCGATGTCCGGGTGACCGGCGCCGAACACGAAGCCGCCGGGGTCAAGGCCGTGCTGGTCAGCATGCAGCGCGGGCTGACGCAGATGGGTCCACTGCGTACCGCCGCGGCGCTGACCCGGCTGAATCAGCGGCACGGTTTCGACTGCCCGGGCTGTGCGTGGCCCGAGGAGCACGGCGGACGCAAGCTGGCCGAGTTCTGCGAGAACGGCGCCAAGGCCGTCGCCGAAGAGGCCACCAAACGTCGCGTCACCGCGGAGTTCTTCGCCCGGCACTCGGTGGCCGACCTGTCCGAGAGGCCCGAGTACTGGCTGTCCCAGCAGGGCAGGCTCACCGAGCCGATGGTGCTGCGCCCCGGGGCCACCCATTACGAGCCGATCGACTGGGACAGCGCCTACCGGCTGATCGCCGCGGAGCTCAACGCGCTGGACTCCCCCGACGAGGCGCTGTTCTACACCTCGGGCCGCACCAGTAACGAGGCCGCGTTTCTCTACCAGCTGCTGGTCCGCAGCTTCGGCACCAACAACCTGCCGGACTGTTCGAACATGTGTCACGAATCCTCGGGCACCGCGCTGGTCGACTCGATCGGCATCGGCAAGGGCTCGGTGACCGTCGATGACCTCGAACACGCCGACCTGATCGTCATCGCCGGGCAGAACCCCGGCACCAATCATCCACGCATGCTTTCGGTGCTGGAGAAGGCAAAAGCCAACGGCGCCAATATCATCGCCATCAATCCCTTGCCCGAGGCCGGGTTGATGCGCTTCAAGGACCCGCAGAAGGTACGCGGGGTCGTCGGGCACGGCATCCCCATCGCCGACGAGTTCGTCCAGATCCGTATCGGCGGGGATATGGCGCTGTTCGCCGGTCTGGGCCGGTTACTGCTCGAAGCCGAGGACCGGGCGCCGGGCACCGTCGTCGACCGCGCGTTCGTCTCCGGTCACTGCGCTGGGTTCGAAGAGTACGAGCGCCAGACCCGCGAGGTCGACCTGCAGACGGTGCTGTCCGCCACCGGAATCGACGCCGACCAGTTGCACCGCATCGCCGACAGTTTCGTGCGCTCCCAGCGCACGGTCATCTGCTGGGCGATGGGCCTGACCCAGCAGCACCACGCGGTGGCCACCATCGGGGAAGCCACCAATCTACTGCTGATGCGCGGCATGATCGGCAAGCCAGGTGCCGGAGTGTGCCCGGTGCGCGGGCACTCCAATGTCCAGGGCGACCGCACCATGGGCATCTGGGAGCAGATGCCCGAGACGTTCCTGGCCGCACTCGATGCCCGGTTCGGTATCAGCAGTCCGCGTAAACACGGTCTCGACACCGTCGACGGTATCCGGGCCATGCGCGACGGGCACGCCAAAACCTTCATCGGGATGGGCGGCAACTTCGTCTCGGCCACCCCCGATACCGCGGTGACCGAGGCCGCGTTACGCAATTGTGCACTGACGGTGCAGATCTCGACCAAACTCAACCGCAGCCACCTGGTGCGCGGCCGCACCGCGCTGATCCTGCCGACGCTGGGCCGCACCGACAAGGATTTCCAGCAGGGCGGCAAGCAGCTGGTCTCGGTGGAAGACTCGATGTCGATGGTGCACCTGTCGCGCGGCAACCTGCACCCACCCAGCGATCAGCTGCGCAGCGAGGTCGCCATCGTCTGCCAACTGGCGCGCGCCCTGCTGGGCCACGCGCACCCCGTCGAGTGGGAGGCCTTCAACGCCGACTATGACCTGATCCGGGACGCCATCGCCGCGGTGGTGCCCGGGTGCGCCGACTACAACACCCGGGTGCGGCAACCGGACGGGTTCCAGCTGCCTCACCCACCCCGCGATTCACGCGAATTCCCCACCCACACAGGCAAGGCCAACTTCTCGGTGTATCCGCTGGAATGGGTGCCGGTGCCGCCGGGCCGGCTGGTGCTGCAGACGCTGCGCAGCCACGACCAGTACAACACCACCATCTACGGTCTCGATGACCGCTACCGCGGAGTCAAGGGCGGCCGCCGGGTGGTGTTCGTCAACCCCGCCGACATCGCCGCACTGGGCCTGCACGACGGCGCCCGGGTGAACCTCATCTCCGAGTTCACCGACGGCGAAGGACGCCTTCAGGAGAGAAGGGCCGAGGACTTCCGCGTGGTCGGCTACTCCACCCCGGTGGGCAACGCCGCCGCCTATTATCCCGAGACCAATCCCCTGGTGCCCCTGGACCACACTGCCGCCAGATCCAATACCCCGGTGTCCAAGGCCGTGGTGGTCAGGCTGGAACTCAGGTCAGAACCGGAGTCGAGTCCATGGGCCGGGTAACCACGCGGCGCCGGATCAGTCACCGCAACGCCGACGGGGTGGTGGCCAGGCCGGAGACCCTCGTCGTCGAGGAGCCGTTGGAGATCCGCGTCAACGGTGCGCCCCTGACCGTCACCATGCGTACTCCTGGCTCTGATATCGAACTCGCGCAAGGGTTTCTGCTCACCGAGGGCATCATCTCCGGCCGCGACGACATCGCCACCGTGCGGTACTGCCAGGGCGCTCGCACCACCCCCGAGTCGCGTCGCTCCAGCCCAACGGAAGAGGACGGCGTGAACACCTACAACGTCCTCGACGTGACCCTGGCCGCCGGCGTACCCGCGCCGGACGTGGACCTGACCCGCAACTTCTACGCCACCTCCTCGTGCGGGGTGTGCGGGAAGGCCTCGCTGGAGGCGGTGCGGCTGGTCAGCCGGCACTCCCCCGGTGACGATCCGACCACGGTCACACCGGCGGTGCTCAGCGCGCTACCGGCCCGGCTGCGGAAGGCGCAGAAGGTGTTCGCCAGCACCGGCGGCCTGCACGGTGCCGCACTGTTCGGTACCGACGGCAGCGAACTGGCGGTCCGCGAGGACATCGGCCGGCACAACGCGGTCGACAAGGTCATCGGCTGGGCGCTGGAGAACCGGCGGATCCCGTTGTCGGGCAATGTCCTTCTGGTCAGCGGACGGGCCTCTTTCGAACTCACCCAGAAGGCGGTGATGGCCGGTATCCCCATCCTGGCCGCCGTCTCGGCTCCGTCGTCGTTGGCGGTGGATCTGGCTGCGCAGGCGGGGCTGACCCTGGTGGCGTTCCTGCGCGGCGAATCGATGAACGTGTACACCCGGCCGGACCGGGTGGGCTGAACCCTCACCGACCCGATGGTCGTCTGCTGAACGGCGAAATGGCTGCGTTCCGGTGTGGAACGCAGCCATTTCGTCGGATTCGAAGGGGTGAAACCTAAAGCGGGTCAGGCGCTCTTGTCGCGACGCTCGGCCCGCGGCGGCTTCCGCGGCACGATGGTCGGAAGGACGTTGTCCTGCACGGTCTCCCGGGTGACGACCACCTTGGCGACATCGTCGCGGCTGGGGATGTCGTACATGGCAGGCTGCAGCACCTCTTCCATGATGGCGCGCAACCCACGGGCGCCGGTGCCGCGGTGGATGGCCTGATCGGCGATGGCGTCCAGCGCTTCCGGCGTCATCTCCAGCTCGACACCGTCCATCTCGAACAGCCGGGTGTATTGCTTCACCAGGGCGTTCTTCGGCGTGGACAGGATCTGCACCAGCGATTCCTTGTCCAGGTTGGTCACCGAGGCGACCACCGGCAGACGGCCGATGAATTCCGGGATCAGACCGAACTTGATCAGATCCTCCGGCATGACCTCGGCGAAGTGGTCCTGGGTGTCGATCTCGGCCTTGGAGTGCACCTCGGCGCCGAAGCCCAGGCCGCGCTTGCCGACCCGGTCGGAGACGATCTTCTCCAGACCGGCGAACGCTCCTGCGACGATGAACAGCACGTTGGTGGTGTCGATCTGGATGAACTCCTGATGCGGGTGCTTACGGCCGCCCTGCGGGGGCACCGAGGCCTGCGTACCTTCCAGGATCTTCAGCAGCGCCTGCTGCACGCCCTCGCCGGACACGTCGCGGGTGATCGACGGGTTCTCGCTCTTGCGGGCGATCTTGTCGACCTCGTCGATGTAGATGATGCCCGTCTCGGCGCGCTTCACGTCGTAGTCGGCCGCCTGGATCAGCTTGAGCAGGATGTTCTCGACATCCTCACCGACGTAGCCGGCCTCGGTCAGCGCGGTGGCGTCGGCGATGGCGAACGGGACGTTGAGCATCTTGGCCAGCGTCTGGGCCAGGTAGGTCTTGCCGCAGCCGGTGGGCCCGAGCATCAAGATGTTGGACTTGGCGAGCTCAACCGGTTCGGCCCGGGAGTCCCGCGACTTCTCCTGCGCCTGGATGCGCTTGTAGTGGTTGTAGACCGCGACGGCGAGCGTCTTCTTGGCGGTGTCCTGGCCGATGACGTAGCCCTCGAGGAACTCGCGGATCTCCGCGGGCTTGGGCAGCTCGTCGAGTTTGACGTCGTCGGCGTCGGCCAGCTCCTCCTCGATGATCTCGTTGCACAGGTCGATGCACTCATCGCAGATGTACACCCCGGGACCCGCGATGAGCTTCTTCACCTGCTTTTGGCTCTTTCCACAGAACGAGCACTTCAGCAGGTCACCGCCGTCTCCAATGCGCGCCATCTGGGTGCGTCCTACTTCCTGTTGCCGTCGGTTGTCACACCGCTTGTCACACCGTTCGTTGGGTTACTCCGGGTGTTCACCCGACGCTACCCGTTCGCTGCGTCCCGTTGCGACCGATAGGACCGAATCGCGTGGGTGGTATTTGTTCGCGTGGAGGAGAACATATCCCTCCGGGCGGCTCCGCACCTGTCGGCGCGCGGACCGTGTCCCTGGCGTGTCGCCGGTGTAATGGAAACGCAGTCGTCGCAGGTGTCATTGCCGCTGTCCACGATACCGTGCGCATCCACCGGCACATGCGGATATTCGCCCCGCCGACGACGGCCCGAGCCTCATGTGCAGCACCTTTCCCTTGCTCCACCGTGGCCCCACGGCCACCGGGCACACCCACGGACGCGGACGCAGACGCGCACGGAGCGCACCGCGGTCGTCGGCTGACTGCATAATCGGCGCATGGCTGCGCCGGCCGAGACACCGAGCCGTGCCGAGCTGCTCGCTGCCCTGTCGGTTGCGGTCGACCTGGGGCTGGGGCAGCCGGGCGAGCACATGCTGCGCTCCGCCCTGATCGCCACCAGGCTCTCCGACCGGTTGGGTCTGAGCCGCACCGAGCGGGACTGCATCTACTACACGACGCTGATCATGTGGATCGGTTGTCACGCCGACTCGCACGAGTACGCGCGCTGGTTCGGCGATGACATCGCCGTGCGCCGGGACACCTACCAGGTGGACAACGCCGGGCTCCCGTTCATGCGCTTCTTGATGGCCAACATCGCCCGTGGCGAGCCCTTGGTCCACCGCCTGAACGTGATGGCGACGCTGCTCATCAATGCGCGCGGACATCTGTCCGCGATGATCCACTCGCACTGCACCTCGGCGGTCCTGCTCGCCGACCGGCTGGGCCTGGGACCCGATGTGCAGGCCGCGCTGACGTTCGCCTTCGAACGCTACGACGGCGGCGGGATGCCCGCGGGTGTGCGCGGCGACGGTATCCCGATCCAGATGCGGATCGCCCAGCTGGCCGACGTGATCGAGGTGCATCACCGCACCGGCGGGGTGGCGGGCGCCGTCGCCGTGGCGACCACACGTCGCGGCGGCCAGTTCGACCCCGGGCTCGTCGATGCGTTCACCCGCGACCCCGACGCGATCCTGGCCCCGCCGGTGGCCGGGGACGCGTGGCAGGCAGCGCTGCACGAAGCGCCCGACCGGCATGAGCGCCTCGACGAGCGCGGCGTGGACACGCTGCTGACGGCTCTGGGCGACTTCGTCGACCTCAAGTGCCCGTTCACGCTCGGCCATTCCCGGGCGGTGGCGGCACTGGCCGGCGATGCGGCTGCGGCGGCCGGTCTCGACGCCGCCGCAGTGGCCCTCACTCGGCGCGCGGGGCACGTCCACGACCTCGGACGTATCGGGGTGTCCAATCAGATCTGGTCCAAAGCCGGCCCGCTGACCGCCGGCGAGTTCGAACGCGTACGTCTGCACCCCTATCTGACGGTGCGGATCCTCAGCCAGGTGCGCGGGCTGGCGCAGGTCGCGCAACTGGCCGGCAATCACCACGAATGCCTGGACGGATCGGGATATCCGCGTGGGCTACCCGATTCCGCCCTGGGCCTGCCCGACCGGGTGCTGGCCGCGGCGGTCGCCTACCAGTCCGGCTGCGAACCCCGGCCGTACCGCGAAGCGTTCACCCCGGCGTCGGCGGCCCGCCGGCTGCGCGCACGGGTGCGCGCCGGCCAACTCGACCCGGTGGCCGTCGAGGCGGTGCTGCATGCGGCCGGCCATCACGCCGAACGACCCCGCGGCCGCCCCGACGGTCTCACCCCGCGCGAGGTCGATGTCCTGCGTCTGGTCGCCCGCGGTGCGTCGAACAAGGAGATCTCGGAGACGCTCGTGATCAGCGAGAAGACCGCGCGCAACCACGTCGAGCGCACCTACGCCAAGATCGGGGTGTCCAACCGCATCGGGGCCAGCATGTACGCGCTGCGCCATGGGCTGGCCAACCCCGGATAGGGGGCACGAATGGGGCAAAAGCCCCATGTGCCCGGGCGTCGGGTCGCGACACGATCGGCTGATGAATCACACGATGAACAAGGCCGCCATCAGCCTGACCACCGGTCTGGAGGATGCCGAACGCGTGACGGTGGCCTTCCTGGTCGCCGTCGGCGCCGCCGAATCGGGTCGGCCGACCATGATGTTCCTGACCAAGGAAGCGGTGCGGTTGGTGGTGCCCGGGGTGGCGGTGGGCACCGCCTGTGACGGGTGCCCGGCGTTATCGGAGCTCATGGCGCGCTACGAGAAAGCGGGCGGACGCTACCTGGTGTGCCCGATCTGCATTCAGGCCAAGCATCTGGACCCACACACGTTCGTCGACGGCGCCGATGCCGGCGGCACCGTGCAGTTGTGGGAGTGGATCGGCGAGGGTGCCACCACGTTCAGCTACTGACGCGGCGCGCCGAAACGCGAGATTGCCGCTATGGCGCGTTCTATTCGAACTTCCGCGCCATAACGGCAATCTCGTGATGTCGTGCGTCAGGCGTTCTGCGCGGAGAGCTTCCGGTAGGCCAGAACGGTGTCGATGATGCCGTAATCCTTGGCCTCGGCGGCCGTCAGGATCTTGTCGCGGTCGGTGTCCTTGCGGATGACGGCCGGATCCTTCCCGGTGTGCCGCGCCAACGTGGCGTCCATCAGGGTGCGCATCCGCTCGATCTCGGCGGCCTGGATCTCCAGATCCGAGACCTGACCCTGGATGGCACCGCCGACGGCGGGCTGATGGATCAGCACGCGTGCGTTGGGCAGGGCCAGCCGCTTACCGGGGGTACCGGCGGCCAACAACACCGCGGCGGCCGAGGCGGCCTGGCCCAGGCAGACGGTCTGGATATCGGCCCGGACGTACTGCATGGTGTCGTAGATCGCCATCAGCGAGGTGAACGAACCACCCGGCGAGTTGATGTACATGGTGATGTCGCGGTCGGGATCCAGCGACTCGAGCACCAGCAGCTGGGCCATGATGTCGTTGGCCGAGGCGTCGTCCACCTGCACCCCGAGGAAGATGATGCGTTCCTCGAACAGCTTGTTGTACGGGTTGGACTCTTTGACGCCGAAGCTCGAATGCTCGATGAACGACGGCAGGATGTACCGGGCGTGAGCCGGATTCACCACGCCACCGTGGGCAGGCTGCATATCGGGGATCATCATTTGATACCTGCTCCTGGTCCGTCGCCGTTAACGCTGACGCTGGTGATGATGTGGTCTACGAAGCCGTATTCCAGGGCTTCGGACGCCGTGAACCAGCGATCGCGATCCGCGTCCGTCTCGACCCGCTCCAGAGTCTGGCCGGTGAACTCGGCGTTGAGCCGGTTCATCTCCTTCTTCGTCAACGCGAACTGCTCGGCCTGGATCGCGATGTCGGCCGCGCTACCACCGATACCGGCGGACGGCTGGTGCATCATGATCCGCGCGTGCGGCAGGGCGTACCGCTTGCCCTTGGTGCCCGCGGCGAGCAGGAACTCACCCATCGAGGCGGCCAGACCCATGGCGTAGGTCGCCACATCACACGGCGCCAGCACCATGGTGTCGTAGATGGCCATACCCGCGGTCACCGAACCACCGGGCGAGTTGATGTACAGGTGGATGTCCTTGACGGGGTCTTCCGCGGCCAGCAGCAGAATCTGCGCGCACAGCCGGTTCGCGATGTCGTCATCGACCTGGGTGCCCAGGAAGATGATGCGCTCGGCGAGCAACCGCTCATACACCGAGTCGATGAGGTTGAGCCCCGACGCGCCAGAACGCATGTCAGTCACGGCTGGATACCTGCTTTCTCGAGTTTGTCGTACTCGTTCACCGACACTAACCAACGCGCAGCGAACCGCACGCCCAAGAAGGCGCGCGTTCGCTCACAGCGTCACTCAGCGGTGTCTTGATCCTTCTTGTCCTGCTTCTTATCGGCCTTCTTGGCAGCCTTCTTGGCCGCCTTCTTCTCGGCCTTCTCCGCCTTTTCGGCGTCGTCGCCCTCATCGGCCGTCTCGGCTTCCGGGGCGTCTGCGGTCTCGTCCTCGGCCTCGGCCGCCTCGGCGCCACCGGCCGGGCCGAAGAACTCGGCGGTGTCGACCACCGCGCCGTCGGTGTCGGTGACGGTCGCCCCGTGCACCACCGCGGCGATGGTCAGGCCGCGCCGCACATCGGCGAACATGGCCGGCAGCTGGTTGTTCTGCTGTAGGAAGCCCAGCAGCTGCTGCGGCTCGAGCCCGTACTGGCGCGACATCAGGACCAGCCGCTCGGTGAGGTCGGCCTGGCCGACCTGGATGTCCAGCTTGTCGGCGATGGCATCCATCAGCAGCTGGGTCTTGACGGCCTTCTCGGCGTTGCTGCGATTGTCCGCGTCGAACTCTTCGCGGCTGCTGCCCTGTTCGGTCAGCGACTCCTCGAACTTCGCCTCATCGTGCTCAAGGCCGTGAATGGCGTTGTGCAGCGCGTCGTCGACCTGAGCCTGCACGATCGCCTCGGGCAGCGGCACCTCGATATCGGCGAGCAGGGTCTCCAGCGCCTTGTCACGGATCTGCTCGGCCTGCTGGATGCGCTTGGTCCGGCGCACCTGCTCGATCAGGCTCTCCTTGAGCTCGTCGATGGTGTCGAACTCGCTTGCCAGCTGGGCGAACTCGTCATCGGCCTCGGGCAGCTCGCGCTCCTTGACGGAGTTCACCTTGACCGTGACCTCGGCTTCCCGGCCGGCATGCGGACCGGCGACCAGGGTGGTGGTGAACGTCGTGCTCTCGCCGGTCTTGAGCCCGGTGATCGCCTCGTCGAGGCCCTCGATGAGCTGGCCGGAGCCGACCTCGTGGGACAGCCCCTCGGTCTTGGCCTCGGGCACGTCCTCGCCGTCGACGGTGGCCGACAGGTCGATGGAGACGAAGTCACCCTCGACCGCGGCACGCTCCACGCCCGTCAGGGTGCCGAACCGGGCGCGCAGGTTCTGCAGCTCGGTGTCGACCTCTTCGTCGCTGACCTCGATCGGGTCGACGCTGAACGTCAGCGCGGACAGGTCGGGCAGATCAATCTCCGGGCGGATGTCCACCTCGGCGGTGAACACCAGCTCCTCGTTGTCCTCGAGCTTGGTGACCTCGATATCGGGCTGTCCGAGGGGCTGCACGTCGGCGGTGGTGACCGCCTCGCTGTAGCGGCTGGGCAGCGCGTCGTTGACGACCTGCTCCAGCACCGCGCCGCGACCGATACGGGCCTCCAGAAGCTTGCGCGGCGCCTTGCCGGGTCGGAACCCGGGCAGCCGGACCTGCTGAGCCAGCTGCTTGAAGGCCCGGTCGAAATCGGGCTCCAGCTCGGCGAAGGGAACCTCCACGTTGATCCGAACCCGAGTGGGGCTCAGCTTCTCGACCGTGCTTTTCACTGCGTTACTCCTGTATGCGTCTTCTGGTGGCATCGCGGCGTGCGAGGGGCTAAAGGTGTCGTCATGTGTCGCCTTCAGCAGCGCCGCGCGCTTCGCGAACAGGGTAGTTGACGAGCTTGGCCACCTGACACTTGGCGTCCCCGAGCAGCGCTCCCGAGGGTCGGCGATCCCGATTCCGACCAATCTGAACCGCTGGGCGCACCGAATACGTGAACGGGATGGTCAAACACCCTTACGGGTATGCAGCCATATGCCAAAGTCACCCCAAGAGGAGGTCCGTCGTGACTCAGCCGCGGCTCGGGTACCCGAGCCCTGTGGACGAATTCGCACCCGAGGAAGTGGCCCTGCGCCCGCGCGATGCGAAGTTCGGGTGGGACGAGACCCCGCTGCACTGGATGCCCGGCGACCCCTATGGCTCGCACGCCACCACCGCGTTGAACCTGTTCCTGCCGGTCGCGGAGCGTTGGTTCGCCAAGCTGCTCACCGAGGCGCTCGACTACGTCCGCGACGAGCGGCTGCGCGAGCAGATCATCGGATTCATCGGCCAGGAGGCCATCCACGCCAGGACCCACGATGACGTGCTCGTCGAGTTCGTGCGCCGGCACGGCATCGACCCCACCCCGTTTCTGGACCAGTTGGAATGGGTCGCCGGTCAGTACGACCTTCGGATGGCGCAGATTTCCAGTCCCACCCGGCGCCGCAAGGCGCTGACCTCGGGGACTCATGCGCTCAGCGCGGCCGAGCATTTCACCGGGGTGCTGGGGCACTGGGCCTTGAACAACGAATGGGACAGCCTGGATGTGGATCCGATGATGGCGGATCTGATGCGCTGGCACGGTGCCGAGGAAGTGGAACACCGGCACGTGTCCTACAACGTGGCCAAGTACTTCGGCATGGACTACTTCGCGCAGGCAGCAGCCGGCCTCATGGTCAGCGTCGTGTTCTTCGCCCTCGTGCTGCGCGGCCTGAAGTTCCTGGTGCACGCCGATCCCCAACTACCCAACCTGGGATACGTCCGGCTGCTGTGGAAAATGCGCGCGTCAGGTAAGCGAGGCTCCCTGCCCACCATCGCCTACCTGTTCCGGACCGGGTCGCGGCTGCTGCGCCGCGACTACAACCCGGTCGACGAAGGCAGCACCGCCCAGGCCGTCGCGTACCTGGCCTCCTCCCCCGCCGCACGCGTCATGCACGGATGATGCGCCGCTCGTTACGCGCGCTCGTCAAGCCGTACGTCGGTGAACCGCCGCGCGGCCTGTACCGCGCCAAGGCGCCCGATCTGCTGATTCGGATCGCGGGTGCCGCGGTGCCGCACTTCCTCTCGGTGGTGACGCGCCTGGGCGGTGACACCGAACCGCCGGAGCTTCCGGCCGCGGTGAACCGCACGACGATGCGCATCGCGGACCGGCGCAGGGTCACCGCCGACGGCCAGGTGCTGGCACTCACCCTGACCCCGCTCGACGACACGCCCCTGCCGCGATGGAACCCGGGCGCGCACCTCGATGTGCACCTGCCGTCCGGCCTGATCCGGCAGTACTCGCTGTGTGGCGATCCGGGGCGACGCGGAGAGTATCGAATTGCGGTGCGGCACAGCCCAGAAGGCGCGGGCGGGTCGGTCGAGGTGCATGGTCTGAGCACCGGCCGCCTGGTCGAGGTGAGCGATCCGCGCAACGCGTTCATGATGCCGCTGCCGGGATCGGCATCGCGTGCGTCGAAGTTGCATTTCATCGCCGGCGGCATCGGCATCACGCCGATCCTGTCGATGGTCCGGCTCGCCGAACAACAGGGCACGCCGTGGACGCTGCACTACACCGGCCGCCACCGGGACGCCCTGGCGTTCGTGGACGAGCTGGCGCCCTACGGCGAGAAGGTGCACGTGCGGACCGACGATGAGCACGGGGTGCCGAGCGCCGCGGCCCTGCTCGACGGGGTGGATCCGACAACGGCGGTGTATGTGTGCGGGCCGCCGCCGATGGTCGACGCGGTGCTGCGGGCCATTCCGCGGGATTCCGGTATCGAAGTGCACAGCGAGCGTTTCAGCGCCGCGCCGGTGGTCGATGGCCGACCGTTCGAACTGGAGTTGGCCCACTGCGGCACCGTGGTGGGGGTCGGCGCGGATCGCAGTGCGCTCGCCGCGCTGCGCAATGCCGTTCCCTCCGTGGCGTATTCGTGCCAGCAGGGCTATTGCGGTACCTGTGTGCAGCGGGTGGTCTCCGGCGAGGTGGACCACCGTGACGACCTGCTCACCGAGGAGCAGCGCCGATGCGGACAGATGCTGGTGTGCGTGTCCCGGGCCAAATCGACGGGCGAGCGACTGGTGCTGGACCTGTAGAACCGGTGGGTCGGGGTGACAGGATTTGAACCTGCGGCCTTCCGCTCCCAAAGCGGATGCGCTACCAAGCTGCGCTACACCCCGTGTTTCACTGCGGTCGGAATACTACGGGTTCGACACGCAGGACCGTCAATTGGCTTTGTCCGCGTCCTCGCCGGTACAGTCTTGCGTTGCACGAACAAGCGGGCGTAGCTCAATGGTAGAGCCCTAGTCTTCCAAACTAGCTACGCGGGTTCGATTCCCGTCGCCCGCTCCACAGAACCGCCTGACGAGGGCGGTTTTTGTGTTTGCTGACCGGTCACGATACGGGGCTCTCCACCGGCTGCCGACCAGCGTCACGCCCGTCCGGGACAGTCATTGACAACGGGCCGGTTGGCGAACCTGTCGAGCAGCCAACTGAGCGCAGGTGTCGCGTCCAGGTTGTCGTGGCCTCGCCCGTCCTCTGCTTCGAAGGCGATCGTGCCTCCGAGCGCGCAGGCCCGGGCGATGGCACCCGAGATCCACCCCGAATCGATGAGGAGATCCCCTGTTCCGTACACGATGAATATCGGGGCCGACATCCGGTGTTGTGGCAGCTTCCGACGTGCCAGCAAGTCCCGCAGTGTGTCCGCGGCCTCGGGAGTGGCCGGCACCAGGTCTGCCGGCGTGAGCGCCTTGAGCGCAGCCGACCGGGCCTCCGCCTCGGGGACATCGCACGAGCTGAGGACCTCCCAGTTCTGCGCGGCGGATCCCCGGCGGAATTCGTCGACATCCAGGCCCACGTCTTCACGCGCAAGCGAGGCGAGAATCAGCTGTAGTACGCCGAGTTGACTCGGGGTGATGTCACCGCTGATGACCTTGTCCACGATGCCGGTCAAGTCCGCGGGCGGCGCCAAGGCCACGGCACCGATGAGTTGGAGTTCCGGTGCGTAGCTGTCGGATTGCTCGTCAGCAGACCAGGTGGCACCAGCGCCCTGGGACGTGCCGATGGCGGCCCAGCGCGTCGAAACGCCCGGAAAGGCCGCCCGGAGTGCGCGCACGGAGTCGATCATGTTCAGACCAGCCGTGCGAAAGTCGATGTAACGGTGGACACCTGGAGCGCCCAGCCCTTCGTAGTCCGGGAAGCTGACGGCGAAGCCCAGTTCGAGCAGCTTGGCGATAGGCGGTCCCACTGCGGCTGCCAGCCAGGTATTCGCCCCTTGAAGCAGGACAGACGGACCACACTCCTGCTGGATGCCGGTCGTGCCATGCCCGAATGCGAACGCCGCCCAGCCGCCGGCCGGCGGATCACCGGCGGGCGCGAAAACGGTGCCGGAAACGACTGTCGACGATCCGGTGTCGCCCTGCGTCGATTGGTACGTCACGCGCGCTGCCTTCGCACCGGCTGGTAGTCCGAGCGCGGCCGCAACGCCGGGAATGTCCTCGGTGGACAGCAACGTGCCGGCGCCGGGGCTGCTCACCGAAACCGAACCGCACCCGTTGGCGAGCGGCAACCCGGCGAATCTATTGGCAAGCCAACCGATTTGGCTTGTGGTCGACGCTGCGAGCGCATTGCCGGTCGTCTTCTGCGCCGCCGGGGCGGAGTTGGTGCGCCAGGAGATGCTGTCGCCTCGCCTGCACGCCTTGGTGATTTCCTCGTTGTTCCACTGAGGATCGACAACGGTGTCATCGGAGTCGTTGACGACGGACAGGGGCGCGCTCAACGGTAGGTCGGGCAGGGCGCGAGCATGCACCAGGTTGTCCAGTACCGCGGCAGCAGTAGGCGTCGACGGCGCCACGTCTTCGGTAGCCATCGCCGCGATCGCGAGTTCACCACGACGAACATCGGCCCCGAAGCACTTTGTCATCGCTTCCCAGTCCTGGGCGACCGACCCGCGTCGGTAGTCATCCAAGTTCAAACCGGGATGTTGGCGGGACAACGAGGTCATCGACCAGAGCAGGACCTTGCGCTGGTCGACGGTGAGTGATCCGGTCCGGGCTCGTTCGAGGAGCGGAGCGAGATCACCCAACGGCGAACGGGCGGCCGCGCCGACCAGGTCCATCTCGGCGGCGTAGCCGGCTGCCTGTTGATCGGCCGCCCAGACGGCCGCACCACCGAGTCGCGTGCCGAACGCAGCCCATCGATTCGAGATATCCGGAAAGGCTGCGCGTAGGGCCCGGACAGAGTCGATCACGTTACGACCGGCGCTGGTCACGTCGAGGTAGTCATTGGCCTGTCCGGGTTCTCCGAGGCCGGCGTAGTCGCTGACAGTGACGGCATAGCCGCCCTTCAACAACGCGACGACAAGGGGTGCATTACCCAACAGGCTGCCGCTGCGCGACGGTGCGCACGGTTCGTCGGTTCCCTCGCCTTGATGAGCGACAGCCACGACCGGCCAGCCGCCGGCGGGCGCAGTCCCGGTGGGAACGAAGAACGCCCCCGACACGTCGACGAGTTCGCCCGAAGGGGCACGCGTCGAGCGGTAGACGATCCGGACGGACGCGGCACTGAGGGCACTGATCTCCGGGGTGACGGCGGTCAGCGGAGTGGTGCTGACGATACTGCCGGGATCAGCCGAGCCGAGCTGGAGGCGCTGCGGCCATAAATTTGCTGAAACCGCGGGTACTGTGCACCAGTAGGCGAACGTGAGAGTCGCGACGCTCGCCAGCGCCACCATCGTCACGAAGATCTGTCGATCTTTCACATGGAGCCCGACGCTGCGAAAGACCGCAGAAATCCGACGAATGAGCAGTTCGCGGGTCACGATCGCCTCCGTGCATGCGTCTGGGGTTACGAGCCGACGGACTCGCCCCCATCAACCACGACGCACGACCCCCGAGCACTTTCGGTCAAGTATGGAAGCCCATGACGAAACCGTCAATTTTTGCCAGAACTTGAGTTGCCCGTCACTTTTCGTGCAATGAAGCGACAACCGTCACAGTTCACGGGCGGGAGTCGGCCCTATCCGCATGACGTTCCCGTCGACCGCCCCGCCAAATAAGCCCTATCGCCGGCAACGCCGGCAGGGCCCAGAATTTCCGCGCCCACGGTACCCACCCCGCCTCGCACCGAACCGACTAGGCACATCCGCCGATCAGCAACTCCGATCGGCTCCACGCCCCCGCAGATTCGTCGCCTCGCTCCCGTTTCGCTGGCGTGGCGACCACTCCGCGGACCCACCCTGGACCGGAAATACGGTTCGCCGGTGGCCTGTGCATCCGAGGTGAGTTTGCTGTTGATTCCCTCTGGCTACCTCTTCGTAAGGTGGGGTACGCATAGATTCCCCGAGATCAAAACTTGATGGCCGTCAAGGTCCAGCAAGTGCATACCATCGCTCCCACTCGATTCTCGGATACCGACAGCACCTAGCCATGACGCCTCAAGCGCCAGAACTGTACCAACAAATCCGCTGCTTACAAGGGATTTTAACCATCTAGAGCACGGGCGACGGCACTGATGGACAATCACGGCGAACCCCCTCACACCGACATACCACTCCGGTCCGACCCGCCACCGGCAAACAATTAACCACGGGGTCAATACAATTGACGATCGCGAGATGGTCACGGCTATGGCCGTCCCGACAATCGTTGTGGTAACTTCCAAGGGCCAACAAAGGCGTTTGCTATAGGGAGGAAAGTCATGGCTCGAATTCAGGGGACGCGGCGCAAGGCAATGACGGCCGTGGCAGTGGCAGGTAGCGGCTTCGCGGTAGCTTTGGGCATCGCCACCGCGGGAGCGGGCGTGGCCGCGGCCGATTCGCAGCAAAACATCATCACCCAGCTGGGCAACGGAGCCACCAACCTGCAGAACCAGCTCGGCACCGCAGGCACCAACCTGCAGAACCAGCTCGGCACCGGGGGCACCAACCTGCAGAACCAGGTGGGCACCGCAGGCACCAATGTGCAGAATCGGCTCGGCACCGCGGGTACCAACCTGCAGAACCAGGTAGGTACCGCGGGCACCAACGTGCAGAAGCGCACGGGTGCGGCCGTCAGCGGCGTGGCGAAGGCCATCGGCAAGGCTTTCGGGGGCTGAGTCCAGCCACCTGCGGACCGTCGCGGCACGGCGGCCCACACCGAACTCTCGATCAACGACCTGACGGCCAGGCCCGACACCCGACCGGGGACTGAGTAATCGACACGCTCAGTCCCCGGTTCGGTGCGGATTCCCTCCGCCTACGCCACAGAACCGGCCCACCGAGGCCGGCTTTCTGGTTTGACGGCTCCGAAAACGACATTCCAGCGACTTTGAAAAATTTGCCAATACACCCAAAATGGTCACTTGAATCGATTTACCAGGGGCTATTCGACATTCTGTGAATATGCTGCAAATTGACTGTCGCGATAATCTTGAGCGCGGCCGCGGACGGCTTTTCGCCGAACCTCGACGTCCATCATATTGCCAGTTAGAAGCCAGGAATGAGACTTATATCCACTGGGCAGTGGTGCCGATTGCATACGCAATTAGGTCACGGTATAAGTATCGGATGACCGTGTATCCGCCCCCTTCGACGGAGCGCGAGCAACCGAAGACGGACCCCCATCGCAAGATAGCTACGGCGAACTGGCGAGATCCGAAGCGGTATCTCTGGCTCATGGTCCCGACAATCCCCGGGATGGTCGGGCTGTCCTGGTTGCTGGTGTGGACCACCGACTGGCCGGCGTTCTGGTGGACCGGCGCGGCCCTCACGTTCGTGGTGATCCCGGCCATCGATCATCTGATCGGCCAGGAGGCGCGGAACCGCGCGCCGGACCATGCACTGTCCGCGCTGGAAGGTGACCGGTACTACCGCGCAGCCACTCACCTGTATCTGCCCGCGCAGTACCTTTCGTTGATCTTCGCGTGCTGGCTGTGGAGCGGTGGCGGTTGGCTCACCATCTCCCCGATCGGGAAGCTCGGGTTGATGGTGACCACCGGCGTGGTGGGCGGCATCGCCAACAACGCCGCCCACGAATTGGGGCACAAGCGCGCCCGCGCCGAACGATGGCTGAGCAAGTTGGCACTGGCGCAGACTTTCTACGGGCAGTTCTACGTCGAGCACAATCGCGGACACCACGTGCGGGTGGCCACCGCCGAGGACCCGGCGAGCGCCCGATTCGGGGAGAACGTCTACGCCTTCGCCATCCGCTCGGTGACCGGAGGTACCAGCTCGGCCCTGGGTCTGGAAGCCAAACGGCTCGCCCGCAAAGGACATTCACGCTGGTCGCTGCGAAACGATGTGCTCAACGCGTGGCTGATCAGCGCGGCCCTGTTCACCGGGCTGGCGTTGTGGTTCGGCGCCGTCGACCTGCCTTGGCTGGCGGGCCAGGCAATGATCGGGATGTTCCTCCTCGAAGCGATGAACTACGTGTCCCACTACGGACTGCGCAGACGCCGACTGCCCTCCGGTCGGTACGAACGACTTCGCCCCGCACACTGCTGGAACGGAAATGCCGTCCTGACCAACGTCTTCCTGCTGCATCTGCAGCGACATTCCGACCATCACCTGAACCCGGTGCGTCGCTACCAGGCGGTCCGCCTGGACGACCAAGCACCACAACTACCAGGCGGATACGTGTCGATGCTGACCCTTGCACTGTGTCCGCCGTTGTGGCGGCGGGTGATGGATCCGCGTGTGCTGGACATCTACGGCGGCGACGTCAGTCTGACCGCATTGCCCCCGGGCGACGCCAAACGCCTGGCACGGCAACAGATATAGCAGGCAAACGACCGACGGCGGCCGTACCGGTGTGGCGCACCTGAGTTCCGCTCTCAGCGGACAACCGCGCGAGGCAGGGACCAGCCGCTACCTGTCGGTACGCTGAAAATCATGAACGGCCTGCTGCTCATGCTCATCGTCCTGGTCATCGCGGCCATCGGCTTCGCGGTCTACACCTCGCAGAAGGCGACCGGGCAGCGCACCGCTGCCTCGCTGGCCGACGCGAAGGCCGACGCCCGGCGGGTCATCGAACGGCTCGGCGGCCAGGTGTTCAACCTGACCGGCACCGATGACGCCGCCAAGCAGGCGCTCGCGGACGCGTCCGAGCGTTACACCGCCGCGTCATCGCAGATCGACCAGGCCACCACCGCCAAGCAGGCACTGCTGGCCAAGGAGAGCGCCATCGAAGGCCTGTATTACGTGCGGGCCGCGCGTACCGCGATGGGCATGGACCCCGGCCCGGAACTTGAGACCTTGGATGGTCAGCGTTCGGCCGGTGCGGTGACCGAGGATCGCCGAATCCAGTTCGAGGGCAAGGAGATCGAGGCCTCCCCCACCCCGTCGCAGCGCACGCCCAACTACTACCCCGGCGGCCGGGTGGCCGGCCGTCCGGTCCCGGCCGGCTGGTACTCCGAACCGTGGTGGAAGCCCGCCCTGGTGGCCGGCGCCTGGGGTATCGGCTCGGTGCTGCTTTTCGACGCACTGTTCTCCGGAATGCACGGAGTGGACTACGGCGCACAGGGTTTCGAGAACGGCTACGGTGACGGTTTCCAGCAGGGCTTCGAACAAGGTGAGCTGTCCGCCGACGGCGGCCAGGACATGGGCGCCGACGGTGGCTGGGGTGGCGACAGCTGGGGCGGCTCCGACGGCGTCGGTGACTTCGGCGGATTCGACGGCGGCGGTGACTTCGGCGGATTCGAGTTCTGACCTGCCCGATAGAAAGGTGGGATCGGTAGCAGGTGCACAGCCTGCGCCATGGATACGCTGAGCGCCATGAACGGCATTCTGCTGATCCTCATCCTGTTCGTCGTGGCAGGCATCGGGCTGCTGGTGTACACCTCGTCGAAGGCAACCGGAACCCGCAACGCCGCGGCGCTCGGCGACGCCAAAGCGGACGCTCGCCGGGTCATCGAGCGGCTCGGCGGCCAGGTGGTCAACCTGACCGGCACCGACGACGCCTCCAAGCAGGCGCTCGCCGATGCCTCTGAGCGGTACAACGCTGCCGCATCCCAGATCGACCAGGCGACGACGGCGCGTCAAGCCGCGTTGGCCAAGGAAAGCGCGATCGAAGGGCTGTATTACGTCCGCGCCGCCCGGGCGGCGATGGGTCTGGATCCCGGGCCGGCACTGGAAACCCTGAGCGGCCAGCGTTCGGCCGGAGCGGTCACCGAGGATCGCAAGGTGACGGTGCAGGGCCGACAGGTCGAAGCCTCCCCCACCCCGTCACAGCGCACGCCCAACTACTACCCCGGCGGCCGGGTGGCCGGCCGTCCCGTCCCGGCCGGCTGGTACTCCGAACCGTGGTGGAAACCGGCCCTGATGGCCGGCGCCTGGGGTATCGGCTCGGTGCTGCTTTTCGACACCTTGTTCTCCGGAATGCACGGAGTCGATTACGGCGCACAGGGTTTCGAGAACGGCTACGGCACCGGCTTCGATCAGGGCTTCCAGCAGGGGTTCGACCAGAGTTCCGGCTCTGATGGCGTGTGGGACACCGGCAGCGGGAGCTGGGACAGCGGCTCCGGATCGAGTTGCAGCGGTTCGAGTTGCGGTGGCGGAGGCTGTGGGGGCGGCGGAGGCTGCGGCGGTAGCTGACTTACAGGCGGCTCTCCAGCCGGGACGACACACCGGCCTCCTGCAGGTCCAGCCGCTCCAGCATGGCCCGCACCGCTTCGTCTTCGATACGCCCCTCGTCGCGTTCGGCGATCAGCGCGGCACGCTGGGCAGCCAGTACATCGCGGTAGAGCGCGGAGAACACTTTCGCCCGTTTGGTGGGCGCCTCGGGGTCGGGCATCTCGTCGACGTCTTCTGAATGCCTGGCGACGGCGGTGCGAATCTCGGCGAGCATCCGGGGGTCCATATCCACGGGCGGGTTGGCCCGGAACTCGGTCAGTACCTCGTCGGCCGCCGCGTGCACCACGCGTTCGGCTTTCAGCTCCTCTTCGCGGTCGGCGGCGTGGTCGTCGTTGAACCGGGACAGCCGCAGGCGGCGGATCAACCACGGCAGCGACCAGCCCTGGATGAGCAAGGTGCCGACACTGACCACGAAGGCGATGGCCTGGATAGTCGCGCGCTCCGGGAACGGTTCGCCATCCATCGTCGTGACGGGAATCGCGGCAGCCGCGGCGAGCGTGACCACCCCACGCATCCCGGTCCACGACACCACCACGTTCTCCTGCCAACTCAAGGTGCGCCGGTCGATCCGCGAACGCCACTTGCCCGGAGGTTTCCGTCGCGTGCCGAGCGCACCGCGGCCGTGCTCGGGCGCGGGCACGCTCAGCCGGGTCTCGACATGGCGGAACAGTTTGTTGCGACCGAACATCGCGAACACCGACAGCGGCCGGATGACCAGCACGATCACCAGGACGATGGCCGACGCGACCGCCACTTCCACCAGGGATTCGTGGGCCTCACGCAGGTCCTCCAGCACGAACCGCAGATGCAGGCCGATATAGGCGAAGACGAACGCCTCCAACAGCACGTCGACCGAATTCCATACGTAGCGCTCCTGCAACCTGGTCTGGTAGCCCGCGCCCAAAGTGCCGTTGCCGACGACGAATCCGGCGACCACGACCGCCAGCACACCTGAGGCGTGTATCTCCTCGGCGACGATGAACGCCGCGAACGGCACCAGCAAGCCCTGCACCGTCTCCAGCCCGGGATTGGCCAGCCGACGGCGGATCCATAGCGTCGCGTACCCCAGCGCCACGCCCACCAGTGGCCCGACCACGGCGCTGTAACCGAAGAGCAGGAACGGGTTCTCGATGAAGGTATGGCTGCCGGCCACCTGCGCGACCGCCACCGAGAACAGCGCCAGGGCCGCGGCGTCGTTGATCAGGCTCTCGCCGGTGAGGATGGCCATCACACGTTTGGGCAGGCCCAGTTTGCGTCCCACCGCCACGGCCGTCACGGCATCCGGTGGCGCCACGATGGCACCGAGCACCAGAGCGGTGCCGAAGGTCAGCGGTACCAGCGCCAGCGAGGACGACACCGCGGCGACCGCGAACGCGCTGACCACGATCAGGCCGACGCCGAGACCCAGAATCGGCCGGATATTGCGCAGAAACGTGGGGAACGAGAAGTCCAGCGCTGCCGAGTACAGCAGAGGTGGCAGCACCACCGTCAGCAGGATGTGCGAATCGAGCTCTGGCGCCTCGAATCCGGGGAGGAACGAGACCACGATGCCGACGACCACGATCATCAGCGCGGGTTCGAACCCGCGGCGGTGGGCGATGGCAGTGACCAGGATGGCGCCGACGACGACGAGGATCAATTCCACGGAGTCGATTGTCCCGTCAAAGTCGCCGGCGCGCCCGGCCTACCCCTTCAGGACTGGCAGCTCGGACACCAGAAGACGTTGCGTGCCTCCAGTTCGGCGGTGCGTATGGTCGTGCCACACACGCGGCAGGGGTCACCGGCGCGGCGGTACACGTACGTGCGCGGCCGGCCCTCCCGATAGGACGGTGCGCCGTGGTCATGCTCCGGACGGACGACGACGATCTTGCCCCGGCGGACCCCGACCTTCATCAGAGCCACCAGATCGGTCCACATCTCCCCGAATTCGCCCGCGTCGAGATGCGTGCCGGGACGGTACGGATCGATCCGGTGCCGGAAGAGCAACTCACTGCGGTACACATTGCCCACTCCGGCCATCACCGTCTGATCCATCAGCAGTCCGCCGATGGTCCTGCGGGACTTGGTGATTCGTTTCCATGCCAACTCAGGGTCGGCATCGGCGCGCAGCGGGTCGGGGCCCAGCCGGGCCACCACGTCCTCGACGGCGGGTTCGTCGATCAGTTCGCACACCGTGGGCCCGCGCAGATCGGTGCCGTATTCGGCGCCGACCATCCGCATCCGCACCTGGCCGACCGGCAACGGCTGTGTCCTTTCCGGGGGCACCGGCCACTCGGTGAAGGTGCCGTACAGACCCAGGTGCACGTGCACCACCGCGCCGTCGTCGTAGTGGTGGAACAGGTGCTTGCCCCAGGCATCGGCCTTACGCAGGACCAGACCGTTCACCGCGGCCGCGTCCCCGAACCGGCCCTGGGGGCTGGATACCACCACCGGCGCGCGGCCGAACCGCTTCTGATGCAGCCGGGCCAGCCGGTGCAGCGTGTGCCCTTCTGGCATGGATCAGGCCAAGGGTCAGGCGGGGGCGCCGGGCACCGGCGGCGCGATGTGGTCCTTCTCGTACTGCGCCAGGATGTCGATGCGGCGCTGGTGGCGCTCGGCCTCCGACCACGGGGTGGACAGGAACGCGTCGACGATGGCCAACGCCTCCTCGGTGGTGTGCATGCGACCGCCGATACCGATCAACTGGGCGTTGTTGTGCTGGCGGGCCAGTTGCGCGGTCTCCACGCTCCAGGCCAGGGCGCAGCGCGCGCCGGGCACCTTGTTGGCGGCGATCTGCTCACCGTTGCCCGAACCGCCCAGCACGATGCCCAGGCTCTCCGGGTCGGCGACGGTCTTGAGCGCCGCGGAGATGCAGAACGCCGGGTAGTCGTCGTCGGCGTCGTAGGTGTAGGCACCGCAGTCGATCGGCTCGTGGCCGCTTTTGAGCAAATGTTCGATGATGGTCTGTTTGAATTCGAGTCCGGCGTGATCGGCACCGAGGTAGACGCGCATGGGGGTAACCCTAACGTGTCAGCGTTGTGCGACCAGACCGTCGACCAGCAGGTCCAGCAGCCGGCCGGCCTGCTCGGTGGATCTGCTGGCCAGGAAGATGCCCAACAGGCTGCTGACGACGTCGTCGGGGTCGACATCGGATCGCAGGCTGCCATCCTGCGCACCCGCGGTGAGCAGCGTCGTCACCGCCCCCAGCACGGCGTCCCTGGTCTGGCTGGGCTGGACGGCACCGGAACTGAACATGGCGTGCAGCGATTCGGCCATCCCCCGCTTGGCGGCGACGAACGATGCGTAGCGGTCCATCCAGCGCCGTAGCGCACACACCGGTGGGTGCTCGCGCAGCAGTTCCCCCGCCGACGCCGCCACCTCCGCGAGTTCGGTGCAGAACACCGCCTCGACGAGGGCCTCCCGCGTCGGGAAGTGCCGATACAGCGTGCCGATGCCCACGCCGGCGTCACGGGCGATTGCCTCCAGCGACACGGGCCCGGTGGCCGCGGTGAACGCCGCGGTCGCCGCGGCGAGCAACCGTTCCCGGTTGCGGCGTGCATCGGCCCGCTCAGCCATAGCGGAGGCACCTCCGTTTTGCTACCGTAGAAAGCGGAGGTTCCTCCGCATCGCTTTCGAGTATGACATTCCAGGAGCACACCATGCCCACATCGCATCCCGGCGGCACCGGCACCCTCGGCACCCATCGCGTGGCCCGGATCGGGTACGGCGCCATGGGACTCGCCCGCGCAGTACCCGATGACGACGCCACCGCGGTACTGCGCCGCGCCGTCGAACTCGGCGTCAACCACATCGATACCGCCTCCTTCTACGACGACGGCGTGGTGAACCGCCGCATCCGCGACGCGCTGTCGCCCTACCCCGACGAACTGGTACTCGTCAGCAAGGTGGGAGCCCGGCCCGCCAGTGGGCCCCTCCCGCTGGCGCTGGCACAGAAACCCGCCGACCTGCGCGCCGCCGTCGAACTGGACCTGGCCGGACTCGGCGTCGAGCAGATCCCGGTGGTCAACCTGCGGCGCGCGGATATCGGGATCGGCCTGATCGCCGAGGGTGACCAGATCGTCGACCTGGACGACCAGTTGGCCGAGTTGATCACGCTGCGCGACGAAGGCAAGATCGGCGCACTCGGGATCAGCAATGTCGATGTGGACACCCTGCGCCGGGCGCTGCCCGCCGGCATCGTCTGTGTACAGAACGCCTACAACCTGCTCAACCGGGTGCACGAGGACGAACTCGCGCTGTGCGCCGAGTACGGAATCGCCTGGGTGCCGTTCTTCCCGCTCGGCTCATCGTTTCCCCGCTTCCCGAAGGTCGCCGAAAACGCTGTGGTACAACGGATCGCCGCCGAGATCGGGGCCACCGGCGCGCAGGTGGGGCTGGCCTGGCTGCTGGCGCATGCACCCAATGTCCTGCTGATCGCCGGGACGACCTCGGTACACCACCTGCAGCAGAACCTGGCCGCCGGCGAGATCCGTTTCAGTGCAGCACAACTGGCCGCATTGGAGGCGGTGACGACCGAGCTACCCGATGGTGATGGCGTCGAGGCGTTCCTTGATGAAGTCCGATGACGTCACCGGCTCCAGACCGGACACCTTGCCGACCGGTGGCGGCAGCGGTGTGACCAGCGCGTCGTGGTTGGCTTCGTAGAAGTAGATCAACGACACCAGGTCCTCTTCGGGCGCATGCGGCTGCGGTGGCAGCACCCGGTGCCGGCCGGACGGCCAGCGCCGCCCACTCCAATACTCCAGCAGGTCACCGATGTTCACCGTGAGTGCGCCGGGTTCCCACGGCGCGTCCTCCCAGCCCTCCGCTTCGGAGTACACCTGCAGCCCGCCAGCCCCAGGTTCGCGATCGAGCACCGTGACGGTGCCGAAATCCGTGTGCGGGCCGATGCGGAACTGGCCCGGCTCGGGCTCGCCCACCACACTGACCGGCGGGTAGTGATTGATGTTCATCGTCCAGGTGGGCTTATCAGCCAGGGCGACAAAGGGATTCACCGAAAGCCCGAGCGCGTGGGCGAACAGGGCCAGCAGGTCGTCGGACACCTTGCGCATCTGCTCGGTGTACTCGGTCACCAGGGTCTGCAGGGCGGGCACCTCGGCCGGCCACACATTGGGCGCGAACCAGATCCGGTCCACCTCCGGATCCCCGGTCGCGGTCTCGGCACCCAGGCTGTAGCTCTCCTTGAGGTCCGGCGGCGTTTCGGTGCCCTCGGAGTACCCGTTGGCCTCCGCCCCCGGACCGATCCAGCCGTGCCCGCCGACCGGCACCGAATAACGCGCCTTGACCTCGGTGGGCAGTGCGAAGAACTCCCGGCTGGCCGCACGTACCCGCGCCGCCAGGTCGGTGTCCACGCCGTGGCCGGTGACCACGATGAAACCGGCGCGCTGCAGGCCCTCGTCCACCTCGGCCGCCAGCGCATCAGCCTGCGCACCTCCGGCGTACCAACGCGAAATATCCACCGTCGCAATGGCACTCATTCGCCGATATCCTCCGCCCACAATTCCGGCTTCGCGGCGATGAACTCTTCCATCATCGTCACGCAGCGCTCGTCGTCCAGCAGCGTCACCGCCACCCCGTGCTCGGCCAGCCAGTCATGGCCGCCGTGGAAGGTGCGGGACTCACCGATCACCACCGCACCTATGTTGAACTGCCGCACCAGCCCGCTGCAATACCAGCACGGGGACAGCGTGGTGACCATCACCGTGGATCGGTAGCCGCGCTGACGGCCCGCCGCGCGGAAGGCGTCGGTCTCGGCGTGCACCGACGGATCGTCATTCTGCACGCGGCGGTTGTGACCGGCCCCGAGCAGCTGCCCGTCGGCACCGAACAGGGCGGCGCCGATCGGGATTCCGCCCTCGGCCAGTCCTTTCCGGGCCTCCTCGACGGCGATGTCGAGCATCTGCTCCGGTGTCATACCAGGGCACGCTCCGCGGCGATCTTGCTGCGACACAGCACCAGATAACTCCCCGCGGCAATCAGGAAGCCGACGAAGAAGGTGATGTCACCGAGTTGCGGCATCGCTTCGGCGATGACGCCGACGAACTTCGCCTGATTGGAGAACAACACCACCGACACCACCAGACCGACCAGGAAGGACAACAGCCCCGGCCAGTTCGCATAGGACCGGTCGTACAGGAATCCGGCGACCGACTGACCGCGGCGCAGGTACTGATCAGCGAACACCACCCCCAGCCACGGCCCGATCCAGTACGCGATGATCAGCAGGAACGCCTCGTAGCTGGCCGCGGCGTCGGCCAAGGCCCACCAGGCGATGAGGAAGCCGGCCACCCCGAAGAACACCGTGACCAGGGCACGCGCCACATGGTGCGGCAGCTTGATCCCGATGGTGACGAAAGCCATGGCGCCCGAGTACACGTTGATCGCGTTGGCGGCCACCGCGCCGATGGCGATCGCCAGCAGGGTCAGCTTGGCCAACCAGGAGCTCAGCTCCGAGGTGAAGGCCTCGGTCGGGTTCTCCGACAGCGCGGGTCCGATGGTGACCGAGGCCGCGCCGACGACCTCCAGCACCACGCAGGACACGAAAAGACCCGCGGCGGCGAACCATCCCGTGCGTGCGGTGTTCACGCTCGACGGCAGGTAGCGGGTGTAGTCGGCGGCGTACGGCGTCCAGCCGGCGGCATAGCCGAAGGCCGTGCCGACGGTGAGCAGGAAACCGCCCAACCCGCCCACGCCACCCTCCACTGCCGCTGCCCCCGGGTGCGACTTGGCCAGGATCGCCACCGACGTGACCACGAAGATCACCGCGAGCACCGGGAATGCCCACCGCTCGAAGGCCTGCACCAGGTTGTGCCCGAAGAACGCCAGCGCGGTCTGCAGCACCACGATGATCACCAGGGCGAGCACCGGCCCGATATGGAACAGCGTCGACAGGGCGAACGCCCCGCTGACGCTGTTGGTGGCGAACCAGCCGACCCCGGCGGTGACCGACATCAACACCGCGGGCACCACATTGCCCTTGAACCCGAACGGCAACCGGCCCAGCACCATCTGCGGCACACCGTGCAGCGGGCCCCGCGCGGACAGGAAGTAGTGCGCGACAGCGCCGAGCCCGGTGCCGAGCACGATCCCGGCGACGGCCTGCCAGAACGTCATGCCGTAGTAGGCGACCGCGAGGACGCCGACGAAGATGGTGGCGAACTCCAGGTTGGGCGAGGTCCACGTCCAGAACAGTTGGCTGGGTTTACCGTGCCGGTCCGCTTCTGCGATGAACTCGTTCCCGCCGGGTTCGACGGCTGCGATCTTGTCTCGGTAGGACCCGTCGGTGGTGGGTTCGGCCGCTGTCATGACAGGTACTTTCTCATCTCGCACCGCGGCGCGCAGTGCGGATCGGCTGGTTACCTGCCAGGGGCGCCGGTGGAATCCTCGATGAACATCGAGGATCGCGACCGAATCCGCACGTCAGCTCCTAGTCGAACTCGGGTGACTCCGTCCGGGTCCGCTTGACCTCCCAGAAGTGCGGGTAGGCGGCGAAGATCACCGAGGCGTCCCACAGCTTGCCGGCCTCTTCGCCGCGCGGGATACGGGAGAGCACCGGGCCGAAGAACGCGGTGTTGTTGACGTGGATGGTCGGCGTGCCGACATCGGGACCGACCGGGTCCATACCCTCGTGGTGGCTCTTGCGCAGCGCCTCGTCGAACTTGTCGCTGGTGGCGGCCTCGGCCAGCTCGGCCGGCAGGCCCAGCTCTTCCAGCGAGTCGCGGATCACGACCGCGAAGTCCTTGTTGCCCTCATTGTGGATCCGGGTGCCCATGGCGGTGTAGAGCGGGGCGAGGATCTCCGGGCCCTTGGCCTGCTCGGCTGCCACCGCGACGCGTACCGGCGCCCACGCCTTCTTCATCATCTCGACGTACTCCTCGGGCAGGTCGCGACCCTCGTTGAGCACCGCCAGGCTCATGACGTGGAATTTGACCTCGATATCCCGGACCTTCTCGACTTCGAGGATCCAACGGGAGGTGATCCACGCCCACGGGCACAGCGGGTCGAACCAGAAGTCTGCAACGTCTTTTTTCGCCATTGGGGTCGGTCCTCTCGACGTGGGCACAGCTGTCCACCCAACACAACTTCGGGTGTCTGGTCGATGTTCCCGTCCCCACCGATTCCAATCCCCGGGTGCCGACGGATCCGACTAGGTTGGACGCGTGGCACTCCCCAATCTGACACGCGACCAGGCCGCCGAGCGCGCCGCCCTGGTGACCGTTGACAACTACCGCATCGATCTCGACCTGACCTCCGGAGGGCAGGAGCGCAGCGACCCGGGAAGTAACGGAAGCGAGAAGACCTTCCACTCCGTCACCACCGTGACGTTCGACGCACTGCCCGGAGCCGAGACCTCCATCGACATCGCCGCCGCCGCGGTGCGCAGCGCGACCCTCAACGGTGCCTCGCTCGACGTGTCCGGCTATGACGAGTCCACCGGCATCGCGCTCACCGGTCTGCAGGCCCACAACGTCCTGGTCGTGGACGCGGACTGCCGGTACTCCAACACCGGGGAGGGATTGCACCGCTTCGTCGACCCGGTCGACAACGAGGTGTACCTGTACTCGCAGTTCGAAACCGCCGATGCCAAGCGCATGTTCGCCTGCTTCGACCAGCCCGATCTCAAGGCCACCTTCGACGTCACCGTCAAGGCGCCGGCGCACTGGCAGGTGATCTCCAACGGCGCGACGGTGTCGGTACAAGACGGTGTGCACACCTTCGCGACTACGCCGAAGATGAGCACCTACCTGGCCGCGCTGATCGCCGGCCCGTACGCGCGCTGGGACGACGTCTACACCGACGAGCACGGCGAGATCCCGCTGGGGATCTTCTGCCGCGCCTCGCTCGGCGAGTTCATGGATGCCGAACGGTTGTTCACCGAGACCAAGCAGGGCTTCGGCTTCTACCACCGCAACTTCGGCATCCCCTACGCGTTCGGCAAGTACGACCAGTTGTTCGTACCGGAGTTCAACGCGGGCGCCATGGAGAACGCGGGTGCGGTGACCTTCCTGGAGGACTACGTCTTCCGGTCCAAGGTGACCCGCTACAGCTACGAGCGCCGCGCCGAGACCGTGCTGCACGAGATGGCGCACATGTGGTTCGGCGACCTGGTCACCATGGCTTGGTGGGATGACCTGTGGCTCAACGAGTCCTTCGCGACGTTCGCCTCGGTGCTGTGCCAGGCCGAGGCCACCGAATACGACCAAGCCTGGACGACCTTCGCCAACGTGGAGAAGTCGTGGGCCTACCGCCAGGACCAGCTGCCGTCGACCCATCCCGTGGCCGCCGACATCCCGGACCTGCACGCGGTCGAGGTGAACTTCGACGGCATCACCTACGCCAAGGGCGCCAGCGTGCTCAAGCAGCTCGTCGCCTACGTCGGCCTGGAAGCGTTCCTCGCCGGGTTGCGCGACTACTTCCGCGACCACGCCTTCGGCAATGCCACCTTCGGGGATCTGCTTGGCGCACTGGAGAAGTCCTCGGGCCGCGATCTGTCACAGTGGGGCCGGCAGTGGCTCAAGACCACCGGCCTGAACACGCTGCGCCCCGATTTCGACGTCGACGGTGACGGCAACTTCACCCGATTCGCGATCAGCCAGTCCGGCGCCGCGCCGGGCGCCGGCGAGACCCGCGTGCACCGGCTGGCCGTCGGCATCTACGACGACGATGCCAGCGGCAAGCTGGTGCGGGTCAACCGGATCGAACTGGATGTCGAAGGCCCCACCACCGAGGTACCCGAACTGGTCGGCGCCGCGCGCGGCAAGTTCATCCTCGTCAACGACGAGGACCTGACCTACTGCGCGGTGCGGTTGGACCCGGAGTCGCTGCAGACGGCGCTGTCCCGGATCGCCGATTTCGCCGATCCGCTCCCCCGCACGCTGGCCTGGTCGGCGGCGTGGGAGATGACCCGTGAGGCCGAGCTGAAGGCCCGCGACTTCGTCGCCCTGGTGATCAGCGGCATCCACGCGGAGACCGAAGTGGGTGTGGCACAACGGCTTCTGCTGCAGGCGCAGACGGCGCTGAACGCCTACGCCGACCCGGTGTGGGCCAACGAGAACGGCTGGCCGGCCTTCGGCGACGCGCTGCTGGACCGGGCCCGCGAGTCCGCGCCGGGTTCGGATCACCAACTGGCCTTCGTCAACGCCCTGTGCACCTCGGTGCTGTCGCCCAACCACATCGCCGTGCTGTCCACGCTGCTGGACAACGAACCGGCGGCGGTGAACCTGGCCGGGCTGGTGATCGACACCGACCTGCGCTGGCGCATCGTCACCGCGCTGGCCGGCGCCGGGGCCATCGATGCCGACGGCCCGGAGACCCCGTTCATCGACGCCGAAGCGGCCAACGACCCGACCGCGGCAGGTAAGCGCAACGCGGCCGCGGCGGCCGCGGCCCGGCCCCAGAAGGCGGTCAAAGAGGCCGCCTGGCAGCAGGTCATCGAAGACGACACGCTGGCCAACATCACCACCCGGGCCATCGTCGGCGGGATCGTCCAGCCGGGTCAGACCGCACTGCTGACCCCGTTCCGCGATCTCTACTTCACCGCCATCGCCGGTGTGTGGGAGCGGCGCTCCAGCGAGGTGGCCCAGACCGTGGTGATCGGCCTGTACCCGTCCTGGGATGTCAGCCAGGGCGGCTTGGACGCGGCCGACGCGTTCCTGGCCGACCCCGACCTGCCGCCGGCCCTGCGCCGCCTGGTGCTGGAGGGCCGGGCCGGCGTCGAACGGGCGCTGCGGGCCCGGACGTTTGATGTGAGCTGACCTTCCGCAGGCGAGCGTGCGTGTCTGCCCACCGACACGCCGTGCCGGCTGTGCGGCTGCGCACGCTCGCGCTGGGAAGATCTGGCCATGGCGGCCCCCAACAGTCGGAGAGCCCGCGCGGCGCGCAGGCGCACCCGCCGGGTGAAAGCGGTCGTCAACGACCTCACCGAGGAGCAGTGGGCCGCGCTGAAGGCGGCCTGGAACGGCTGCGCCTACTGCGGCGTGTCGGGTAAACCCCTGCAGCGGGACTGCGTCATGGCGATCTCGCGCGGCGGCAGATACACCGTCGAGAACGTGGTGCCCGCCTGTGCGGCCTGCAACGCCAGCAAGTGCAATGACGAGGTCACCAGCTGGATGCGGCGCAAGCGGCTCGACGAACGCACCTTCCTGGAGCGCTACGTGGCGATCAAGAACAGCACCACCCCGAACGCACACCGTCCCGACACCGAACCTGGGTAGGCCGGTACCGGGACGGTATGGACGTGGTCAGGCCGGCGACACCGCGGCCGACATCACGCGCACGGCGCTCACCAGTGCGTCGATCAGATTGCCCTGCCTGAGTGAGCCGATGGCGGCCGACACCCCGAGCGGTGCGGCGGTCTCGGCCCCACGGCCCTTCAGGTCGGCGCCGTAGACCACCTCGATGGCGTGCTGATCCGGCGACACCGCGATCAGCATGGCGTTGTCCGGTGTGGGCACCTTGCCGAGGATCTCCCGCGCGGTGGCGGCGGTGTCCTCACCCAGCGGGCCGATGTACACCGCGAAGCGGGCCTTGGCCGCGCGCGAGCCGTACTTCAGCGCGTCATCGAGGACGACGAGGTCCTTGGTGGGGAACGGGTAGTGCACCGACAGCTCGCCCGGCTCGGTGACACCCGAGATCCGGCCGCTGTAGGTCAGCGCGTAGCCGTAGGGAAGGTCGACGTCGGTCTTGGCCGGCACGTCCGTCGTCGCCAGCTCACCACTTGCCACTTGCGGAACCTCCCACGCTCACATGCGAACCGTGGCCACCATGGCCGTGGTCGGCGGGCTCGTCCGACGCCCACAGGATGGGGTCGGCCGTCCACTTGTCGGACAGTTTGTAGGTCGCCGGGTGCGGGCCCTTACGGGACAGAGTCACAACGGCCAGCAGCAGGAACACCACCAGCGGGACCCCACCGAGCAGGGAATGGGTCAGTGCAATGCTCACGACGCAAACCGTAGCGCAGCGTGTTTCACGCCGCGCCCTCACCCAGATATCTGACCCATGCCGGGTCCAGTTCCTTCACCGTGGACAGCAGCCGCCAGTGCTGTCCCTTGGGCGGCATCGGGGCCGACCGCAGCGTCCAGCCCAGCTCACTGAGCAGGTGGTCGGCCTTGCGGTGGTTGCACGACGAGCAGGCCGCGACGCAGTTCTCCCAGGAATGCTCACCGCCGCGACTGCGTGGGATGACGTGGTCGACGGTGTCGGCCTTCTGCCCGCAGTAGGCACACCGGAACCGGTCGCGGTGCATCAGCGCCGCCCGGGTCATCGGGATACGCGCCCGGTAGGGCACCCGCACGAAGGAACGCAGCCGGATCACCGAGGGCACCACGATGGTGCGGGTCGCGGAGTGGATGACCGGCCCGGACGGGTCGTCGTGGACGACGTCGGCCTTACCGCACATCAGCATGATGACGGCGCGCCGCATCGGCAGCGCGGTCAGTGGCTCGTAGGTGGAATTCAGCAGCAACACCCTGCGCCGACCCCAGACGGAGGCCGAATGGGCGGCCGGTGCGGCCTCGGCGAACTGCGGTGGGGCGAACTGCGGTGAATGGGCAGCGACAGGAGCGACCGCGGCCGTAGGGTACCGGTAGCCCGCTCGTCGAGCAGGGCTTTTCTTGCGCTGCGACATTCGTCCTCCGCTGCACAGTCCACCATGGATCTGCGGCGATCGCACGGCAATTCAGCGGGTGTTCGCTGGTCAGTCCGATGAACTTCAAGTGACAAAACTATTAGGTGAACTAAGCGCACCGGCTGATGCCCTGCCCCGGCGCGCGGCGGCCGATCCTGGACAATGGACGACGTGACCCCACCGGAGCGCTCGTTCTACGACGAAGTCGGCGGCCACGCCACGTTCGCCGCGATCGTGTCGAAGTTCTACGAGCTGGTACGCGAGGACGAGATCCTGCTGCCGCTGTACCCCGAGGACGATATCGACGGGGCCGAGGAACGGCTGCGGATGTTCCTGGAGCAGTACTGGGGCGGGCCGCGTACCTACTCCGATCAGCGGGGCCATCCGCGGCTGCGAATGCGCCATGCGCCGTTCCGGATCGGGTTCCTGGAGCGCGACGCCTGGCTGCGCTGCATGCATACCGCGGTCGCCACGATCGACTCGACGACGCTGGACGATGCGCACCGCCAGATGCTGCTGAACTACCTGAACATGGCCGCCGAGTCGATGGTCAACTCGGCGTTCTGATGAGCTGGTGGTCGCATGCGGTGTTCTATCAGCTCTACCCGCGCTCGTTCCGGGACAGCAACGGTGACGGTGTCGGAGATCTGGACGGCATCACCGAACGGCTCGACTACCTGTCCGCCCTCGGGGTCAACGCCCTGTGGCTCAATCCGGTCATGGTGTCCCCGATGGCCGACCACGGCTACGACGTCGCCGACCCGCGCGATATCGACCCGCTGTTCGGCGACCTGACCGCGCTGGACCGGCTGCTGGCCGCGGCGCATGCCCGCGACATCCGGGTGACCATGGACCTGGTGCCCAATCACGTCAGTTCGGCGCACCCGTGGTTCCTCGAGGCGCTGGCCGATCCGTCCCGGCGGGATCGGTTCATCTTCCGGGACGGCGTCGGGGACGCGCCGCCGAACAACTGGGTGTCGGTGTTCGGCGGGCCGGCCTGGACTCGGGTACCCGACGGCCAGTGGTACCTGCACCTGTTCGACAGTGCCCAGCCCGACCTGAACTGGGAACACCCCGAGGTGTTCTCCGATGTCGAGAAGACGCTGCGGTTCTGGCTGGACCGCGGGGTCGACGGGTTCCGCATCGATGTCGCGCACGGGATGGCGAAACCGCCCGGGCTGCCGGACATGTCGCTGGCCGACAACGAGCTGCTGCGCAATGCCGAAGACGACCCGCGCTTCGACAACGAGAGCGTGCACGAGATCCACCGCTTCATCCGGCAGGTGCTCGACGACTATCCCGAATCGGTGGCGGTCGGCGAGGTGTGGGTGCACGGCAACGAGCGGTTCGCCAAGTACCTGCGACCCGACGAACTGCACCTGGGCTTCAATTTCCGGTTGGTGCAGGCCGATTTCGACATCGCCGACGTGCGGGCGGCCATCGACAACTCGTTGGCCGCGGCCGAGCTGGCCGCGGCGGTACCGACGTGGACGCTGTCCAATCACGACGTGGAACGCGAGGTCACCCGCTACGGCGGCGGTGCGCAGGGGTTGGCCCGGGCCCGGGCCATGGCGCTGGTGATGCTGGCGCTGCCCGGCGTCGCGTTCGTCTACAACGGTGAGGAACTGGGTCTGCCGCAGGTCGAGCTGCCCGACGAGGTGCTCCAAGATCCGGTGTGGGAGCGCTCGGGGCGCACCGAACGCGGACGCGACGGCTGCCGGGTACCGCTGCCCTGGTCCGGGCACACGCCCCCGTTCGGCTTCTCCACTAACCCGCACACCTGGCTGCCGTTGCCCGCCGACTGGGCGGACTCGACGGTGCAGCACCAGCTCGCCGACCCCGGGTCGACCCTGACCCTGTTCCGGCAGGCCATCCAATTACGTTCCGCGCGTCCCGAATTCGCCGGCGGTGTGGCGTGGCTCGGTGACGGGGTGTTCCGGCGCGAGGGTGGGCTGGTCTGTGTGCTCAACACCGGCGATACGGCGATGGCACTGCCGCCCGGTGCGGTGTTGCTGACCAGCGGTCCGTTGACCGACGGACTGTTACCGCCCGATTCCGCGGCCTGGCTGGTTTAGCGCAAGACCATGGCGGGGTCGCCGATACGCCGGTACACGGTGCCGAATCGGGCGTCGACCCGCAGCCACGCCGGGTGCACCCGCACCCGCACGATCTCCTCGGCACCGACCTCGCTACCGCTCGGCGGCAGGAAACCCATGGCGGTCAGGGCGAACACGCAGCGCATCGGGATGCCCACCTCGGTGCTGCCGGAGCTCACCGCCAGCACCTCCTGATCCAGCAGGGAAGCCGGCGGGCCGTGCGCGCTGCTGTGTTCCTTGGCCAGGGCCGCGCCTCGTTCGGCCAGGTCGAGTACCGCCCGTGCGGGCACGTCGTCGAGGTGAACGAACCCACTTTCCGGGGGCAGCACACCGCGCCAGGCCGAATCCATCGCGAAGCCGGGCTCGACGAACCCGGACGCCGCCATCGCGGACAGCGCGCCGACCAGACCGTCGGCGCCCACGCAGAGATCTGTGGGGCGCACCGTTCCGCCGACCACCCGGCTGGCCAGCACATCGAAACCGGTACCGACCCAGGCGACGATGTTGCCGTCGGGCCGTTGCCGCAGTCGGACCACGGCAGCGTCGTCGAGGCGCAGCGTGCGTTCGGCGAACGTGCTCAGGTCATCGCGACTGGCCACATCGTCGAGCCAGATGCCCCGCTCGGCAGCGGTCACGCCGATGGCCGGAGGTAGCGCTCGAGGTACTCGCGATGGTGCGGCGCCAGGCGCACCAACTTCTGCTCTTCGATGTTGAAGGCCGCCAACTGCGTTTCCCCGATGACGGCCGGCTTGGAATCGGGATCGGCGTGCACCGAGCGCACCTCGTAGCCGAGGGTGAAGTCCACCGCGCGCAGGCGGTTCACCCAGATGGTCACCTGCAGCGGCGAATCTGTCAGGCGCACTTGACCTTTGTAGGACACCTTGACCTCGGCTATCAGCAAGCCGGTGGTATCGATGTCGCCGGCGAACGGCTCGTGCAGGAACGGAACCCGGGCCTCCTCCAGGATCGTCACCATGGTCGCGTGGTTGACGTGCTGGTACATGTCGATATCCGACCAGCGCACCGGCACCGGCGTGACGAACCCGTTAGGCACTTGTTCCCGTTCCACTCGTTCGTGTCATGCTGCGAATCTGACGGGCCGCCACCGACAGCGTGGCCAGGTCCCGTTCGCCTTCTGCGTAGATCTCGTCGAGGGTGCGGCGGGCCCGGGCCATCCGGGAGGTGTTGGTGATCTCCCATTCCTCGATCTTCTGCTCACCGTTCTCGTCCGGTTCGCCGACGGCCATCACGTCGAAACAGAGGGAGCGCAACGATCCGTAGATATCGTCGCGAATAGCCAAGCGCGCCAACGAATGCCAGCGATCATCGCGGGCCAGCCGGGAGATCGCGGTCAGCAGCCCGTCCGCGCCCAGGTGATCCATCAGCGCGAAATAGGTGTCGGCCACCTCGGCGGCATCACGTTCCAGGATGTCGCTGATGTCGATGATGTCGAGCAGGCTGTACTGGTACAGACCGGTGGCCACCATATAGGCCAGCTCCTCCGACACCCCCTGCGCCATGAATTCGCCGGCGTCCTTCTCCACGATCGCCTTGTCGTCACCGCGCAGCCATTCCGACATCCGCGGGGTGAGGGCGGCCACCTTCTCGGCGAACCGGTTGATCTCGGCGCCCACGGCCAGCGGCTGCGGCCGGTTGTTGAGCAGCCAGCGGCCGGCCCGATCGATGAGCCGGCGCAGGTCCAGCGTCATCCGGTCGGTCGCCGCGACCGGCACCCCGGCCTGCCCGGCCTCGCGGATCGCGTGCCACACCTCGCCGACCTTGAAGATCGCATCGGTGGCGACGTAGCTGCGCACCGCGTCGACCGCGCCGACCCCGACGTCCTCGCTGATCCGGTAGGGGTAGGTGATGCCGCTGGTGTCGACGAGGTCGTTGACCAGCATGGTGGTGACGATCTCGCGGCGCAGCTGATGATTGCGGATGTCACTGCCGAACCGGTCCCGCAGTTCGGACGGGAAGTACGACGGCAGCCGGGCGGCGAACACTTCCTGGTCGGGGACGTCGCTGGCCAGCAGCTGGTCTTTGAGCGCCAGCTTCACGTGCGCCATCAAGGTGGCCAATTCCGGTGAGGTCAAACCCAATCCGAGGTCCGCGCGACGGTGGATCTCCTTCTCCGACGGCAGCGCCTCCAGCTCCCGGTTGAGGTCGTGCTCGTCGACCAGCTCCTTGATCTGGCGGGCATGCACCGACAGCAGGCTGGGCGCATTGGCCCGGCTGGTGCCCATCAGGTCGTTCTGATCCTTGTTGTCGGCCAGCACCAGCTCGCCGACCTCGTCGGTCATCGACATCAACAACTCGGTGCGCTCGCCGGCGCTCACCTTGCCCGTGGTGACCAACGAGTCGACCAGGATCTTGATGTTCACCTCGTGGTCGGAGCAGTCGACCCCGGCCGAGTTGTCCATGGCGTCGGTGTTGACATGCCCACCCGCGAGGGCGAACTCGATCCGGCCGCGCTGGGTCACGCCCAGGTTGCCACCCTCACCGATCACCTTGACCCGCAACTGATTTCCGTTCACGCGGACGGGGTCGTTGGCACGATCGCCGACCGCTGCGTCGGATTCGGTCTCGGCCTTGATGTAGGTACCGATACCGCCGTTCCAGAACAGGTCGACGGGTGCCAGCAGGACCGCCTTCATCAGGGCCGGCGGGGTCATCTCGGTGACATCGTCGGCCAGGCCGAGCGCGGTACGCACCTGGGGGCTGATCGGGATGGACTTCTGTTCCCGGCTGTAGATACCGCCGCCCTCGCTGATCAGCGATCGGTCGTAGTCGTCCCAGCTGGACCGTGGCAGTGCGAACATCCGCTCCCGTTCCACCCACGAGGTGGCCGCGTCCGGGTCGGGGTCCAGGAAGATGTGCCGGTGGTCGAACGCCGCCACCAGCCGAATGTGCTTGGACAGCAACATCCCGTTGCCGAACACGTCACCGCTCATATCGCCGACACCGACCACCGTGAAATCCTGGGTCTGGGTGTCGACGCCCATTTCGCGGAAGTGCCGCTTCACCGATTCCCAGGCGCCCTTGGCGGTGATGCCCATCGCCTTGTGGTCATAACCCACCGAGCCACCGGAGGCGAACGCGTCGCCGAGCCAGAAGCCGTACGACTGCGCGACATCGTTGGCGATATCGGAGAACGTGGCGGTGCCTTTGTCGGCCGCGACCACCAGGTAGGCGTCATCACCGTCGCGGCGCACCACCCCCGGCGGGGTGATCACGTCTCCGCTGCCCTTCTCGACATTGTCGGTGAGATCGAGCAGCCCCGAGATGAACAGCCGGTAGCAGGCCACCCCCTCGGCGCGCTGGGCGTCGCGGTCGGTCGCGGCGTCGCCGGTGGGCAGCGGAGGTTGCTTGACGACGAACCCACCCTTGGCGCCGACGGGCACGATGACGGCGTTCTTCACCGCCTGCGCCTTGACCAGGCCCAGGATCTCGGTGCGGAAGTCCTCGCGGCGATCCGACCATCGCAGGCCACCGCGGGCCACGAAACCGAAGCGCAGGTGCACGCCTTCCACTCGTGGCGAGTAGACGAAGATCTCGAATCGCGGCCGGGGCAACGGCAGCTCGCTGATCAGACCGGGGTTGAGCTTGAACGACACCACGTTCTGGGCGCGCGCGGAATCCGGGCTGGTGACGAAGTAGTTGGTGCGCAGGGTGGCCTGCACCAGGCCGGCGAAGGCCCGCAGCACCCGGTCGGTATCCAGGCTCACCAGGGCATCGATATCGGCGGCGACCGCTGCGGCGGCGGCTTGGGCGTCGCGCGGCGGTTCGGTCGCGGTCGGGTCGAAGAGCGCCTCGAACAGATCCACCAGGGACCGCGCCGTGCCCGCGTTGTCGTTGAGCACCGTCTCGATATGGGACTGGCTGTACGGGAATCCGGCCTGGCGCAGGTATTTCGCGTAACCACGCAGGATGGTGACCTGCTGCCAGGTCAGCCCCGCACGCAGCACCAGTTCGTTGAACCGGTCGATCTCGGCCCGGCCCTGCCAGATCGCGGTGACCGCCTCGGCGAACAGGGTGGCCGTGGTATCGGGATCCCCGTCTGCCGGAATGGACTGGTGCGGAGACACTTTGAACTGGTAGATCCACACCGGCAGGCCGTCGGCGCGGATCACCGTGAACGGCCGCTCCTCCAGCACCACCACACCCATGCATTGCAGCATGGGCAGCAGCTCCGACAGCGAGGCCGAGCGGCCGCCCAGATACCAGGTGAGCTTGGCCACCCGGTCGTCGCCGGTGCCCTCGGCGAACACCAACTTGACCGTGTTGTCCTGCAGCTCTTCGATGATCGCGATATCACCGATGGCTTCGGCCGGGGTGAACGCCTGCTTGTAGACCTCGGGGAACGCCGCTGCGTAATGCTCGGCCAGGGTTTGGCCGATGGCGCCGGACTTGACCGACCCGATCAGCCGGTCGGCCCAGGTGCGGGAGGCCTCGGTGAGCAGCTGCTGGATCCGGTTCCCGTTCTCCGGCGAGGTGTCGATATCCGCGCGGCGCACTCCTTCGGGCATCTTGATGGTGAAATGCACGACAGCCCAGGGTGATTCACTGACCCGGGCGGCGTACTCGATGCTGACGCCGCCGAGTTCGCGAACCAGGATGTCCTGGATGGCCAGCCGCACCGCGGTGGTGTAGCGGTCGCGGGGCAGGTACACCAGCGCCGAGACGAAGTGGCCGAGCTGATCGGCACGCAGGAACAGCAGGGCCCGTCGCAGCGAGCCGAGGTCGACCACCGCGCGTGCGGTGTCCAACAGCTGCCCACTGCTCAGCGCGAACAACTCGGAGCGCGGGATGGTCTGGATGATGTCGAGCATCAGTTGGCTGGGGTGGCTGGGATCGCCGTGGGTCCGCGCCAGCACCTCGTCGACGCGACGGGCGATCAGCGGGATCTCCAGCACGTTGGCGTTCATCGCCGCCACCGTGAACACCCCGACGAAGCGGTGCTCGACGCCCTGAGTGGATGCCGGTCCACCCGGGTTCTCCCGGATCACCACCATGTACGGGTAGGCGCCGTATCGCAGGAAGCTGGGCATGGTCGCCTGGGCCAGTACCAGCAGATCGCCGGGGGTGGTCAGTTCCGGGAAGACATCGGTGCGCGACCGCAGCACACCCAGCCGGCTGGCCGGGTCCAGCGTGGCCGTGCCGCCGGCCACCGCGCAGCGCTGATAGCCCAGCAGCACGAAATGCCCGTCGGCCAGCCAGCGCAGCAGCGACGCGACGTCGCGGCGGTCGGGCCCGGCGAAATGGCCGGCGTGGTCGGCGTCCAGCGCATTCGCCAGCCCGACCAGCGTGGCGTTGAGCGCCGACGAGTCGGTGGCGACCTGCCGGGCGTCGGCGAGCACATGGGGCAGCAGGGTGGCGGCCTCGTCGACCGCGGCCGGGTCGGCCGTCGGGGCGAGCCGCACGTGGATCCACGTCTCGTCGATCCCGCGGGCCGGGGCGTCGGGTCCCTCCGCCGGGGCGATATCGAGCAGTTCCCCGCCCGGCCCGCGCTGCACCCGCAGGATCGGGTTCATGATCGACACGTAGTTCACGCCCAGCCGGTGCAGCATGACGGTGACCGAATCCATCAGCATCGGGCTGTGATCGGTGACCACCTGCAGCGCCGGCCCGAAGCCGCCCGTGCTTTCCCCCGTCGCTTCGCTCGCTCCGGAGGCATCCGCCGGGTACACCGCGACCAGGGTCTGTCCGGGCGCCCGGACCTCACCCAGCCGGGTATGGGCGGCCAGGAGTTCCGGGGACATGACCTGGGCGGTGACGGCCCGGTCCACCGGCACGGTGACGGCGACGTCGGTGGAGGGGGCGTCGCCGTGCGGTCCGTGGTGGGTTGCCAGGTACGCCGTCGCGAGCCGCCCCACGGCGTCCTCGCTCAGGCGCAACTTCTGGGGGGCTGCTGGATTCACCGTCATGGTGAAGGCTCCTCACTTACACCTGCGCGCCGCCGTCGTCGGCTGCACGCACGAGCGAGACTAGTCGCCCCGCCTGGCGCCGTGTCCCTGCCCCGCCGGATCAGTCGCGGGTGAGCCTGCGGTGGGTGACCCGGTGCGGCCGGGCCGCGTCGGCGCCGAGACGCGCGATCTTGTTCTCCTCGTAGGCACCGAAGTTGCCCTCGAACCAGAACCACTTCGCCTCGTTGTCGTCGTCGCCCTCCCACGCCAGGATGTGCGTGCAGGTGCGGTCCAGGAACCAGCGATCGTGGGAGATCACCACCGCGCATCCCGGGAACTGCTCCAGGGCGTTCTCCAGCGAGCTCAGCGTCTCCACGTCGAGGTCGTTGGTCGGCTCGTCGAGCAGGATCAGGTTGCCGCCCTCTTTGAGGGTCAGCGCCAGGTTCAGACGGTTGCGCTCACCACCGGAGAGCACCCCCGCGGGCTTCTGCTGATCGGGGCCCTTGAACCCGAATGCGGACACATAGGCCCGCGACGGGATCTCGTTCTGGCCGACCTCGATGTAGTCCAGGCCGTCGGAGACCACTTCCCACACGTTCTTCTTCGGGTCGATGCCCCCGCGGTTCTGGTCGACGTAACTGAGCTTGACCGTCTCGCCGACCTTGACCTCACCGCTGTCGGGCTGCTCGAGGCCGACGATGGTCTTGAACAGGGTCGTCTTGCCGACGCCGTTGGGGCCGATCACGCCGACGATGCCGTTACGCGGCAAGGTGAAGGACAGGTCCTTGATGAGGACGCGGCCGTCGAAACCCTTGTCCAGATGGCTGACCTCGACCACGAGGTTGCCCAGCCGCGGCGGTGCCGGGATCTGGATCTCCTCGAAGTCGAGCTTGCGGGTCTTCTCCGCCTCGGCTGCCATCTCTTCGTAGCGTCCCAGCCGGGCCTTGCTCTTGGCTTGACGCGCCTTGGCACCCGAGCGCACCCAGGCGAGCTCTTCCTTCAGGCGCCGCTGCAGCTTCTGGTCCTTCTTGCCCTGGACCTCCAGGCGCTCGGCCTTCTTCTCCAGGTAGGTGGAGTAGTTGCCCTCGTACGGGTAGGCGCGGCCGCGGTCGAGCTCGAGGATCCACTCGGCGACGTTGTCCAGGAAGTACCGGTCGTGGGTGACGGCCAGGATCGCGCCCTTGTAGTCGGCGAGGTGCTGTTCCAGCCACAGCACGCTCTCGGCGTCGAGGTGGTTGGTGGGCTCGTCGAGCAGCAGCAGGTCCGGCTTGGACAGCAGCAGCTTGCACAGGGCGACGCGGCGCTTCTCGCCACCGGACAGGTGGGTGACCGGCTCGTCCGGCGGGGGGCAACGCAGCGCGTCCATGGCCTGCTCGAGCTGGGAGTCGATATCCCAGGCGTCGGCGGCGTCCAGCTCCTCCTGCAGCTGGCCCATCTCGTCCATGAGCTCATCGGTGTAGTCGGTGGCCATCAGTTCGGCGACCTCGTTGTACCGGTTGAGCTTGGCCTTGACGGCGACGCCCGCCTCGACGTTCTCCCGAACGGTCTTGGTCTCGTCGAGCTGCGGCTCCTGCATGAGGATGCCGACAGACGCGCCGGGAGCCAGGAAGGCGTCGCCGTTGTTGGGCTGGTCGATACCGGCCATGATCTTCAGGACACTCGACTTACCAGCCCCGTTGGGGCCGACGACGCCGATCTTCGCACCGGGAAGGAAGTTCAGGGTGACGTCGTCAAGGATGACCTTGTCGCCGTGCGCCTTGCGGACCTTCCGCATTGTGTAGATGAATTCGGCCATTGCCGTCGTCTTGCCTTTCGTTCGCCAAAGTCTCGCGACACCATCCTAGGCAAGGACGAATACCGCGCTACGCGGAGATCGGCAGCTCCCCCGAGTTGCGGGTGTGCTCATCGGCCTCCTCCGGCCCCTCAGCGGCGCCGGACTCGGAGGCCGCCGCCGGTTCCGGGGCCCGCCTGGTCGGGTCGATCTTGATCCGGCACCGGGACAGGTCCGGTCCGACCGAGGTGGCGCGCACCTCGATGGAGGATCGGCGATTTCCCTCCTTGTCGTCGTATTCGTTGGTGTAGATGTGCCCGACGACCACCACCGGGTCCCCTTTGAACAGCGCGCCGGTCACCCCCTCGGCAACCCGGCCCCAGCAGTTCACGGTGAGGTAGAGCGAGTTACCCGGTTCCCAGGAGCCCTCCGCGGTACGTCGGCGCGAGTTGCTGGCCACCCGGAACCGGGTGAAGTCCTGGTCTCCGACGCGACGCGGCACGGGATCGGTGATGACGGTGCCGACCACGGAAAACGGTGTCTCGAACATGGCATTGCCTTTCTGTCATTTCATTCCGCACCGGCAGTGATGTCCTCGCCGCCGGCCTGTGCACCCATTGACCCGCCGGGTACCGACAGACCGTCACCCGACGCCGCGATCGGGACCGTCACCTGTGGATCAATCCGGCACTGTGGATAACCGGGCCCTAGGGTTTGGCGCATGACTGTGTGGATCAGCCGACGCCCGGATGCCGATATCGACGCCGACCTGGCCGCCAGCCGCGCGGCCGGCGGTGCGCTCGCCGGGGTGCGGCTGGCCGTGAAGGACAACGTCGACGCCGCGGGACTGCCCACCACCGCGGCCTGCCCGCAGTTCGCGTATCGGCCCGAGTCCGACGCACCGGCGGTGGCCGCCCTGCGCGCGGCCGGTGCGGTGGTCGTCGGCAAGACCAACCTCGATCAGTTCGCCACCGGCCTGGTCGGCACGCGCTCCCCGTACGGCGCGGTATCCGACACTCGTCGGCCCGCCTACATCAGCGGCGGCTCCAGTTCGGGTTCGGCGGCGGCGGTCGCCTCCGGGCAGGCCGATATCGCGATCGGCACCGACACCGCCGGGTCGGGCCGGGTCCCGGCCGGGTTGCAGGGCATCGTCGGCATCAAGCCGACGCTGGGCGTGATCAGCACCGAGGGCGTCGTGCCCGCGTGCGAGTCCTATGACTGCGTGACGATCTTCGCCCGCGATCTGAACCAGGCCAACACGGCGATGGCGGCGATGGCCGCCGCCGGAGACCGCGCCTGGCCGGCCGACATTCGCGTGGCGGCGCCACCGAATCCCGTCGTCGCCGTGCCCTCGACGCTGCCCGCTCTCGACGAGACCTGGCAAGCCGCCTTCGCCGCCGCGGTGCAGACCTTGGAGAAGGCAGGCGCGCAGATCGTCACCGTCGACATCGAACCGTTCCTGGCCGCCGCCCGGCTGCTCTACGACGGCGCACTGGTCTCCGAAAGATACGCCGCGGTAGGCGAATTCATCGACGGCCACCCCGACGCCGAGCTGGATCCGACGGTGGCGCGCATCGTCACCGGAGCGCGTGACATCCCGGCGCACCGGCTGATCGCCGACCGCCGCGAGGTGGCCCGGTTACGCGCCGTGGCGATGACCTCCCTGCAGGGAGCAGACGCGTTGCTGGTGCCCACCGCGCCGCTGCACCCGACCCTGGACGAGGTGGCCGCCGATCCGGTCGGGGTGAATTCGACCATGGGCACCTACACCAACTTCTGCAATCTGTTCGATCTGTGCGGTGTCGCCGTGCCCACGGGCACCGCCGGCGACGCACAGTTCGGTGTGACCGTGCTGGCGCGCGCCTTCGACGATGCCGTCGCCCTGGATATCGCTGCCCTCGCGGCGGATGTGGAAGCGCCGCAACAGGTGTGGCCACTGGCGGTGGCCGACCACACCGAGCTGGTGGTGTTCGGCGCGCATCTGCGCGGCGGGCCGCTGGTGTGGCAGCTGACCGATCTGGGCGCCCGCTGGGCCGGCGAGCTGACGACCGCGCCGCGGTACCGGATGACGGTGCTGCCGACCACCCCGCCCAAACCGGCCATCACCCGGGTTCCCGAGGGCAGCGATGGTGCGGCCCTGCTGGGCCATCGGTGGCTGCTCTCCCCCGCCGCACTCGGCCGTTTCCTGGCCGCGCTGCCGGCACCCATGCAGTTGGGCAAGGTCGAATTCGACGACGGCAGCTGGCGTACCGCCTTCGCCGCGGACGCCTCGGCCGCGACCGGGCCGGATATCAGCGAGTACGGCAGTTGGCCAGCGGCCATCGCGGCCGGAGCGGTCTGACAGCGCGGCTCAGAACCAGTCGGGCCGAGCGTCGACGGTGACGCGGTCCAGCGCAGCCAGCAGATCGAATTGCGGACCCACCTTGGGTAGTTCGTAGGTGAAGAAATACTGCGCCGCAGCACGTTTCCCGTCATAGAAGCTGCCCTGGTTGTCGCTGGCGGCGAGGAGTAGTTCCAACCACAGCCAGGCCATCACGACATGGCCGGTGGCCTCCAGGTACACCGTCGAGTTCGCCAGGGTGGTGGCAAGGTCGTCCGCCGACCAGAGGATCGCGGTGACCTCCTGGAGACGCTGCACGGCACGCCGTAGGTCAGCTGCCTGCGCGGCGGCGTCATCGGTGCCCTCGGCCTTGGCGATGGTCTCGTTGATCCGTTCGACCAACAGCGCCAGACCGGCCCCGTCCTGCATGACGACCTTGCGGCCGAGCAGGTCCAGCCCGTGGATGCCGTGGGTACCTTCGTGAATGGCGTTCAGGCGGTTGTCCCGGTAGTACTGCTCGACATCGAATTCGGTGGTGTAGCCGTATCCGCCATGTATCTGGATCGCCAGGCTGTTGGCCTCCAGGCACCACTGGGAAGGCCAGCTCTTGGCGATGGGTGTCAGGACTTCGAGCAGCAGGTTCGCCCGCTCGCGGTCTCCGTCGGCTCCGGTGCGCGCCTCGTCCACCAGGTTCGAGCAGTACAGGCCCAGCGCCAATCCGCCCTCGACATAGGACTTCTGCGCCAGCAACATTCGCTTGACGTCTGCGTGTTCGATGAGCGCCACGGGTCGCACCGTCGCATCCTTGTTGCCGACCGGCCGACCCTGGGTGCGCTGCTTGGCGTACTCCAGCGACGCCAGATAGCCGGCGTAGCCGGTGGCGGTCGCCTGCAGGCCCACCGCCATCCGGGCCTCGTTCATCATGTGGAACATGTACGCCAGACCCCGGTGCTCTTCGCCGACCAGATAGCCGACGGCACCCTCGCCGTCACCGACCGGGTGGGAACCGTCGCCGAAGTTGAGCAGCGCGTTCGTGGTGGCGTGGTTGCCCATCTTGTGGTTCAGGCTCACCAGCGCCACATCGTTGCGCGTACCGTCCGTCAGGAATTTCGGGACGATGAACAAGGAGATGCCTTTCACGCCCGGACCTCCCCCGGGCGCTTTGGCCAGCACCAGATGGACGATGTTCTCGGTCAGCTCGTGGTCGCCGCCGGTGATCCACATCTTGGTGCCCGTCACCCGGTAGGTGCCGTCGGCCATGGGGAGCGCTTTGGTGGTGATGTCCGCCAACGAGGACCCGGCCTCGGGTTCGGATAGACACATCGTGCCGAAGAAGCGGCCTTCCAGCATCGGACGTACCCAGGTGTCGATCTGCTCCGGGGAGCCGTACTCGGCCAGCAGATTGGCATTACCCATGGTCAAGAAGGCGTAGGCCGTCGTACTGGGATTGGCCGCCCGCTGGAATGCCAGCGCCGCCTGGGAGACGACCGTCGGCAATTGCATCCCGCCGATCGCCTCCTCGAACGGGCCCGCCATCAATCCCGCGGCGCTGAAGGCGTCCAGGGCGGTCTTGATCTCGTCGATCAGCACGACCGTGCCGTCGGCCCCCACGACGGGCTGCGTCTGGTCGCCCTTCTTGTTATGCGGGGCAAAGCATTTCGACGCGATATCGGCCGACAGATCCAGCACGGCGTCGAAGGTGTCCCTGGAGTGTTCGGCGAAATGGTCACGCTTGGTCAGCGCGGTGACATCCAGCCATTCGTGCAGCAGGAAGTCGACGTCGCGGCGCGAGAGGAAGTCGGCCATGGGCAGCCTTTCGGATCGACCATAAATTAGCGATCGCTCATTAAATGAGCGCTCGCTAATATTGCGTCGTCATCGCCTGCGGTGTCAATTGTGTGTAAGATCACCCACCGTCATGGCCATCGACCGACCTGCGGATTCAGCTGCGGCAGAACGCATGCGACGGGCCGCGATCGAGGCGTTCGCAGAGTCGGGATACGGCGGTAGCTCCACCCGGCAGATCGCCAAACGCCTCAACATGAGCGCGACGGCCATGTACCCCCACTACCGGTCGAAAGAAGAGCTGCTCTTCGCCATCGCCCTGGAGGGCCACAGCAGCCTGCTGGCCGCCCTCAAGCACGCAGATCCGTCGACGCCGAACTTCACCGAGCGGCTCCGGGCGGTCGTCGCCGCGTTCGCGCGCTGGCACGCGGAGAACCACAAGCAGGCCCGCGTGGTGCAGTACGAATTGCACGGACTCACCGCGGCCCACTACCGCAAGATCGCACCCCTGCGGCACGCGGCGACCGCAGTCTTGACCGACATCATCGCCGGCGGCATCCGCGCCGGCGAATTCGATGTCGACAGCGTCGAGGAGATCGTCATGGCGATCTCCTCGCTGTGCGTCGACGTCTGCCGATGGTTCCCCTCCAGGAAGCACTCCGACGCGAACAAGCTCGGCGAGCTGTACGCGGGCATCGCCGAGCGACTCGTGCGCTGAACCGCGGCGGCGGATTGCATCATGCACCGCATTGAATTGTCTCCACAACGCTTCGACATCCAGGAAACTCACAGGTAGGGGCGAAGTTTTGGCTATCAGTTAGATAAGCTTCGTGATATAGATACGTGGTGAAGCAACAGCCGCCCGGCGATCTTGCGCGCGAAAGCGTGGGCGAGCTGGTCGATCTGGCCACCGACCTGACGGCCCGATTCCTCTCCGACCGCGTCGACCTCAGCGTGTCGGCCGCGTTCGCGATCAACCGGCTTTCCCGGGAGGGACCGCTACGGCTGACCAGCCTCGCGGCCAAAGAGGGCGTCAGCCAGCCGTCGATGACACAGCTGATGCAACGACTGGAACGCGCCGAACTCGTCACCCGGGTTCCCGACCCCGAGGACGGCAGAGCCTGCCTGATCGGGATCACCGATCAGGGCCGGGCAATGCTCGACGATCGCAGGCGGCTGCGCCGGGAGCGTCTGGCCGGGTTTCTGGAGACGCTGTCGGCCGAGGAGTGCAGCGCACTGTTGCTGGCTGCCAACGTCGCCGTTCCGATCCTGGCCAGACTGGTGGCAGCCGCCGATGCGCCATCGGAAGCGAACGACGCTGCGCGCCACTGACACGGGACTTCGCGGCAGCGGCGCGGCAATCAATTGACGGGGTGAAAGGTGTTGGGGTGAAATCAGTTCCAGTCGGCAACTGGCTGAAGAAGATCTGGATTCCGGTGGTCCTCATCGTGGTGTTGGCCATCTCTGGACTGGTGGTCTCGCGACTGCACAAGATGTTCGGATCAGAGGACCTGAACGCCAACGCCGGAGCCGGTATCGAGATCGTCCAGTTCAACCCGAAGGTCGTGCTGTACGAGGTCTACGGGCCCCCAGGTACCTCCGCCGAGATCAGCTATTTCGACCCGGACGCCAACGTGCACTCGGTCAGCGCTCCGCTGCCCTGGTCGGTCACCCTGTCCACCACGTTGCCGACCGTCAGCGCGAACCTGATGGCCCGCAGCGACAGTGAGCGCAGCAGCGACCACATCGGTTGCCGCGTCACCGTCAACGGCACCGTCCGTGAGGAGCAATCAGCCGATGGCGTCAACGCCCAGACCTACTGCCTGGTGAAATCCGCATGACCACTGCCACCGCCGCCGCACCCACCGGCACGCCGAAGCGGCCCGTCGTCCCGCACCTGATCCGCATCCTCGCGTGGCCGATCATCCTGTTCTGGATCGCGATCGCCGTCCTGGTGAACGTCATCGCACCCCAGCTCGAGGTGGTCGGCGAGCTGCACGCCGCACCGATGGCGCCCGAGGACGCCCCCTCGATGCAGGCGATGAAGTTGATGGGGTCCAATTTCAAGGAATTCAACTCCAACAGCACGGTCATGGTCGTCGTCGAGGGCCAGCAGCCACTCGGGCCGGACGCGCACAAGTACTACGACGAGATCATCCACAAGCTGCAGCAGGACCCCGAGCACATCCAGCACATCCAGGACTTCTGGGGTGACACGCTGACCGCCGCCGGAGCGCAGAGCGCCGACGGCAAGGCCTCCTACGTGATGATCAACCTGGCCGGCGAGCAGGGCATGACGCTGGCCAACGAGGGCGTCGATGCGGTCCGCAAGGCCATCGAGGACACCCAGGCCCCGCCCGGGGTGCAGGCCTATGTCGCGGGTCCCGCCGCGCTGACCGATGACATGCACGTCATCGGCAACGCGAGCCTGGCCGAGATCACGTTGATCACCCTGGTCGCGATCGCGGGCATGCTGTTGGTGGTCTACCGCTCGATCAGGACCACGCTGATCCAGTTGTTCCTGACCTTCCTCGGTCTGCTCACCGCGCGCGGCGTGGTGTCGGTACTGGCCACCCACAATGTGTTCGGGCTGACCACCTTCGCCGGCAACATCCTGACCATGCTGGCGATCGCCGCGGCCACCGACTACGGCATCTTCGTCTTCGGCCGCTATCGGGAGGATCGCGGTCTGGGCCTGGACAAGGACGACTCCTACTACGCCACCTTCAAGTCCGTCGCACCGGTGATCGTCGGTTCCGGACTGACGATCGCGGGCGCGACCTACTGCCTGAGCTTCTGCCGGCTGCCCTACTTCGCCACGATGGGCGCACCGGTCGCGATCGGCATGATCGTGGTGGTCCTGATCGCGGTGACGCTCGGGCCCGCGGTGCTCTACCTCGGCAGCCGCGTCGGGCTCTACGAGTCCAAGCGGCCCCCGCAGAGCAAGTTCTGGCGGAAGGTCGGCACCGCGGTCGTGCGCTGGCCCGCACCGATTTTCGTGGCCAGCTTGTTCGTCGTGCTGATCGGCATCGTGGCCATCCCCGGCTACAAGCCGGCCTACAACGACCGGTATTACCTACCCAAGGACGCCCCGGTCAATGTCGGCTTCGCCGCCGCCGACCGGCATTTCAGCCAGGCCCGGATGAACCCCGACATCCTCATGGTCGAATCCGACCATGACATGCGCAATCCCGCCGATATGCTTGTGCTGAACAAGGTTTCGAGCAATGTGATGCACGCCGAGGGTATCGCGATGGTGCAGAACATCACCCGGCCGCTGGGAATCCCCATCCAGCACAGCTCGATTCCGTTCCAGACCAGCATCTCGGGTCAGACCAGCAACATGAATCTGCCGTTCCAGCGCAAACAGCTGGACGACCAGCTCAAGATGATCGATGCGACCAACACCTCGATCGCCATCCTGAAGGAGCAGTACCAGCTCTCCCTGCAACAGACCAAGCTCACCCTCGATTCGGATGCGAAGTCGCGGGAGTTGCTCGCGATCACCGAGAAGCTGCGGGACAACATCGCGAACTTCGATGATCAGTTCCGGCCCCTGCGCAACTATTTCTACTGGGAGCCGCACTGCTTCGACATCCCGATGTGTGCCGCCACCCGCTCGGTCTTCGATGCCCTCGATTCGGTCGATGAGGTGACCGACAAGACCGGCGACGTGCAGGTCAACACCGACCAACTGGCGGAGTTGGCGCCGAAGCTGACCGCGCTGCTGCCGCAGACGATCGCGTCGATGGAGACCAGCAGAGATCTGTCACTGGCGTCGTACAACTCGCAGAAGGCGCTGATCGATCAGATGCAGGCGATGAACGACACCGCCTTGTCGATGGGCGCCGCGTTCGACACCGCCAAGAACGACGACCTGTTCTACCTGCCGCCGGAGGCCTTCCAGAACCCCGACTTCGAGCGCGGGTTGAAGATGTTCCTGTCGCCGGACGGTAAGTCCGCCCGCATGTTCATCACCCATCAGACCGACCCGGCGACCGTGGACGGCATCGCCCGGGTCGATTCGGAGCGCAAGGCGGCGCAGGAAGCGCTGAAGATGTCCTCGCTGTCGGACGCCAAGATCTACCTCGGTGGTGTCGCGGCGACCTACAAGGACATGTCCGACGGCGCCCGCTACGACCTGATGATCGCGGTGGTGTCGGCGCTGACGCTGATCTTCATGATCATGCTCATCCTGACGCGCAGCGCGGTGGCCGCACTGACCATCGTCCTGACCGCGGGCAGTTCGATCGCCGCGTCCTTCGGCATCTCGGTGCTGCTGTGGCAGGACCTGTTCGGGATGCCGGTGCACTGGCTGGTGATGCTGATGTCGGTCATCATCCTGTTGGCGGTCGGCTCGGACTACAACCTGCTGCTGGTCTCCCGGTTCAAGGACGAGATCCACGCGGGCCTCAAGACCGGCATCATCCGGTCCATGGCGGGCACCGGCGGGGTGGTCACCTCGGCCGGGCTGGTGTTCGCCGCCACCATGGCCGGCATGATGGCGAGCAAGCTGATCGTGTTGGCCCAGATGGGGTCGACGATCGCCATCGGCCTGCTGATCGACACCTTCATCGTGCGGTCGCTGCTGATGCCGTCCATCGCCACGATGCTGGGCCGGTGGTTCTGGTGGCCCCAGGTGGTCTACCCGCGCGGGGACTACCAGTTCCTGCCGTACGTGCCCAAGCGGCGGTCCAGCGACGCCGATACCGAGGCGCTGCCCGCCCAGGGCTGACAAGTTCGCGCGGCGGGTCCGGTCCGTCCCCTCGGCTAAGAAGGCTCGGCTAAGAAGGGGTGTCGGACCCGCCGTTTGCGTGTTGAGAGAAGATCAATGATGTGGGATCTAAGGGCACTGCCGTGAGCGGGATGACGCGATGACCGTGCCGCAGCAGTTCACCGACCGCTACGAGCTGGGCGAGATCCTGGGCTTCGGTGGCATGTCGGAGGTGCACCGGGCCCGGGACATCCGCCTGCACCGCGACGTCGCGATCAAGATCCTGCGCGCCGACCTGGTCCGCGACCCGAGCTTCTACCAGCGGTTCCGCCGGGAGGCCAAGCACACCGCGGCGCTCAACCACCCCTCGATCGTGGCGATTCTGGACACCGGTGAGGCGCAGACGCCGAACGGGAAGCTGCCGTTCCTGGTGATGGAATTCGTCGAGGGGCTCACCGTCGGCAAACTGATCGCGCGCCACGGCGCGATGGCACCGCAACGCGCGATCTCGATCATCGGCGAGGTGTGCACGGCACTGGAGTTCAGCCACCGCCGTGGCATCGTGCACCGCGACATCAAGCCGGCCAACATCATGATCACCCCGACCGGCGCGGTGAAGGTGATGGACTTCGGCATCGCGCATGCCATGAACGCCACCACCGGGGACCGGCTGACCGCGACCTCGGCTGTCGTGGGCACCGCGCAGTACTTCTCCCCCGAGCAGGCCCGCGGCCACGAGGTCGACGCCCGCACCGATGTGTACTCCTTGGGCTGCGTGCTCTACGAAATGCTGACCGGCCAGGCGCTCTTCAGCGGTGACACCCCGCTGGCAGTGGCCTATCAGCACGTCCGGGAGCGGCCGATCCCGCCGTCCCAGCGGCACCCGGGAATCTCGGCCGAACTCGACGCCGTGGTGCTCAAGGCGCTGGCCAAAAAGCCGGAGAACCGGTATCAGAGCGCGGCCGCCTTCCACGGCGACCTGATGCGGGTCAGCCGCGGCAACGCTCCGGAGGCGCCGGCGACGTTGCCGGCGGACGACACCGACCGGTCCCCGGTGGATATCGACCCGCAGCCGCACACCCTGCAAATGCCCGTCCAGGAACGCCGCAGTGGGTCGCGGCGCTGGCTGATCGCCGGTGCAGTCGCGGCCGTGACCCTGCTGGTGATCGCCGGCGTCTTCGTCGTGGGCACCATGAACCGCGTCTCGGTGCCCGATGTGCACGGTTTGACCCGCCAGGATGCCCTCACCCAGTTACAGGACCGCGGCCTGACCCCGCACGTGGACACCAAGCCGGACGGGTCGGTCGAGGCGGGCCGGGTGATCGGCACCGACCCGGCGGCCGGCGGCTCCGTCTCGTCGGGCAGCGATATCACCGTCAACGTCTCGACCGGACCGGAGCAGCGCCGCATCCCCGACGTCGCCACCCTGACCTATGACGAGGCGGTGCAGAAACTGCACGATGCCGGATTCGACAGCGTGCGGCGGATGACGCAGGCGTCCAAAGCCTCCGAGGTGGACAAGGTGGTCGGGACCATACCGGCCGCTCAGCAGGATTCGGCGACCAGCAACGAGATCGTCATCCTCGTCGGTTCCGGGCCGGCGACTCGGACCGTGCCCGACGTGACCGGGCAGACGGTCGATCAGGCCACCCAGAACCTCAACACCGCGGGTTTCACCACCATCCTCAAAGCGGATACCGACGGCACGCTGCCGGTGGGTCAGGTGGCGAGCACCGACCCGGCTGCGGGCGCATCGGTGGACGCGGACGCGCCGATCACCCTGAAAGTGTCACGAGGCAATCAGTTCGAGATGCCCGACGTGCGCGGGCTTTTCTACGTCGACCTAGTCCAGTACCTTGCGAGCTTCGGCTTCACCGGACGGCTGGACAAGGGACCCGATATCGACGCCGGCAGCGACAAGCGCGGCAAGGTGGTGCAACAGGACCCGGCCCCGAAGACCGGGGTGAACCGGGACGGCATCATCACGGTGAACTACGGGTCCTGAGCGCGGCACCGCCGCGCGGCCCGGCGATCTAACCCTGGTGCTGCTCGCGTTCTGCCAGCTTGGACAGCATCGCGTTATAGGCGGCCAGATCGGCGTCGTCGTCGCGGTCGGCGGCGCGGTCCAGCCGGGTGGCGGTGCGGTTGTCGCTGCGCCGCCACTGGATCAGCAGCGCGAGCATCACCAACACCAGCGGCACCTCACCCGCCGACCAGGCAATACCGCCGCCGAGACGTTGATCGCCCAGGAGATCGGTATGCCAGTAGAGCTGCAGTGACTTGTAGAACCCCTCGGCCATCACCGTCTGCGTGCCCATCAACACCACACCGAAGAACGCATGCAGTGGCAGCGACCCGAACACCACGCCGAGCTTGGCCAGCGACGGGATGGGTCGTGGTGTCGGGTCGACCCCGATGACCACCCAGTAGAACAGATAGCCCGACAGCAGGAAGTGCAGGTTCATCGCGACGTGCGCGGCGTGGATACCGGCGACGGCGTCGAAGATCCCGCCGAAGTACAGCCCGTAGAAACCCCCGACGAACAGCGCCGTGGCGACGAACGGGTTGGTCAGCAGCAGCGACACCCGGCTGTGCAGCGCGGCCAACAGCCACTCGCGCATGCCCGGCGGGGCATCGCGTCCGGCGGCCGGCAGCGCGCGCAGCGCCAAGGTCACCGGCGCCCCCAACACCAGCAACACCGGCGAGAGCATCGACAGGAGCATGTGGGCGCCCATGTGCATGCTGAACATGGCCGGCATGTAGCGGCCCAGCCCCGACGACGTCGCGAACAGCAGCACCGCACACCCACACAACCAGGCGGCGGTCCGTCCCACCGGCCAGGCATCGCCCCGCCGCCGCAGCCGGATGACACCCGCCACGTACACCGCGGCGAACAGGATCGCGGCGGTCCCGAAGATCAGGTCGAAGCGCCAGTCGAACAGGATCCGGGCCACCGTCGGCGGCCCGGCCAGGTCGTAACCGATCTGCACAGCGGTGACCGACGGGTTGAACACCGGCGGCGGCGGTGGCGGGGTACGGCCCAGCGCGACGGCGATACCGAAGGTGAGACCGAACACCAGCGACTCGACCAGCGCCAGCTGGATCAGCGGGCGCCGGTTCTCCGGATCGGCGGCCAGCTCACCGACCGCGCGGCGGCGTTGCAGGAATCCGAGCACCCCGAGCACGAGCAGGGCCACCACTTTGCCGACGATCAGCCAGCCGTAGCTGCTGTGCAGCAGGTCAGCCGGCCGCACCCGGACAAACGCATTGATGACGCCCGAGAATCCCATGGCCACGAAGCACCACAGGGCGATCGCCGAGAACCTCCGTGCGGCCAGATCGGTGTGCGCCCCGCCGCGGAACGCCAGCGCCCACAGCGCCAGCAACCCGCCGGCCCACACCACCCCGGCCACCAGGTGGATGAACAGGCTGTTGGTGGCCAGGTCGTGCGAACCACCGGCCGACGAGTGCCCCGACAGCGCCAGCGGCACCAGGGTGAAGACCGACCCGGCACAGAGCAACGGGGTCCACGACCAGCGCAGCACCGGGATACTCACGACGGTGACGATCGCGGCGAACAGGGCCGTCCATCGCCAGGTCCCCGCGGTCTCCACCAGGCTGGCCACCGACCAGATATCGGCCACGCTGAGTCTGCTGGCCAGCGGCTGACCGGTGATATCGGACACCGTCAGCGGCACCAGCAGCACGGCGGACACCGTCCAGATCCCGGAGGCCACGGTGCCGGTGCGCAGCGCGCGATATCCCGCCACGTCCAGCACGCCACTGGACTGCGGCGGCACCAGGAACGCGGCCAGCAGGAACGAGCCGACGGCGACGGCGGCAGCGATCTCCCCGGCCGCGCGGACGAAGGGCAGCCCGTAGGTGGTGACCGGTCCCGGATCCGGGAGGCCGGTCGCGGTCAGCGCGTCGGCCAGCGACAGCCCGCCCAGCCCGGCCGCCACAGCGCCAGCCAGCACCGCGACGCCGAACAGAACGGGCCATACGGTGCCCGTGTGCACCCGCGGCGCCGTGGTCGTCATCGATCAAGCGTATGGGGTCGCCTTCAGGCGTTCGCTGCCTGTCGGGCTGCTCGCTCACGCTCGACGAACTGGGCAACGGATCCGGCCTCGACGGTGTCCATATCGGTGAGGATGTCCCGCAGCTCGGCGAGGAAGGCGCTACGCCGTTGGGACAGGTCCGGGGCGCGACCGAGCAGCTTCTGGTCGGCCACCACCTGCCGCGCGGTCGCGAACAGTAGTGCCGATACCGACTCGTTGCTGCGGACCTTGCCCTGGGCCACCTGCTGCGCGCCGACGCCGAGGGCCAGTTTGGTCAATTCCTTCTCGGAGATCTCGGCGGGCGCGTCGCGCAGCACGTCCGCGACGATCTCGTAGGCCTCGACGAACGGGCGCAACATCGCCGAGCCGAGCAGCGGTCGCTTGGCCCGCAGCAGCGCCTCGATACCTTCGCGGCCCGAGACGATCTGCTCCTCCCAGTCCTGCGTCCACGACATCTCCTTGGTCAGGTTGTCCCGGAAGGTCGCCGAGTCGGCGAAGTAGAAGTCGAACTTCAGCAGATCGCGCAGGCGCGCCGTCTGCGCCCAGAACACGTCCAAGTGGTCGGACCCGGCACGGGCCGCGTGCGCCAGCGCCAGTTCGATGATCGAGGTTTCCAGAAACGACGCGATCAGGGTGTTGCGGTAGAACGCCGCCTCGTGCTCGTTCCCCGGCGCGATCCGCCATACCGGCTCCCGCCCCCCGTCGATCCGGGTCACCGGATGCCCCCCGGACAACGCGTCGACAGCGGCCCGCACCCCGTCCACGGTGCGTAACCGCAGGGTGCTGTTGGTCATCGGAATTCCCTTGCGCTCCAGGTAATCAAGTGAATCCTGGAACGTCCGGTGCAGCTGGCCCAGCGTCAGTGCCACCCCGCGCGAGGTCAGCAGCAGTGCCGACACCAATCCGGTGGCGTTGACCGGGGTGACCTGCTGGATACGCCAGGCCACCTCGAAGGCCATCTTCTGCATGGCCAACCGTTTGGCATTCGGGTCCGAACCGATCGGCCCGCCCGGCTCGCCGAGGTACTGACGCATCGACACCGCCTCGGGGAAGCGGACATAGATCTTGCCGTAATTGCGTTCGCCCTGAGCCTTGACGAAGTTGTAGAGCCAGCTCACCCCTTCGGGGGTCTTCTCGCCGCCGCGCGCGTAGGCCGCGTACTCCTGTGTCTCGTGCAACTGGTCGAAGCTGATCGACACCGGCTGCAGCAGGATGTCCTCGCTACGACCATCGAGATAGGCGTCGGCGACGTAGGACAACAGACCGAGCTTGGGCGGCAACATCTTTCCGGTGCGCGACCGAGTGCCCTCGATGGACCAGTTGAGATTGAAGCGTTTCTCGACGATGTACCCGACGAACTGGCGCAGCACGTACTTGTACAGCGGATCGTCGAGCTTGCGGCGCAGGAAGATGACACCGGAATGCCGGAAGATCGGGCCCATGAATCCGAACGACAGGTTGATACCCGCGAAGGTGTGCACCGGCGGTAACCGGTTCTCCTGCATGGCAACCGGCACGATCACCCCGTCCAGATAGGAGCGGTGCGAGAACAGCAGCACGGCCGGATGGATCTCCAGCGATCCCCGCATCGCCTCGATCTCTTCGCGGTCGTAGTCGATGTTGGGGTCGAACCCGCGGCTGAAGATGGCCCGGCCCAGGGTCGGGATGAGATCGACGGAGAACCGACTCCACCCCGTGGACAGCTCGTCCAACATCGCACCGGCGTCTTCGATCGTGGCGCCGGGAATCTTGTCCAGTCCCTCGCGAAAGCGGGCCGAGGCCAGCATCTCCGGCTTCACCAGCCGCGGCGACTTGTACTCCGGGCCCAAGAGCCGCAGCTCGACCCGCTCGATGGCCAGGATGGCCCGGCGGATGACGAAACGGGCGAATTCGCGGGGGTTCTCGGCGGTGGTGTGGTCGTTCCAATGTTGGTGCAGCTCGGACACCTTCGCCGGTTCACCGGCCACCACCCGCGCGCGGGACGGGTCCTTGCGCAGGATGCGCCGCTGCAGCAGTTCGGGCGGACGGTAGGTGTCGCGGCCCGAGATCAGCGAGACCACCTTGGACCGGGTGGGCAGTCCGCCCGGGATCCAGAACACCCGCACCGGCACCACCGACCGGTCCGGGTCGGCCGACAGCTTCTCGACCAGCTGGGCCAGCACCGTCGGTGGCGGATCGTCGGAGTCGGGCAGGTGCAGCACCTCGACGCGGGCGTCCGGGCGGTCCCGGCGCTGCTGCAGCAACCAGTCCTTGAGCAGCTCCTGCTCGGCCGGCGAGCCGACGGAGGCGAGCACCAGGGTGTCGTCGGTCGGCTTGAAACTGTCGATATCGCCCGAGAGCCTGGTCATGAACGATCCTCCGGGGCGAGCGAACCGACGGGAGGATCGTCCGGGGCGAGCGAAGCGACGGGAGAGCCTTGAGGGGCGGGCTTCGGCGCATCGGCACCCCGTTTGTACAGCGGAACCTCCGGGAGCTGGTCACGTGGCCAGGCCGCCAGCGTGTCGAGGTAGAGCTGGCGGACCTCGGCGATCCGCTCGGTCAGATTGTCGTGGGTCCAGTCGTCGGTCGAGATCGGCGGGAACACCGCGATATCGACGGTGCCGGCGTTGAAGGTGCTCGAATCGCGCGCGGCGATCACCTCGGCGTTGCGGATCACGATCGGCACGATCGGGATGCCGGCGGCCATCGCGATGCGGAACGGCCCCTTCTTGAAGGGCCCCACCTCGGTGGTGTCCAGCCGGGTGCCCTCCGGCGCGATCAGGATCGAAAGACCCTTCTTGGCAAGCTCTTCCACCTTGTGCAGCCCCTCCACCGCCGCCTGGGTGTCATCGCGGTCGATGAATGCCGCGTCCATCACCTTGCCCAGCGGACCCATCAGCGGGTTGCGCTCGAGCTCCTTCTTCCCGACACCGGTGAAGTCGACCCCGACCAGCCGGCCCGCGATCATCGGGTCGGCCTGGTTGCGGTGATTGAAGATGAACACCGCGGGCCGCTGCGCGGTCAGGTTCTCCTCGCCCAACACGTTGAGCTCGATGCCGGTGGTGGCCATGAGCAGCTTGCTCCAGTTGGACGTGAAGAAGTTGACGCCCACCCGCTTGTTGCGGGTGAGCAGCCCCAGCCCGATGGCACCCGCCGCCACCGTCGGGATGGTGGCCAGGCTGGCCAGGGTGCGCAGTTGCGCGACCGGGTTGCTGCCGCTGCGGCTGCTGAACTTCAGGACGGGCCAGCCGCGCTTGCGGGCGACCGCGGCCAGCTTGCCCGCGGGGTTGGTCGGGCGCGGATTACCGACCACGTACATCAGCGCGACATCCTCGTCGCCGTCGGCGTAGAAGTAGCTCTGTGCGAGGTCGACCCCGTTCGCCGCGGAGAACCGCTGCACCGCATGGGCTTTCCCGGAGCCCCAGATGATGGGCTGCTGCACCTCACCGGTGATCAGCCCCTCGTCGTCCACCTCGAACTTGTTGCACAGCACGTTGTCGATGCCCAGAAACCGGGCCACCGGCTCGACCTGCACGGTCAGCGCCGAGGAACTCAGCACCACGGTGTGTCCGCGGGCCATGTGGGCCCGCACCATCGCGCGCATCTCCGGGTACATCCGGTCGCGGACGTGCTGGACGAACAGCCGCTCCCCCAACTCGTCCAGATCCGACAACGAGTTCCCGTGCAGCATCCGGGCACCCTTGCCGATCAGGTCCTCGAACTCCGAGCGCCCCAGTTGATGGTTGAGCCCCGCCTGCACCATGCCGATGAACTCGCCGACACTCATCTGGCCGCGGCGCAGCCGGTCCTGCGTCATCAGGACACCGGTGAACCCGGCCACCAGCGTGCCGTCCAGATCGAAGAACGCGCCGACCTCGGGCCCGGGCGGGCTGGCCTCGATCTCGGCGACCGTACCCGGCAGGCGCGCGTCGTTCGCCGAACTCATTGCGCGGCACCTCCATGTGATGAGGCGGTTTCAGGTGCGGTGAACGATGCCGCCACGGCGCGGCCCTCCCCGCCGAGGGCCAGAATCTCGTCGAAGCCCCGGAGCAGGCAGTCGGCCCACAAGGCGTCGTCGACGACGGCAGCCCGGTCGTAACGGGTGGTCACGGTGACGAAGCCGCCCCGCGACACCAGCACTGTCATCATCGCGACTCCCGGCAGCGGGCCGAGTCCGTAGTGCCGCAGCACCTTTGCCCCGGCGATGAAGGTATCGCCGGGGTACACCGGCACATTGCTGGCCTGCACATCGGAGTTCACCACCGAGCCGGCCGCCGATTCGAGGACGGCGTCGGGCAGAAAGCTGACGAACGGCGCCAGGGTACCCACCATGTCCATGGCACGTTCCTCGCGCTTGGTGGTCATCTGTGAGCGGATCGCCGCGATCCGCCGTCCCGGATCGACGATACCGACCGGTGCCGCGAGATTGATTCCGGCAAAACGATTTCCGCCGGCAGGATCGTCGTCGACGCGCAGGTTCACCGGGACCGCCATCGGCAGACTGTCGATCGGAATGCCCTTGGCCTCGTGATAATGCCGAAGCGCCCCGCACAACCCGGCCAGGTACGCGTCATTGATGGAACCGCCGGCGGCCTTGGCGGCCCGATGGAAGTCGGCGAAGACCATGTCGATCGCCTCGCTGCGCGAGGCCAGGCTGCGGCGGCGTAACAGCGGCGAATGATCGGCCACCGGCCGGGATACCCGGGCGGTCGACAACGCATAGTCCACGACGCCACTGACCGTGGCGGCCGGATCGCGTACGACGTTGGTCACCGCGTGCACCGCACCGCCGAGGAGGCCCAGCACACTGTTGGTGATCTTGAGGGGCAGCCGGTTGATGCCCATCTTCATCAGTTCGTTGGCGGAAAGATCCTGCGGAATCGGCAGGGGCGCAAGCTCGCCGATCGGGGTGTCGCGTTCCAGGTTGTAGATGTTGGCGAACATCTCAACGGTGCCGACCCCGTCGGCGACGGCGTGGCTCAGGTGCAGGATGGTGGCGGCCCGGCCGTCGGCCAAGCCCTCCACAAGGGTCGCGGTCCACAACGGCCGGGTGATGTCCATCGGTGTCTGAAGCGCGACCTCGGCCAGGTCGAGAACCTGACGCAGGGTGCCCGGTTCGGGGGCGCGCACCCGGCGCACATGGAAGTCCAAGTTGAAGTCGGGATCGACCACCCAACGTGGAGACGCCGTCGGCAGCGTCGGCATGACCACTTTTTGACGCAGCCGCAGAACCTTGCGCGACGCCTGCTCGAACACGGCGCGGAATTGCTCCCAATCAGGGGTGACGTCAAGCAGTTCGACGCCCATGATGCCCGACCGGGTACGTGGATTCGCCTCCCCGCGGTGCAGCAGTGTGTCGACGCCGTTCAATTTCTGGGGCAGCCCCGCCGCATCCAACGGCACGTTGCTCATCGCGCAAACTCCTCCTGCAGGGCGCTCTCCTGGGCGGGCGCCGTGCAGCGTCCACGCTAGTCCGCGGCGCGGTGGCGCGACGGGGCTTTCGTAGCTGTAGCCGACCCGGCGTCGAAGCTCACACAGACGTCACGCCGAGGCGCGATTCTCATCGAGCAGCGGGATCCGTCTGTCGGGCAGCTCGCGAAATGCCGAGGCCTCGACGATTCGCTTCTTCTGACCGTTCTTGGCCGGGGTGATCCGGAGCGCGACGGACGCGTTGTGGTCGGAGGGCGGGTGCCTGGTTGTGAGCGAAGGCGCCGATGACGTGTAAATTACGACTGTCCGTGTATGCCCCCGTGGCGCAATGGATAGCGCATCCGGTTTCTACCCGGTCGGTTGCAGGTTCGAGTCCTGTCGGGGGTACCAATCTCGTTCACTATCCGTGCCCTCACGCGTGACTGCACGGTAGCTCGGGAGTCCGACAAACCCGTTTCGACGCTCGACGCACGCCGATATGCCACGCTGACCAGGTGACCGTCCGCGCATCGCTCGCTCGCCTGGCCGCCGTCGCCGCCCTTCCTGTCGCCATGCTCGCGGGAAGCCCGACCGCCGCGGCGGACGACTGCCCCAATGTCGAACTCGTCTTCGCGCGCGGCACCGCCGAACCACCCGGGATGGGACGGGTGGGCGATGCGCTGTTCGGTGCCCTGCAGCCCCTGCTGGGCGGCCGCAGCCTGGGTGCGTACGCGGTGAATTACCCTGCCAGCTACAACTTCCTGACCACCGGCGCCGGTGCCGACGACGCCCGCGGGCACATCGCGTGGATGGCCGACCAGTGCCCGAACACCCGGATCGTGCTCGGCGGCTTCTCCCAGGGCGCGTCCGCGGTGTCGATGCTCGCCGGCGTCCAGCCCGTCGGTGACCGGATCGGCAGCCTCGGGTCGGCCCCTCCGCTCGATCCCGCCCTGGCCGGCAACGTCGCGGCGGTCGCCGTGTTCGGCAATCCGGGTGCCCGCTTCGGCACCCCGCTGTCCAGCAACGGGCAATTCGCCGGCCGCGCGATCGACCTGTGCAGCGGCGGCGACCCGATCTGCTCGACCGGATCGTTCGACCGGGCCGCGCACAACAATTACGAGGCGCCGCCGTACCCGGGCCAAGCTGCCAGTTTCATCGCCGGCCGGGTGTAGCACCGCTGATTTGCCGGGGCTTCGCGCCACCTGGCACCCTTTCACGGTGACCGCGATCGATCCGGAGAAGCTCAGCACCTGTCTCCAGGTGCTGTCCGAGGTCGAATCGTTGCCGCCCGAGCACCCCGACGCGGTGGCCGTGCGGCGTGCCACCGCCGGCATCTGGAAGTCGGTGCGCAAAGCCCGCCGGCACGCCAAACGTGACGCGGTGGCAGAAGCCGACAAGGCCGTCATCGCCGCGACGGCCACCGGGGCGCCCGGCCGCATCGACGACGAGACCGCCGGCCTGCCGTTGGTGTCGACGGCCTCCGGCGCCACCGCAGGCACCCTGCTGCGGTCCCGGGCCTGCTACATCTGCAAGAAGCACCACACCGTGGTCGACGCCTTCTACCACCAGCTTTGTCCGGAGTGTGCGGCGTTCAGCCATGCCAAGCGCGATGCCCGCACCGATCTCACCGGCCGCACCGCCCTACTGACCGGCGGGCGCGCCAAGATCGGCATGTACATCGCGTTGCGCCTGCTGCGCGACGGTGCGCACACCACCATCACCACCCGCTTCCCGAACGACGCCGTGCGGCGCTTCGCGGCTATGGAAGACAGCGCCGACTGGCTGCACCGGCTGCGGATCATCGGTATCGACCTGCGTGACCCCGCACAGGTGGTGGCGCTGGCCGACACGGTGGCCGCGCAGGGCCCACTGGACATCCTGATCAACAACGCCGCCCAGACGGTGCGCCGGGCCCCGGGCTCGTACGCCGCCCTCGTCGAAGCCGAGCGCACCCCGCCGCCCGAGCTGGCGCAGGTCGATGTGGTCAGCTTCGACCGGGTCAGTGACGCGCACCCGGCCGCACTGGCGGGCAGCCTCGCCGAGCACCAGACCCCGCATGCGCTCGCAGAGCTCGCCTTGACGGCCCGCAGCGCCTCACCGGAGCGAATCGCGGCCGGCACCGCCATCGACGCCGGCGGGCTGCTGCCCGATACGGCCTCGATCAACAGCTGGACCCAGCGGGTGCACGAGGTCGATGCCATGGAGCTGCTTGAGGTGCAGCTGTGCAACCAGACCGCACCGTTCATCCTGGTGAGCCGGTTGCGCCCGGCGATGGCCGCCTCCCCCGCGCGCCGCAAGTACGTCGTCAACGTGTCGGCCATGGAGGGCCAGTTCGGCCGCCGCTACAAGGGGCCGGGCCATCCGCACACCAATATGGCCAAGGCCGCGCTGAACATGCTGACCCGGACCAGCTCCGCGGAGATGCTGGAACAGGACGGCATCCTGATGACCGCCGTGGACACCGGCTGGATCACCGACGAGCGTCCGCACCCGACCAAGCTGCGGCTGGCCGAGGAGGGCTTCCACGCCCCGCTGGATCTGGTCGACGGCGCTGCCCGCGTCTACGACCCGATCGTGCGCGGGGAGGCCGGCGAGGATGTGCACGGCTGCTTCTTGAAGGACTACCGACCCAGCGACTGGTGATTTCGCCGAATTCGCTTACCCGCCAACGAAACAGCGTCGAGAACTCAACTCTTGGCCGGCGCCAGTTCCTGGAGGGCGATATCGAGCGTCGGGCGGATCGTCAGGACGTCCGCCAGTCCCACCAGCTCCAGAGGGCGACGCGTCGCGGGTCCGTCGGCGACCACCACCAGTGGCACGCCGGGCGGCAGTTGGGCCTGCGTGTCCACCAGCGTCGACATACCGCAGGAGGCGAAGAAGGTGGTCTCCGTCAGATCGATGATCACCGCACTGGGCTGTTTGTCCAGCGCCGTGGCGATGAGTTGGTTGAGATCGGGCACGGTGAGCATGTCCACGACACCGGAGCAGGTGATCACCACAGTCGTGTCGCGCCACGTGTGAGCGCACATCAGTGTGGATGGGCTGGACTCGAAATGGTCGGGCATCGAAAACCTCGCGAAAGCGTCGATTCGGGGCGCCATGTCTCGCGGGCTGCGGTCTGAACCAGAGAAGCTAGAACGCCGACTCCTACCGAGCCTAACCCACTGAGCCATGTCGGTGTGCTCGCAGACGTACCCGCCTGGCACTCTCGAGGGGGAGCTCGACACCACGACCTGGGGGTTTTCTCATTTCGCGTCCCAACGGCGATGACCACGCAGCGCAGCTGCTACCCGTCGGCACACCGATCGACCTGGACAACTGCGCGCGCGAGCCGATCCACATCCCGGGCAGCGTCCAGCCGCGCGGGGTGCTCGCCGTCGTGCGCGAACCGGGTTTCCAGATCCGCCAGATCAGCGCGAATGTCACCGACCTGCTGGGCCGCGCGGTCGACGACGTTCTGGGCCGCCACCTGGCCGCCCTGATCGGCGCCGAACAGGCCGCCCAGATCGAGCAGGCGGCGGCCGTGTTCGGTGATCTGCGCCAGCGCAACCCGCTCGAGTTGGAGATCCCGGTCGCCGGCCGGTCGCGGGCGTTCGACGCCCTCCTGCACCGCGAGCCGGGCGGGGTGCTGCTGGTGGAACTCGAAATCGCTTACGGGGAACGGCCGTTCTCGTTTCCGAACACGTATCAGGCGGTGCGCAATTCGGTCGAGCAACTCAACCGCGCCGAATCGACGACCGAGCTGTATGACACCACCGCACGCGCGATTCGCGATCTCCTCGGATTCGACCGCGTCATGGTGTACCGCTACGACCAGGACTACAACGGCGAGGTGGTCGCCGAATGCAAGCGCGATGACCTCAACTCCTTCCTCGGGCTGCACTACCCGGCCAGCGACATCCCGGCACAAGCCCGCGCCATGTACGAGAAGAACTGGCTGCGGCTGATCTCCGACGTCGACTACACACCCGCCCCGCTGGTACCTGCCATCGACCCGGACAGCGGCACACCGCTCGACCTGACCCATGCCACGCTGCGCAGCGTCTCGCCCATCCACATCGAATACCTGCAGAACATGGGTGTGCGCGCGTCCATGTCGATCTCGCTGCTGCGCCATGGCCGGTTGTGGGGACTGATCGCCTGCCATCACTACGCCGGCCCGCACCTGCCGCCCTACGGCGCACGGGCGGCGGCCGAGTTCCTCGGCTCCACCCTCTCGCTTCGGCTCGTCGACCGCTTCGATGACGATCAACTGCGGGAGCGGCTGGCCGCACAATCGACACTGGCCGCGCTGACCAACGCCACCCGCAACGACAGCGAGCCGGTGGCGGCCGCCCTGCTGCAGGCACCCAGCCTGCTCGATCTGCTGCCCGCCACCGGTGTCGCCGTGCGCGTCGGCGGCAAGTACCGCGTGCTGGGCAGGGTCCCGCCGGCCGAGGCCGTGACCGCCGTGGCGGACTGGGCGCGCGACGCCGACGGCGAGGTCGTCGCGACGGACTGCCTGTCCGGTGAACTGCCCGCGCTGGATCTGGATCCGACAGTCGCCGCGGGTGCGCTGGCGCTGAACCTGCCCGACGGGCAGTACGTGATCTGGTTCCGGGAGGAGGCGCTGCGCTCGGTGGATTGGGGCGGCGATCCGCACAACAAGGCCATCGCCGTGCAGGAAGGAGACGGGGTTCGGCTCAGCCCGCGCAAATCCTTCGAGCGCTGGCGCGAGGTGGTCGACGGCTGCAGCCAACCGTGGACCCCCATCCACGTCGAGTCCGCGGAATCGTTGCGACGGCACCTCGTCGAAGAGCTGTACCGGCGCACCCGAAGTGCGTTGCAGGTGGCCGAGATGCTGCAACGTAGCCTGCTGCCGCCGTCCATTCCGACCATCCCGGGCTGGGAGCTGTCCGCCCACTACCAGCCCGCCGCGGGTGGCCGGGTGGGAGGCGATTGGTACGACGCGTTCGTGCTGCCGGACGGCCGGCTCATCATGCTCGTCGGTGACGTCGCGGGCCATGGCCTGGCCGCCGCCGGCGCCATGGCGCAGTTGCGTAATGCGTTGCGCTCCCAGCTGTTTACCGGCGTCGCCCCTGGAGAAGCACTGAGCAGACTCAATGAGTTCAGCGTGCACCTGATGCCGCGTGCCTTCGCCACCGTGGTCGCCGCCCGGATCGCACTCGATACCGGAGAGGTCGAGGCGGCATCGGCGGGGCATCTGATGCCGTTCCGCATCGGCGCGGACGTCGATGCGGCGCCGATCCGGCTGGCCCCGCCGATCGGCGTCCGGGGCGCGCGCTACCCGGCCAGCAGCTTCACCGTCGCTCGCGGTGACGGGCTGGTGATGTTCTCCGATGGCTTGGTGGAACGCCGTGGCTCGACCCTAGACGAGGGCCTGGGGCTGCTGGCCGCGACATTGCGTCGCGGCGGGGAGGTGGCGGCGTCCCGGATCTCGGCCGCGCTGGCGCCCAGCGACGCCGAGGACGATGTCACCGTCCTCACCCTGCGCCGCCTCTGAGCCATCGACAACGGGCGCCGACGGTATGTTGTGGTTCATGTCGGTCACCGTGATCCTCGAATTGAAGTTCAAGCCCGAGTCTGTGGCGACGGCGCGGGAGGTCTTCGGCCGCGCGCTGAAAGACACCAGGGCATTCCCCGGCAACATCCGTACCGACGTGCTGGTCGACGAGACCGACGAAGGCCATTGGCTGATCTACGAACTGTGGGAGTCCGTCGAGGCCGACGAGGCGTACCGGGCGTTCCGGGCCGGCGAGGGCAAGCTGACCGAGGTGCCGTCACTGGTGGCCGCTCCCCCGGTCAAGAGCCGGTACACCACCAGCGACGTCTGACGAGCCGGTCACCCAGGCACCCTGACCGGAGTAGATATCCCGTCGCTTCGCTCGCCGCGACATCGAATCCCCGTCGCTTCGCTCGCCCGGGCGTTGAACCCGCGGCGCCCGCGCACCGTGTCCCCTACATCACCGTGCGACACACAGGGGGCCACACCATGCAGCGAACCATCAGCCTGCGCACCGATATCACCGCCACCGGATTGGCGGCCCTCACCGCAGCGGCGGTGGTGATCGCACCGATCGCCCCGGCCACGGCGCAGGCGTCCCTGCCTGCGGTCGTCCATGACATCCGACTGACTGCCGCATCGGTGCCGCCGGGCGCTCTGATCACCAGCTTCCTGCACAACCAGACCGTGTACTGCTCGATCATCTGTCCCCTGCTCGCCCAGACCGGGGTGACGGCCGTCTCCACCGCATTGCGGGCACCGGGAACTTTTCTGGCCGCATTGTCCGCGGGTGACGTGTTGAAGGCCATCGGTGCCGCGGCCGCGTCGGTGACCGGGCCGACCGAGGCCGCCGCGCAGCAGGCCATCGACGCGGACGCCGCGATTCCCGCCCAGCGGGCGCTCAACGCCTTCGAGGTCGGCGTCGTCGGCCTGCTCAACGTGCTGCCGGCCGTCCAGGATGGGCTGCCCGGGATCGCGACAGCGCTGCAGAAAGCCCGGCAGGACACCTTCGACGCGCTCAACCTGCCGTTCGTGCCGAACCCGACCCCGACGGTGCAACCGCACGGCGTCTTCCAGGTCGCGGTGGTGGGCGGCATCAATGTGGTTGCCGCCGTGATCTTCCCGGCCTTCAACGACGTCCTCGCCGGCATCTTCGAGGTGCCCGACGCGATGGCTCAGGAACTCGCGAAAACCGGCAATCCGGTGCGCGCACTCGCGGCCGGCATCAGGACCGCCGCCGGCGTGGTGGCCGCGGCGGGCAAGGTCATCACCCAGGCGGTCGTCACGGCGGTCCATGACGTGCGGGACGCTGCCGGCGCGCAGTCGGCCGGCACTAGCCGGGTGACGCCGACCACCGCGACCGCGATCACCACCCACGCGACGACACCGACGACCAAGACCCCCACGGCCACGGCGGCCCCCACGACCACGGCGGCGCCCAAGACCACCGCCGCACTGCACGAAGACAGCGGGCCGTCGGTCACCTCCGTCCCCAAGACGACCACGCATGCGCAGCCGAATCCGGTGCGCGACGCCGCGTCGAATCTGCGCCGCGCCGTGCACCATCTGGTCGAGAAGGTCACCCCCAAGCCGTCCGGCAAACCCGACAAGACCACCGACGAGGGCACGACCCACAAGGCCGGCGCACACGGCAAGTGAGGCGGCTCAGGAGGCGGCGGCCTCTTCGGCAGTCTCGGATTCGATGACCGTCTGGGCCGGGGCATTGCGCTCCCACAGCACCGCGCCCACGCACGCGGTCACCACCCATCCGGTGCCGATCACCCCGCACCAGGTCAGCAGCGCCATGGCGATACCGATCGGGCCGAACTCATCCCAGCCTTCGAGCAAGCGGGGGAAGAACATCCGCGCCGCGAGCGGCACCACGGTGCCGTCGATGACCACCCCGGCCAGTCCCGCCAGGACGAGGTACCGGCGCCCGCGGAATCCGTCTCGCACCAGCAACGCGGGCGTGGCAGTCCAGAAGATCCACACCGGTACCAGTGAGGCGACGAACCGCAGCGTGCGCAGACCCATGTGATGGTGGCCGCCGAACGCGATCCGTTCGCGGACGATCATCATCACCAGATACAGCGCGAACCACAGAACTCCGCGTCCCAGCTTGGCCACCCAGTCCAACTGTTCACGGCGCCAAGCCTTTGCAAAGATCCCGGCGATGGTCATCGACATCGGGATACCCCAGACCAGGAAACCCGCGACGCCGAGGAACGTCCAGCTCGAACGCAGTCCCGACGCACGGCCGAACACGGCGCGGACATGCTCGGTCATCGGCGACACCAGCCCCAGCTGCCGGCTGACCGCGGTGCCCGGGCTCGCATTGTCGGCGAACCCGGTCAGGTAGCTGAACCCCAGGATCATCAGCGGGATGACGGTGGTGAACAACTGCACCGACACCACCGCGCCCAAGGTGCCACCGTCGATCTCGGTGAACCGGGCGATGACCGCGGCGACGAGGCGCAGCTGGCGCATCTCGGCCAGCCTGCGGTAGCGGTCCTCGAGCCGACGGCGCACGGCCAACGGATCGCTGTGCGCATTCATCCCCAGCAGGCTAGCCGTCCGCCCCGCGGCAGTACCCGGTCCACAGCATCCTCACATCCAGTCCGCAGCTGTCCGGCCTGGCCGAATCGGCCTCAGGTGTAGGTGCCCGCCGACGCGGGTACAGGCCCTTTAATCCTGTGCCGACGTCCTCGCCGGAGCCGGCCCGTCAGAAAGTGATGGATATGCGACTGCTTGCGGCCTTGCTCGCCGCCGTAGTCGTGTTCGCCTCCACGGCGTGTGCACCGGGCCGGCGCGTCGACCTGGGCCAGGACTCCGGCAACCTCGTCGCCGCGATCTCCGGTGAACCCGACCAACTGGACCCCCAGAAGACCAGCGCGTACTTCTCGTTCGAAGTGTTGGAGAACGTCTTCGACACCCTCGTCGAACCCGGTGCCGACCTCGTCATGCGTCCGGCGCTGGCGCAGTCCTGGGAGACGTCGGCGGACCAGCTGGTGTGGACGTTCCATCTGCGCCCCGGGGTCACCTTTCACGACGGCAGCCCGCTGCGGGCGGCGGACGTCGTCTACTCCTATCGCCGCATCATCGACGGCAAGCTCGCCAATGCCGACAAGTTCAGTGCCGTCACCGACGTCAGTGCGCCAGATGACCACACGGTGCGCCTCACGGTGGCACATCCGACGCCGAACCTGCTGACCAATCTCGGCGGGTTCAAAGGGATGGCGATCGTGCAGCGGCGCAATGTCGAGGACGGCCAGATCGCCACCCATCCGATCGGCACCGGGCCGTTCTCCTTCGTCAGCCAGAAGAGCGGCGACTCCCTCGTCCTGCGCGCCAACCCGCGGTACTGGGGTGGGGCCCCGCGGATTCCCGGGGTGACATTCCGATTCATCAGCGAGACATCGACCGCCTTGTCCGCACTGCAGGCCGGTGAAATCGACTGGACCGACGCGGTTCCCGCGCAGCGCGTCAGCCAATTACGCAACGACGACTCGGTTCACCTTGCCGTGGAACCCAGCAACGACTACTGGTATCTGGCACTGAATACGGCCCGCCCACCGTGGAACGACGTGCGGGTACGCCAGGCCGTCGCGTATGCGCTGGACCGGTCCTCGATCGTGCAGGCCACCAGTTACGGCACGGCACAGGCGAATCAGCTGGCGATACCGCAGGGCAACCCCTGGTTCACGCCCTACAACCGGTACGGCCACAACCTGGACAAGGCCAGGCAGTTGTTGCAGCAGGCCGGTGCGGCACCGAAGACGATGGACCTGCTGGTCACCAGCGAGTACCCGCAGACCGTCACCGCCGCCCAGGTGATCGCCGCCAACCTCGAGCCCCTGGGTATCGGCGTGACCATCCGCACCGTCGACTTCGCCACCTGGCTCGACGAGCAGAACAGCGGGCACTTCGACATGCTGATGATGGGCTGGCTGGGCAATATCGACCCCGACGACTTCTACTACGCCCAGCACCACACTGGCGGCACCAGCAACGCACAGAAGTTCTCCGACCCGCGCGTCGACGCGCTGCTCGATGCGGGCCGGACCGAGACCGACCAGCAGGCGCGCAAGGACGATTACGCCCGAGCCGCCACCCTGATCGCCGATGAGGTGAGCTATATCTACCTGTACAACCCCGCCGTCCTGCAGGCGTGGACGCCGAACCTCACCGGGTATGAGGCCCGTCGCGACAAGGCCATCCGATTCCGCAGCGCCGTCCTGCACGCCGGTGGTGACCGCCCGTGACGATCCTGAAGTTCCTGGCCCGCCGGCTGGCCTATTCGCTGGTGGTGCTGGTCGGCGTGGTCATCGTGGTGTTCGCGCTGGTGCATCTGGTGCCCGGCGATCCGGTGCGCATCGCACTCGGAACCCGTTACACCCCAGCGGCTTACGACGCACTGCGGCAGGCCAGCGGACTGGACCAGCCGTTGGTCAGCCAATTCTTCGGCTATCTCGGGCATGCCGCCACCGGCGATCTGGGCGTGAGCTTCCGCAACGGCGACCCGGTGACCCTGGTGCTGCTGGAACGGTTGCCGGCCACGGTGTCACTCGCTGCCGTCGGCATCGTCGCGGCCCTGGCGATCGCGCTGCCCGCCGGCATCTACGCGGCCTTGCGGGAAGGCAGGCTCAGTGATGCGATCGTCCGCGTCACAAGTCAATTCGGGGTGTCGGTGCCCGATTTCTGGCTGGGCATCCTGCTGATCTCGCTGTTCTCCACGGCGCTGGGCTGGCTGCCCACCTCGGGTTACCGGCCGCTGTTCGACGACCCCGGCGGCTGGCTGCGGCACGTGATCCTGCCCGGGTTGACCGTCGGCCTGGTGGCCGCGGCGATCATGACCCGCTACGTCCGCTCGGCCGTACTGGAGGTGGCAGCCATGGGCTATGTCCGTACCGCCCGCTCGAAAGGCCTTGCGCCCCGGGTGGTGACGATGCGTCATACCGTGCGCAACGCGCTGGTCCCGATCCTCACGATCACCGGCATCCAGTTGGCGACCATCCTCGGCGGGGTCATCGTCGTGGAGGTGGTGTTCGCCTGGCCGGGCCTGGGCCGGTTGGTGTACAACTCGGTGGCCGCGCGGGACTATCCGGTGATCCAGGGCGCGGTGCTGCTGATCGCGGTGCTGTTCCTGGCGATCAACCTGCTCGTCGACCTGTTGTACGCCGTCGCCGATCCGAGGATCCGGCTGTCATGACCGACCCGGTGTTCGACGAGCGCGTCACGACGTGGCGGCTGCTGGCCGGCAATCCCGTCACCGTCATCAGCGCGGGAATCATGCTCGCCGTCCTCGTGATCGCGCTGACCGCATCCTGGATCACGCCGTACGGAGTCAACGATGTGGACGTCCCGGTGGCGCTGCGCCCACCGAGTGGCGCGCACTGGTTCGGCACCGACGAATTGGGGCGCGACGTGCTGTCCCGGGTGTTGGTCGCGGTGCAGGCATCCATGAAGGTGGCCGTGATCAGCGTGGCATTCGCGGCGGTCGTCGGTGTCACTGTCGGGGTGCTCGCCGGGTATCGCGGTGGCTGGCTGGACACCGTGGTCATGCGTGTCGTCGATGTGATGTTCGCGTTCCCGGTGCTGTTGCTCGCCCTGGCGATCGTCGCCGTCCTCGGGCCCGGGCTCACCACGACGATATTGGCGATCGGGGTCGTCTACACACCGATCTTCGCCCGGGTGGCGCGGGCCAGCACCCTCGCCGTGCGGGTCGAGCCGTATGTCGCGGTCTCGCGCACCATGGGCACCGGTTCGGGGTTCATCCTGGCGCGGCACATCCTGCCCAACATCACCGGTCCGCTGATCGTCCAGACATCGCTGTCCCTGGCGTTCGCCATCCTGTCCGAGGCGGCGCTGTCGTTCCTGGGCCTGGGTCTGCAGCCGCCGCAGCCTTCCCTGGGCCGGATGATCTTCGACTCCCAGGGTTTCGTCACACTGGCGTGGTGGATGGCGGTGTTCCCCGGTGCCGCCATCTTCGTCATCGTCCTGGCCTTCAACCTGCTCGGCGATGGCTTCCGCGATGTGCTGGATCCCAAGCAGCGCACCATGATCGAGGCCCGGAGACGCTCATGACCGAACCGGTGTTGTCCGTGCGCGATCTGGCCGTGCGCATCGGCCGCAAGGAGATCGTCCGCCGGGTGTCGATGACCGTCGAGCGGGAACAGACCCTCGGGATCGTCGGTGAATCCGGATCAGGCAAGTCGATGACGGCGCTGGCCGCCACGGGCCTGCTCGACGCACCCGGCGCGACCGTCTCCGGGTCCAGTGTCCTTGCCGGAGAACATGAACTCGTCGGCGCCTCGGCACGGGCCCTGCGCCAGGTGCACGGCGCGCGGATCGGCTTCGTCTTCCAGGATCCCGGGACATCCCTGAACCCCCTGCTGACGGTCGAACGGCAGATCACCGAATCGCTGCAGGCACACCGGCATCAGACGCGCAGACAGGCCCGTGTCCGGGCGCTGGAACTGCTGGAGGCGGTGAGCCTGACCGAACCGCAAGACCGGTTGTACAGCTACCCGCACCAGCTCTCCGGCGGGCAGCGGCAACGGGTGATGATCGCCATCGCGCTGGCCTGCGATCCGGAACTGCTGATCGCCGACGAACCGACCACCGCACTGGACGTCACGACGCAAGCGCAGATCATCACACTGGTCCGGGACCTGCAGCGCGACTTCGGTACCGCCGTGGTGTGGATCAGTCACGATCTCGGCGTCATCGGCGAGGTGGCCGACACGGTCACCGTGCTGCACGGCGGCACGGCGGTCGAGCAAGCGCCCGTCGATGAGGTCTTCGCCGAACCCCGCGCGGCCTATACCCGCGAATTGCTCAGGGCCCGTCCGGTACTGGGTGGCGACGGCCCACCAGCCGCGGCGACCGATTCGGGCACTCTCTTGGACGTCGACGGTCTCGACGTGCGGTTCCCGGTGACCACCCCGACCGGCCGGTCGGTGGTCCACGCGGTCAAGGATCTGTCGTTCCGGATCCGCCGCGGCCACACCCTGGGTCTGGTGGGTGAATCCGGGTCCGGAAAGTCCACCGTCGCCGCCGCGCTCACCGGCCTGGTGAGCCCCGACGCCGGTCGTGCGCTGCTCGACGGTACCGATGTGTTCCGGGTGCGGGGTTCCCAGCGGACGTCGGTCCGGCGCCGTATCAGTGTCGTGATGCAGGATCCGTTCGCCTCGCTGAACCCGCGCATGCCGGTGGGGACTTCGATCGCCGAACCGCTCGTCGTGCACCGGCTGGCCGCCAACCGGAAGGCGCGCGAGGCCAGGGTCGGTGAGTTGCTCGGTGCCGTCGGCCTGGCGGCGTCGTTCGCCTCCCGCTATCCGCACGAACTCTCCGGCGGACAACGTCAGCGGGTGAACATCGCCCGGGCGCTGGCCGTGCAGCCCGAATTGCTGATCCTCGACGAGGCCACCGCATCGCTGGACGTGTCGGTGCAGGCCAAGGTGCTCGACCTGCTGCTCGAACTCCAGCGGGACCTGGGCCTGACCTACCTGTTCATCGGGCACGACCTGGCGGTCATCGAGCGGCTGAGCCACGATGTGCTCGTGCTACGAAGCGGCGAGGCGGTCGAATACCGGCCCGCCGCAGATCTTTTCGCCGCACCCGAACACGAATACACCCGCGCGCTGCTGGCCGCGGTTCCACCGGATCGGTTGGCTCGTGCCTGATCACACCTACTGGAATCACAACTCCGCGTACCACAAGTGGCTGGTCCGGATCGCCGCCGAACACGCCGGGGGTGTGCTCGACGTCGGCTGCGGCGAGGGCCTGCTGGCCCAGCGGCTGGCACCGGTGGCTCGGAGCGTGACGGCCATCGACCCCGACCCCGCCGCGATCGCGCGCGCCCGGGCTCGCCTTGACTCGCTGCCGAACGTGACCGTGACCGAAACCTCGTTCGAGGCCTTCGATCCCGGCCCGCAACGGTTCGGTGTCATCACCTTCGTGGCCACCTTGCACCACATGGACCTGCGCGCGTCGCTGACCAAGGCCCGCGATCTGCTGGCACCACACGGCACCCTCGCCGTCGTCGGACTGGCCCCCAACCACACCCTCGGTGACTGGGTCGCTGCCGGGCTGCGGTTGCCCTTGGTCCGGGCGGCCGGCGTGCTGCACCGCGAGACCCGTGACATCGGCGTGGCGGTCGCCGAACCCCGCGAGACACTGAGCGAGATCCGGCGTACCGCCGCGCAGATTCTGCCGGGCGTATCCCTCCGCCGCGGCCTGTACTACCGCTATCTGCTGCGCTGGTCCAACGTCTGAGCCGAGCTCACCAGCGATCGTGCCGGATGATCCCGGCCGCGTCGGGCATAAGGCTCATCCCGGTGTTGCCGGTTGTGCCCGGCATCGATGCCGACCAGCCGACACCCTCACAGACCAGATCGGTCGGCATGGAGACCTGGGTGGGCACGGGCACCCCGAGACCGCTGAGGTGCGGCATCGTGAGCTGCGGCGTCGGCAGCATCCCGGTCAGGCCGCCGGTCCCGGTCGGGGCTGCCAGCGACGGCTGCGGGACCAGATCGGCCATGAGGCCCGCGGCACCGGCCATCGGCGCCATCAGCAGACCGGGGATCGCCCCCGCGATCGCACCAGGCACCGCGCCGGCCACCGCACCGGGCACTGCGCCCGCGATGGCGCCGGGCACCGCGCCCGCGATCATGGCGCCCGGCAAGGCCGCCAAGGCACCGGCTGCGGGAGCCCCGCCCACCGCGGCACCGCCGCCGCCGGCGTTGACGGCGGGAGCCGTCACCGTCTGCGCGATACCCAACGCACCCGTGCTGGCCATCAGCGGTCCCACCGCACCGGTGGTCAGACCACCCGATGCCGTCGCACCACCACCGCCTGCACCAGCGGCTCCTGCGGCGCCACCGCCACCAGCGCCCGCGCCACCTCCGCCGCCACCGGCCGCAGCTCCGCCACCACCAGCGCCACCCGCACCACCGGCTCCGGCACCACCAGCGCCCGCGCCACCCGCGCCGCCACCACCGGCACCACCGGCCGCACCGCCGCCACCGCCACCTGCGCCGGCACCACCGCCGCCACCGGCACCGCCCGCAGCTCCGCCGCCTCCGGCACCACCACCTGCAGCTCCGCCACCCCCGCCGGCTCCTTCGCCACCGATCACGGCCGCGGCAGGCACCGCCGCGTCACCACCACCGACGGCAGCCGCAGGGGCGCCCCCGACGCCCGCAGCCGGCACCACCGCAGCGGCATCCGGCACCGGAGCCGCTGCTGCGCCCGGCGGCACGACCGCAGCCGCCGGTTCGACGACACCCGCCGGGGGGCCACCGATCGCGGGCGCTCCGGCTCCGGCACCGGGCGCACCGACCGCGGCCTCGGGCACCGCCGCAGAGTTGAGTCCTGTCGTCGCCATCAGCGGGCCGAAGGAACCGGAGTCCAGCAGCACCGGGGCACCTGCATCCGCCGGAGCGGCAGCCCCGGCCGGCATCTCACCCGTGATGGGTGCACCGGCACCGGTCGGCACACCTGCCGCGGTCGCCACCGGAGCGCCACCTGCGGCTCCGCCGCCCGCTCCTTCACCACCGCCACCGCCGGCCCCGGCTCCACCACCGCCGCCGGCTCCGGCTCCACCACCGCCGCCTGCACCTCCTGCGCCACCGGCGCCACCGGCGCCGGCACCTCCACCAGCTCCGGCACCTTCGCCACCAGCTCCAGCGCCACCAGCACCACCACCGGCTCCGCCTGCGCCGCCGGCGGCAGCACCTTCCCCACCAGCTCCAGCGCCGGCACCACCCGCTCCGCCACCGGCCGCGCCACCGCCACCAGTGCCACCGCCACCGCCGACCGCGGCACCCTCACCGCCGACGACACCGGCCGCCGGCACCATGGCCGCAGCCTCCACCGGAGCCCCGACCGCAGCCGACTCGCCGCCCACTGCAACCGCCGGAACCCCGGCACCCGCAGCACCAGCCGCCGCGGCCGCCAGGGGCGCCGCCGCGATCGCCGCACCCGTACCCGCGCCCGCAGCGCCACCGGCCGCCGCGCCGCCGGCAGCACCGACCGCGCCACCCGTCACGCCTCCCGCAATGGCTCCGGGCACCGCCGCAGCGACCGCTGCCGGGACGGCCGCAGCCGCAGCACCGGGTCCGCCGCCGCCGACCGCAACACCCGGCGCAGACACCTCGACCGGGGGCGCCGACACCTCGACCGGAGGCACAGCGACCTCGACGGGCGGGGCTGCCACCGCGACCTCTGCCGGAACCGAGACGGCACCGCCGGTGCCACCACCTGCTGCGCCGCCACCCGCGACACCGCCGCCACCGCCACCGCCACCTTCGACGACAGCGGCCGCGGGCACTGCGGCGCCCTCCACAGCGCCGCCACCGGCCGCGCCACCTCCGGCGCCACCACCTGCAGCTCCACCAGCTTCACCGCCCGCAGCACCACCGCCGCCCGCAGCAGCGCCACCGCCACCTGCGCCACCGGCGGCACCGCCACCGCCGGCACCTTCGCCGCCACCGACCGCCGCCACGGGCGCAGCCGCACCGCCGCCGCCTGCTCCGGCTCCGGCTCCGGCTCCTTCACCGCCGATGACTGCCGCTGCCGGGGCCACCGCTTCGCCGCCCACCGCCGCCGGAACCATCGCTTCGGCGACGGGCGCGCCGGCCGCACCTGCGGCAGGCGCCACCGCCGCGGCATCGGCGATCGGCGCACCGGCAGGTCCGGCCGCGCCGGCCGCGTCCGCGATAGGTGCACCGGCGGTGGCGGCAGCTTGAAGTACCTCACCGTTGAGTGCACCGGCAGCACCGCCACCCGCACCTTCGGCGCCGCCAAAGGGGGCCGCGCCCGCCGCCGGCGCGACCGCGCCTGCCGGCACGCCGCCTGCATCGGCGATCGGCGCTGCCAGCGGAGCGCCACCAGCGGGCACACCCGCAGCCGGAACGATCGGGGCACCGGCGGGGAGGGGAAGGCCTTCGGCCAACGGGGCTCCGGCGGCGACGGGAGCGCCACCGGCAGCGGGAACACCGCCGGCGAGACCGACCGGCGCGCCCGCACCACCGGCGCCACCGACCGGGGCACCGCCACCAGCCGCACCAGCCACCGGCGCACCGCCACCAGCCGCGCCGGCCACCGGGGCACCGCCGCCCACTGCACCAGCGGCAGGAGCGCCACCACCGCCGGCAGCTGCGACCGGCGCGGTTCCGGCCACGCCGTTGGCAGCTCCAGCAGGCGGGATCACCACAGGCGGGGTACCGGCCCCGGTGAACGGGGCCGCCAAACCAGTCATCGCCTGACCAGCGTCAGGAGGGGTGGCCGCGGCTTGCTGCACCATGCCGACGCATGGCACACCCGGACTTGTCTTCACCATCGGCTGCGCGTCCGCGGTCGCGCTGAGCGCGAGCGAGGGCGAGCACAACGCGACCGTCGCAACAATGCTGACGGTCAACCGATTCGACTTACTACGCATGTTCTCCCCAAGTCCGTATTTGACGCCGGAGTCAAGGTTGAAGGTAAGTCCCACCTGTGTAATTTCCATGTTCGACAGATTCGACGGTTACCGATCCGATACGAAGGCGAGCTGACGCTGTGACAGTGCTGCGAACGCCCTCCTACGCCGGCGCGAAAGGCCGCTGACGGCGGCCGGTCGACACGGTCGTAGCCTGAGCCCATGTCCGATCTCGTGCTTGTCGACATTGCCGATCGTGTCGCCACCATCACCGTCAACGACCCCGACCGGCGCAACGCGGTGACCGCCGACATCTCACGCGCCCTGCGCGCCGCCGTGTCGGCGGCCGAAGCCGATGCGAGTGTGCATGCCGTGATCGTGACCGGCGCCGGCAAGGCGTTCTGCGCAGGCGCGGACCTGACCGCCCTCGGAGCAGCCGCCGAAGACGGCCTGCGGGTGATTTACGACGGGTTCCTCGCCGTCGCCAACTGCACACTGCCCACCATCGCCGCGGTCAACGGCGCGGCGGTCGGCGCCGGCCTCAACCTCGCGCTGGCCGCGGATGTGCGGATCGCCGGTCCCGCGGCACTGTTCGACCCACGCTTCCAGAAGCTGGGCATCCACCCGGGCGGCGGCGCCACCTGGATGCTGCAGCGCGGTGTCGGCCCCCAGGTGGCCCGTGCCGCACTGCTTTTCGGCAAGCGCTTCGATGCCCAGGACGCCGTGCGCTACGGTCTGGCGCTCGAGCTGGCCGACGATCCGGTGGCCGCCGCCCGCGAGCTCGCCGCCGGCCCGGCCGACGCACCGCGCGAGGTGGTACTCGCCACCAAGAAGTCCATGCGGGCCACCGCCAACCCGGGCTTCCTCGACACCGACCAGCACGCGCTGGCGGTGGATATCGAGATCACGCCGCAGGCACGCTCGATCGAATCACCGGAATTTCAGAGCCGACTGGCCGCCGCCAAGAACAGGTGACTACAGATCGGCCAGCGCCAGTTCCGGCGTCTCGACCAACTGCATGAGCTCGCGGAGGAATTCCGCCACCTGCGCCCCGTCGGCGATTCGGTGGTCGAACGCCACGGTCAGGGACATGGTCGGACGCGCCACCACAGCGCCGTCGACCACCACCGCGCGCGGCTTCAGCGAACCCATCCCCAGGATGGCCGCCTCCGGATAGTTGATCACCGGCACGCCTTCGTCCAAACCCAGCGCACCGAAGTTCGACACCGTGAACGTCGATCCCGTCAGCTCGGCCGGGCGCAGGCTCCGGCCGCGGGCTCCCTCGATCAGCCGCGTCACCTCGGCGGCCAGTGACCGAGTGGTTCGGGTCTGCGCGTCGGTGACGACGGGCACCAACAGGCCGCGCGTCGTCGCCACCCCGACACCGAGATGGACCGACTGATGCCGATGCAGGCGAGGACCGTCCGCGGTGTCCACCCAGGTCGAGTTCATCAGCGGGTGATTCCGCAACGCCACCGTCAGCAGACGCAGCGTCAGTACGAACGGGGTGACCTGCAATCGCTCGGCCACCCGCAGCAGCGCCGTCCCGTCGACCACGACGGTGGCATGCGCATCCGGAATTTTGGTGCGCGACAAGGTCATCCGCTTGGCCATCTCGACCTGCACACCGTTGGGCGCCACGATCTCGGGGTGCGTCGTCACCGCCAGCACGTCTTGCCGGGTGATGACACCGTTGCGGCCCGTCGGCGCGACAGAGCTCAGGTCAACGCCCGACTCGCGGGCCAGTTTCCGGGTGGACGGTTTGGCCCGGGCTCGCCGGGACCTGTCCAGTTGGTCGTCTGCGCCCGAACCCACCAGCACCGCGCCCGACGACTCCCCGTCGGTTCGTTCGCCCGCCGGTGGCGGTGGCGGGTCGCTGCGCTCGCCCGCCGGTGGCGGTGGCGGCGGTCCCCCGTCGCTTCGCTCGCCTGAAGAGACCGGCCCGTCGAATCGCACCAGCAACGCACCGACGTCGAGCGTGTCACCGACGTCGCCGCCCAGTTCGGTCACCCGTCCCGCGTAGGGACTGGGGATCTCCACCTCGGCCTTGGCGGTCTCCAGCGTGCACAGCACCTGGTTCAACTCGACCACCTCGTCGACCGACACGGACCACCCGGTGATCGTGGCGTCCTCCAGGCCCTCGCCGAGATCGGGTACCCGGAACTCGAGAACCTGCGCATTCGTCACTGTGTCATCGCCCTCTCGATGCAGTCGAGCAACCGGTCCACACCCGGCAGCCACAACTTCTCCAGCCGGGCCGGTGGGTACGGGGTGTCGAAGCCGGTGGCCCGCAACACCGGTGCCTCCAGGTCGTAGAACAGTTCCTCGGACAGCCGGGCGGCCAGTTCGGCCCCGAAGCCCAAGGTGCGAGGCCCCTCGTGCATCACCACGCAGCGCCCGGTCCGGCGCACCGATTCGGCGATCGTGTCGAAATCAAGGGGATTCAGCGTGCGCAGATCGACCACCTCCACACTGCAGCCCTGGTCGGCGGCGATCTCGGCGGCGTTGCACGCGACGTCCACCAACCCGCCGTAGGTGACCACCGTGATGTCCTCGCCAGGTCGGCGGACGGCTGCCCGTCCGAACGGCAGGGGCGGCACCACCGTGTCTACCGAGCCGCGCGTCCAGTACCGGCGCTTGGGCTCCAGATAGATCACCGGGTCTCGGGAGCTGATTGATTGGCGCAGCAGCCAATACGCATCCGACGGTGTGGACGGCACCGCCACCTTCAGGCCGGCGGTGTGCAGCCACCAACTCTCGGTGGATTCCGAATGATGTTCCACCGCACCGATTCCCCCGAACGACGGGATGCGCAGGGTGACGGCCATCTGCACGTCACCGTGAGTTCGCATTCGGTACTTGGCCAACTGGCTGACGATCTGGTCGAAGGCGGGCGCCGAGAATCCGTCGAACTGGAGTTCCGGCACCGGCACGAACCCGCGTAGTGCCATCCCGATCGAGATACCGATGATCGCGGATTCGGCCAGCGGAGTGTCGAAACACCGTTGTTGACCGAAGGTTTCGGCCAGTCCTTCGGTGACCCGGAACACCCCGCCCAAGCGCGCGACATCTTCGCCGAAGACGAGCACCCGGTCATCGGCGGCCATCGCGTCATGCAGCCCGAGATTGATCGCCTGCGCCATGGACAGGGTCAACAGGGACGGCCGAGATTCGGGGGTGTCATCACCGTGCGTCGGCGGTCGCTCGATGATCTGTGTCATTTCGCTCCTTCCGTCCGCGGCGTCATCTAGGACTCCTTTCCGAGCTCGACGAGTAACTCGTCGCGCTGCCGGGCCAGTTCCGGCGTGATGTCGTGGTAGACGGTGTCGAACACCTCCGCGATATCAGGGTCTGGGGTGCCGATCACCGCGTCCCGCAAATCCGTACGCATCCGCGCCGCCCGACCCGCAACCCGTTCGGAGAGCCGGTCGGTCAGCACACCGGCCGACCGCAGGTAGGTGGCATACCGGGCGATCGGGTCCCGCCCCGCCCACTCCTCGACGTCGGAGTCGGGGCGGTACCGGGTGGGATCGTCGGAGGTGGTGTGCGGCCCCATCCGGTAGGTGATCGCTTCGATGAACGTCGGACCACCACCCTCGCGGGCCCGCTGCGCGGCCTCGGACATCACCGCAAAGCACGCCAGGACATCGTTGCCGTCCACCCGCACCGCGGGCACACCGTAGCCCGCGGCCCGGTGCGCGAGCGAGGTCGCACCATGCTGGTGGCTGACCGGGGTGGAGATGGCGATCTGGTTGTTCTGGATGAAGAACACGACGGGCACCCGGTATACCGACGCGAAATTCAGCGCCTCGTGCGCGTCGCCTTCGGAGGTGGCACCGTCCCCCATGAACAACGCGGTCACCGAGTCCTCACCGAGGCGCTGAGCGGCCATCGCCGCGCCGACCGCGTGCGGGGCATGGGCACCCATCTGGATGGAGATCGGCGCACAGTTCTTGTCGGTGAAGGACGTGCCGCCGTGCCACGATCCACGCCACACCGAGCCCACTTGAGCGGGCGTGATCCCTCTCGCGAGAAAAACACCGAGCTCCCGGTATTGCGGAAACAACCAATCCGTCTTGCGCAGGCAAGCTGCCGCACCGACCTGGGCGGCCTCCTGGCCGCGGCAGGACGCGTACAGCGCCAACTCACCCTGACGTTGCAGATTGATGAGCTCGATATCGATCTCGCGGGTCAGCACCATCAGCTCGTAGAGCCAGCTCAGTGTTTCCGCCGGCAGGTCACGCCGGTACCGTTCCTCGGACGTGGCGGAGCCGTCGGCAGCAACCAACCGCACGGTCTCGAAATCATCCGCCATACCGCCTCCTTCAGGTGACTGCATGTTAGGCCGTCAGCCCACGAGGTGCTCAGTACTGTGACGGTCGGCCAGACCCACGGGATGACAGGGTACCGGCGAACTTCAGCCGGGAGGTGCAGTTGGCCCGACGTTCCGTTCTGTCCATCGCAGCACTGGGGTAGCTACCAGTATGCGCCGGGATCAGCTTCGGCCGCCGACACCGCCCGGTCACGCATTCGAGGCGTGTCGGAATGTCACGCAGCGGGGTACCCGGGCGAAGTCAGTGTGGCGGCGCCAGCGCGACGATCCGCTCGGCGCGCCGCAGTACCGGCGCGTCGACCATCGTTCCGTCGAAGGCGAAGGCACCCCGCTGGTCGGCCGCGGCGGCCAATACCTGCCGCGCCCAGTCGACCTGCTCGGCCGACGGGGCGTAACCGTCCCGGATCACCGGCACCTGGTTCGGGTGCAGCGCCACCTTGATATCGAAGCCGACGGCCACCGCGTCATCGGTCTCCCGGCGCAAGCCGTCGAGATCCTTGATGTCGATGTACACCGAATCGAGCGCCAGCTTGCCGAAAGCCTTGGCCGCCAGCAGTGACTGCGACCGGACATGGTTCGCCACCCCGCGGTAGGTGCCGTCCGGGAAACGGTTGGCCGTCCCGCCCAGCGACCCGAACAGGTCCTCCGCACCCCACATCACGCCGACGGTGTTGGACACCGCCGCGGTCTCGGCGACCTTCAGCGCGCCGAGCGGGGTCTCGATGATCAGCACCACGTCCAGCGGTGCCAGCGCGCTCACCTGCTCGGCGGCCTCACATTTGGGCAGCATGACGGTGGTGTAGCCGGTGCGCTTGAGCGCTTCCAGGTCCAGCCGCTGGTCGTCGCTGCCGTGCGGGTTGATCCGCACGACGGTGCGCGCGGGGTCCAGCGGAGTGTTCACCACCGCCTCGCGGGCCCCCGGCTTGTCGCCGGCGCCGTCTTCCAGATCGAGGATGACGATATCGGCGGACGCCGCGGCCTTCGCGAAACGTTCCGGGCGATCAGCCGGGCAGAAGATCCACGCCGGTCCGACGTTGTCGAGCATCAGGCCTCCTGAGGCTTCTTGCGGACCATGGTCTTGCGCGATGCGGTGGCGACGATAGCGCCGTGCTGGTTGCGCCCGGTATGAGCGAACGTGACGATCCCTTCGCCCGGGCGGCTCTTGGACTCGCGCTTTTCGACGACCTCGGATTCCGCGTAGAGCGTGTCGCCGTGGAACAGCGGCTTCGGGAAGGCGATCTCGGAGAATCCGAGGTTGCCGACGATGGTGCCCTGGGTGAGCTGGGTGACCGACAGCCCGACCAGGGTGGACAGGGTGAACATCGAGTTCACCAACCGCTGATGGAACGGGGGTTGCGCCTCCGAGAACGCGGCATCCAGGTGCAGGGCCTGGGTGTTCATGGTCAACGTGGTGAACAGGACGTTGTCGGCTTCGGTGATGGTGCGACCGGGCCGGTGCAGGTAGAGCACGCCGGTCTCGAACTCCTCGTACCAGAGGCCGCGCTGCTCGACGACTTTCCTGGGTCCGGTTTCTCCCGTCACAGGCCGAGCTCCCGCCCGATCAGCATGAGCTGCACTTCGGTTGTCCCTTCGCCGATCTCGAGGATCTTGGAGTCCCGGTAGTGCCGAGCGACGGAGTATTCGTTCATGAAGCCGTAGCCGCCGAAGATCTGGGTGGCATCGCGGGAGTTGTCCATCGCGGCCTCGCTGGCGACCATCTTGGCCACCGACGCGGCCTTCTTGAACGGCTTGCCGGACAGCATCAGTGCGGCCGCGTCGTAGTACGCGGTGCGGGCGACGTGTGCACGGGCCTCCATCCGGGCGATCTTGAAGGCGATGGCCTGGTAGGTGCCGATCTTGGCGCCGAACGCCTCCCGCTCGTGGGCGTACTTCACGCATTCGTCCACGCAGCCCTGCGCCGCGCCGACCGACAGCGCGGCGATGGCGATCCGGCCTTCGTCGAGGATGCGCAGGAAATTGGCGTAGCCGCGGCCCCGCTCACCGAGCAGGTTCTCGGCGGGTACCCGGACGTCGTCGAAACTGAGCGGGTGGGTGTCCGAGGCGTTCCAGCCCACCTTGTTGTAGGCAGGCTCCGCGGTGAACCCCTTGGTGGGCACCGGCACCAGGATGGACGAGATCTCCTTCCTACCGCCGGGAGCCTCCCCCGTGACCGCCGTGACCGTCACCAGCTTGGTGATATCGGTGCCGGAGTTGGTGATGAACTGCTTGGAGCCGTTGATCACCCAGGTGTCGCCGTCGAACTTCGCGGTGGTCTTGGTGGCCCCGGCGTCACTGCCGCCACCGGCCTCGGTCAACCCGAACGCGCCCAGCGCCTTGCCACTGGCCAGCAGCGGCAGCCATTCCTGCTTCTGGGCTTCGTTACCGAAGCGGTAGACCGGCATCGCACCGAGGGACACGCCGGCCTCCAGGGTGATCGCCACGCTCTGGTCGACCTTGCCGAGTTCCTCCAGGGCCAGACACAGCGCGAAGTAGTCGCCGCCCATGCCGCCGTACTCCTCGGGGAACGGCAGCCCGAAAAGGCCCATCTCCGCCATCCCGGCCACCGCCTCGTACGGGAACGAGTGCTCCTCGTCGTGTTTGGCGGCCACGGGGGCGACGACACTCTGGGCGAAGTCGCGGACGGTCTTGGCCAGTTGCGAATACTCGTCCGGCAGGCCCCCGGTGGACAGAAAATCGGTCATTGCTCGGTCTCCTTGATTGCAGCGATGATTCGGGCCAGTGGCTGGCCCACCTTGACCTGGTCGCCGACGGCGACGAGAAGTTCCACGACACCGTCCACCGGTGCGGACAACGCGTGTTCCATCTTCATGGCCTCGACGGTCACCACGACGGCGCCGGCGGCCACCGCCGCCCCGTCCTGGACTCCCAATGCGACCACCGCGCCCGGCATGGGGCTGAGCAGTTCGGCGTCGCCGGAGTGTTCGTCCTCGGGCCGCACCGGCGCCTCGCGCACCTCGTCCACCACCACGGTGCCGGCCGGCCCGGCCAGCCAGAGCTGGGTGCCGTCGGCGGCCACGACGTATTCGGTGCGTAGCCCGTCCACGGTGACGGTCAGGACGCGACCGGCCAAACCGGCTGTCACCGAATAGGTTCCACCGTCCTCGACGACTGCGGTACAGCTTCGTTCCTGGGGCGAGCGAAGCGACGGGGAAGACGGCAGGTCGCCGGTGATCCGCACGTGATCGATCCGCTCGCCCGCGCGCAACCGGAACACGCTCGGCGCCCGCTCCCCCGTGCGCCAGCCCGACGGCACCGACCAGAGGTTGTCGTCGGCGGCCGCCCAATGCCGCAACCACTGGTAGGCAGCCGCGGCAATCAGCTCACCGTCGCCGGCGGGGGTAGGCGCATAGTCCGGCAGCCGGCGGTCCAACAGGCCGGTATCCAACTGTCCGGCAACCACATCCGCATCGGCCAGCAGGAAGCGCAGGAAGTCGATGTTCGTGGTGACACCCAGCACCGCGGTCTGGGCCAGCGCCTGATCCAGGCCGCGCAGCGCACCGGCCCGATCCTCGGCGTGGGCGATGATCTTGGCGAGCATCGGGTCGTAGTCGCTACCGACGACGGTGCCCGCGTAGATCCCCGAGTCGACCCGGGTGCCTGTCGGTTCCACCACATCGAGCACCGTGCCGCCGGTGGGCAGGAAGCCGTTGGCCGGGTCCTCGGAGTACACCCGGGCCTCGATCGCGTGCCCGGTCAGCGTGACCTCGTCCTGGCTCAACGGCAGCTTCTCACCCGCGGCGATCCGCACCTGCAGCTCGACCAGATCCACACCGGTGACCAGCTCGGTGACCGGGTGTTCCACCTGGAGCCGGGTGTTCATCTCCATGAAGAAGAACTCGTCGGGCCGGTCGGCCGACACGATGAACTCGACCGTGCCTGCGCCGGTGTAGTCCACGCTGCGGGCGGTGTTGCACGCCGCCTCGCCGATCCTGGCCCGGGTGGCCGCGTCCAGCAGCGGAGAAGGCGCCTCCTCGATGACCTTCTGGTGCCGCCGTTGCAGACTGCACTCCCGTTCACCGAGATGGATGACGTTGCCGTGCCCGTCGGCGAGCACCTGGACCTCGATATGGCGGGGCCGCAACACGAATCGCTCCAGGAACAGGGTGTCGTCACCGAAGGCCGAGGCGGCTTCGCGGCGGGCACTGACCAACGCGGCAGGAAGTTCATCTGCGGAGTGCACCACCCGCATGCCCTTGCCGCCGCCACCGGCAGACGGCTTGACCAGAACGGGGAATCCCACATCGGGGGCGCCGGAGATCAGGTCGTCATCGGTGAGCCCGGGCCGCGAGATGCCCGGAACCACCGGCACCCCGAACGCCGAGACGGCCGCCTTGGCCGCGATCTTGTCACCCATGGTGCCGATCGCCCCGACGGGCGGGCCGATGAACACGATGCCCGCCGCGTGCAGTGCGGCTGCGAAATCGGCGTTCTCGGCGAGGAATCCGTACCCGGGGTGCACCGCCTGGGCGCCGGTGCGGACGGCGGCGCCGACGATGGCGTCGATGTCGAGGTAGCTCTGCCGGGCGGCGGCCGGGCCGATGCGCACGGCGACATCGGCCTCGGCGACATGGCGGGCGCCGGCGTCGGGATCGCTGTAGACCGCCACGGAGCGGATGCCCATGGCGCGCAGCGTGCGGATGACGCGGACCGCGATCTCACCGCGGTTGGCGACCAGAACGACGTCGAACATCCCGTCGCTGCGCTCGCCCTGAACGTCGAAAGTGGACATGCCCCTCACATCCTGAACACGCCGTAGGACACCGGCTCCAACGGAGCCTGTGCGACAACCGACAGGGCGAGTCCGACAACGGTTCTGGTGTCGGCCGGGTCGATGACCCCGTCATCCCAGAGCCGGGCGGTCGAATAGTACGGGTTGCCCTGGTGCTCGTACTGTTCACGGATCGGCGCCTTGAACGCCTCCTCCTGCTCGGGGGTCATGTCCCCACGCACCGTGGCCAGCACCGACGCGGCCTGCTCGCCGCCCATCACCGAGATCCGGGCATTGGGCCACATCCACAGGAAGCGCGGCGAATACGCTCGCCCGCACATGGAGTAGTTGCCCGCACCGTAGGAGCCGCCGATCACCACCGTCAGCTTCGGCACCCGCGCACAGGCCACGGCGGTCACCATCTTGGCGCCGTGTTTGGCGATACCGCCGGCCTCGTAGTCGCGGCCCACCATGAACCCGGAGATGTTCTGCAGGAACAGCAGCGGGGTGTTGCGTTTATCGCAGAGCTCGATGAAATGTGCACCCTTGACCGCGGATTCGCCGAAGAGCACCCCATTGTTGGCGATGATCCCGACGGGGTGGCCGTGGATACGGGCGAAGCCGGTAACCAGGGTGGTGCCGTATTCGGCCTTGAACTCGGCGAATTCGCCGCCGTCGACGATGCGGGTGACGACCTCGTGCACGTCGTAGGGCACCCTGGAATCCACCGGGACGACGTCGTAGAGCTCGGTCTGATCGGCCACCGCGTCGACCACCGGGCGCAGGTCCCACGGCGGATCCAGTCGCGGCCCGAGCGTGGACACGATCCGGCGCACGATGCGCAGCGCGTCGCGGTCGTCGTGGGCCAGATGGTCGGTGACACCGGAGGTCTTGGAATGCAGGTCGCCGCCGCCGAGTTCCTCTGCGGTGACGATCTCGCCGGTGGCCGCCTTCACCAGCGGTGGGCCGCCCAGGAAGATCGTGCCCTGGTTGCGCACGATGACGGCTTCGTCGCTCATCGCCGGCACATAGGCGCCACCGGCGGTACACGAGCCGAGCACCGCGGCGATCTGCGGGATACCCGCCGCGCTCATCGTGGCCTGGTTGAAGAAGATCCGGCCGAAGTGTTCGCGATCGGGGAACACCTCGTCCTGACGCGGCAGGAAAGCACCACCGGAATCCACCAGATAGAGGCACGGCAGCCGGTTCTGGGCGGCGATCTCTTGTGCGCGAAGGTGTTTCTTGACCGTGATCGGGTAGTAGGTGCCGCCCTTCACGGTGGCGTCATTGGCCACGATCATGCATTCGCGCCCTGACACCCGCCCGATGCCCGCGATCATCCCCGCCCCCGGGCAGTCGCCGTCATACATGCCGTCGGCGGCCAGCGGTGCGATGTCGAGGAAGGGGCTCCCGGTGTCGAGCAGACCGTCGACCCGGTCCCGGGGAAGCAGTTTGCCGCGGCTGACATGCCGCTCACGAGCCTTCTCGGAGCCGCCCAACGCGGCCGCGGCCAGCTTGGTGCGCAACTCACCCACCAGGGCGAGGTGCGCGTCGCGATGTGCCATCGCTGAACCCATTTCAGTTGAGTTAATGACGACTAACTCGTAGGATGTTAATCACGATTAACCCAAATGTCTACCGTCGGATTGAGGTGCGCATGACCAGCGAGACCCCGCGCAGCAGAGCCAAGTCCGACCGCCGGGATCAACTGATCGCCGCCGCGGAACGCCTGATCGCCGAGCACGGATATCTCGCGGTGCGCCTGGAGGACATCGGCGCGGCGGCCGGGGTCAGCGGTCCCGCCATCTACCGGCACTTCCCGAACAAGGAGGCGTTGCTGGTGGAACTCCTGGTCGGGATCAGCACGCGGCTACTGAACGGCGCCACCGACGTCGTCGCCGCCAACCCGCAGCCGCAGGACGCACTGAACGGGTTGATCGACTTCCACCTCGACTTCGCCCTCGGCGAGTCCGACCTCATCCGCATCCAGGACCGCGACCTGTCGCACCTTCCGGCCCCGGCCAAACGTCAGGTCCGCAAGGCCCAGCGACAGTACGTGGAGATCTGGGTCGACGTGCTGCGCCGGCTCGACGATTCCCTCGACGAAGCCGACGCCAGGCTGATGGCCCAGGCGGTGTTCGGGCTGCTCAACTCGACCCCGCACAGCGTCAAGACACCGACCCTCACCCACAGCTCCCGAACGGTGTTGCGGGCGATGACGGTGGCCGCGCTCGGGTCGTCGCGATCGTTGCTGTGACCAACGCGGTGGGACCGCGAGGCGGCACACCGCCAGACCGCGCGGGTACCCTGCAGCCATGAGGTGGCCATGACCAATTCTCCACGCGGCGATGAGCCGACCCAGAGTTTCTCTGGCCAGCTCGACGGCCGGCCTGGCGACGCTTACTCCGGCTACCCCGGATATTCCGGCCACCCCGATCCCGCTTACGCCGGGCCGACCCCTTACGGCCCGCGTCCCACTGAACCGATCCCCGCGTACCCGGCGTATGACCCGGCCTACGCGACCAACCAGTACTACGGCGCACCGCCCCCACCGCCCGGCGGTCCGACGCCGCCCGAGGGCCCGCAGACCCCGCGATGGTTGTGGGTCGTCGCGGCGATCGCCATCATCGTCGTCCTCGGGCTGGTCATCGCGCTGGTGATCGTCAACAGCTCCCAGCAGGACACGGTCGTGGCGCCGGTGCCCTCGCTGTCCGAGCCGGCCGTCACGCCCACCCCGTCGACCACCCGCCGGCCCACCACCACCAGCACCACCGCGCCATCGCTGGCGCCCTCGCCGTCGACCAGTGCGCCCACCACCTCGGGGACCGAGCCCGGTGTCACCGAGACCGTCGTCTACAACGTCAGTGGCACCGGCCGGGCGATCAACATCACCTACGTCGACACCGGCGGCGTGCTGCAGACCGAGTTCAACGTGATGCTGCCGTGGAGCAAGCAGGTGGATCTGGCCAAACCCGCCAAGGGTTCGGCGAGCGTCAGCATCATCAACGTCGGCCGCGAGGTGAGCTGCTCGATCAGCATCGACGGCGCCCAGGTGCAGCAGCGCAGCGGGTCAGGGCTGACGATCTGCAGCCCGATCGGGTAGACCCGCCGGGCGGTGCGCGGGGGTACGCACCCCCAGCATCAGCACCAGACCGAGTACCAGCACCACACACAGCCCGCCCATGCCCGCGCGGTCGCTGTCGAACACATCGATAAACAGGGCGAACAACGCCGGCGCCAGGAAGGTCGCCGCGCGGCCGGTCATGGTGTACAGGCCGAACGCCACACCCTCCTTGCCCTCATTCGAGATCCGCAGCATCTGGGTGCGCGCCGCCGAGAGCGTCGGCCCGACGAACAGGCACAGCAGGAGCCCGCACACCCAGAACGCCAGCGGGCCCGAGAGCGTCAACAGCGTCAACGCGACGACGATCATGAGGCTCAGCGCCCCGACGATCACCGGTTTGGCGCCGATGCGGTCATCGAGCCAACCGCCGGCCACCGCGCCCGCGGCGGCGACCAGGCAGGCGCACACGCCGAACAGGAGCACCGTCGCCGACGAGATGCCGTACACGTTGACTCCGAGCACCGCGCCGAAGGTGAACACCCCCGTCAGCCCGTCCCGGAACACCGCACTGGCGATCAGGTAGTAGACGACGTTGCGATCGCGGTGCCACTCCCCTTTCACCTCCGCCCACAGCGTGCGGTAGGCGGTGACGACGCCGACCGGCCGGTGCGCATCGTCCGGGGGCGGCGCGGGTGCCCTGGTCAGCAGCGGCACCGCGAACGCCGCGAACCACAGGGCCGTCAACACCATCGCCGCCCTGACGTTCTGGCCGTCGTCATGGGGCAGGCCCAGCAGGCCGCCGTCCCCGGCGATGAAACCGACGTAGACGATCAGCAGCAGTGCGACACTGCCGCCGTAGCCGACCGCCAGGCCCGCACCGGAGACGCGGCCGGCGTTCTTCGGGGTGGTCAGCTGGCTGAGCATCGCGTTGTACGGCACCGTCGCCAGGTCGTTGCACGCCGCCGTCATGGCCAGCAGTGCCAGACCTGCCCACAGATAGTGATAGTCGGCCCGGATCATGCTCATCGACGCCACCAGCGCCACCACGACGGCAGTGAGCAGTACGAGCGCGCGGCGGCGGCGATGCGCCGCGTCGACCCAGATACCCGTCACCGGCGCCAGCAGCGCCACGATGATGCCGGCGATGGTCAGTGCCCGGCCCAGCCAGCTTGCCGGGGTGGTGTCGCCGGGCAGGTCCTTGCCGACCGCGCTGGTCAGGTAGACCGAGAAGACGAATGTCACGACGATTGCGTTGACGCCGGTGGCGCCGCAGTCGTACAAGACCCAGGACAACACGTGGGATCGCCGCGCCCCGCGAGGCTCCGAGACGGGGCTGCTCATGGTCGTCACCCTATAAGTCCTTACGATTTCGGCATGCCCGTACCCGCACCACATCCTGACGCCCGCGCGGTCGTCACCGGCGCCTCGCAGGGCATCGGTGAAGCACTGGCCGCCGAATTGGCCGCCCGCGGCCACCACCTGATCATCACCGCCCGCCGCGGCGAGGTGTTGGCCGAGGTCGCCGAACGCCTGACCCAGCGCTACGGCGTGACCGTCGAGGTGCGCGCCGTCGACCTCGCCGACCCGGCCGCGCGCGACGTGCTGTGCCAGGAGCTGGCCGGCCGCAACATCTCGGTGCTGTGCGCCAATGCCGGTACCGCCACCTTCGGCCCGGTGGCCAAGCTGGATCCGGCCGGTGAGAAGGCCCAGGTTCAGCTCAATGCCCTTGCCGTGCACGACCTTTGCCTTGCCGTGCTGCCGGGCATGCTGGAGCGCAAGGCCGGCGGCATCCTGATCTCCGGATCGGCTGCCGGCAATTCGCCGATCCCCAACAACGCCACCTATGCGGCCACCAAGGCGTTCGCGAACACCTTCAGCGAATCGTTGCGCGGCGAGCTCAAGGGCACCGGGGTGAATGTCACGCTGCTCGCCCCGGGGCCGGTGCGCACCGACCTGCCCGACGAGACCGAGCGGTCCCTGGTCGAACGGCTGATCCCCGACTTCCTGTGGATCAACACCGAGTACACCGCCAAGCTGTCCCTTGATGGCTTGGAGCACAACAAGATGCGCATCGTGCCCGGCCTGACCTCCAAGGCCATGTCGGTGGCCAGCGGTTACGCCCCGCGCGCGATCGTCACGCCGATCGTCGGCGCGGTGTACAAGAAACTCGGCGGCGACTAGCGATTTCGGCGCGCTCACCCGCGGTGAGCGCGGTGTGGTGTCTCGGGACATCGTTGACACTTTTGTCGCGGGACATCGCTGACACTCATGATGGTGGTTTGGGTTCGCGGGTGCGGTAGGTACGGGTGGTTTTGTCGCCGCGCTGGTAGCGGCGTGTGGGGTCGGCGGTGAAGGTCCGGACCAGCGTGGTGCCGCTGAGGATGGTGATGTGCTCGCCGTCGCGGATGATGTCGCAGACGTGTCCGGCCCAGCGCAGTCCGACGTTGACCTTGTAGGGCGCGACGAACACGTACCCCGATGTCTGACCGACGGTGTGACGGGAGACAACGACCGGTGCCGGCACGGGCCGGTCAGCGGGCCGGGCCTTCTCCCCGATGCTGAACGCCTCGGCGGGGGTGGCCCCACCGTGTGCTCGGTGCGGTCTGTGGTGGTTGTAGACGACGCGGAACTGCTCGAGCAAGGTGTTGAGTTCGGCGATGGTGGCCGCGGGATCGCGAGCGGTGAGCCACTTCTTCAACGTCTGCCAAAATCGTTCGATCTTGCCGCAGGTCTGCGGGTGATACGGCGTGGAGTTGATGGTGCGCACGCCCAGACTGCGCAGCGCGGCTTCGAAAGACGCTTCGAAACCACGCAGTCGGCCGGTATAGACGAACCCGTTGTCGGTCAACGACATCGATGGGATCCCGCACTCGGTGATCCCGGCCAGCATCACCGTCCAGACCAGTTCAGCGGTGCCGGCGCCGACGGCTGCGGCCAGCCCGGCCAGATAGCGGGAGTGATCATCGAGGCTGCCCGCGATCGCCACTGGTGTGCCGTCGGCCAACATCCACTGCGTCCAGTCTGACTGCCAGCATTCATTGGGCCGGTCGAAGCAGAAACGCTTGGTCGCCGACTTCGGGCGTTTCTGCGGTTGCGCAGTGATCTGCCCACGCCGGGTCAGGATCTGCCACACCGTCGAGCGCGACGGCACCCCGGTGACGCCGTCGCGCTGCAATGACCACACGATCGACTGAGGCCCGCAATCGCAGCCCGCTTCCAGCAGCTGCTTGCGCCGCAACACGATCAGGTCCTCCATCTCGGCCGAGGTCTGACCCGGACTGGTCAACGGTCGCCGGGACTGCTCCTGCAGACCATCGATCCCCAACTGCGCGAAGCGTCGTTGGTACTTGTAGAACGTCTCCCGACTGATGTCATGGTCACGGCAGAACTGAGCCACGTTCGGGATCTGACCGGCCAGGGCCGCCGCCATCCGGATGTCCATCGCCGTCACCTTCTGGGCCATGAACCATGCTGGTCCACGCCCTACTCAGGTGTCAGCGATGTCCCGAGACATACAACTGTCAGCGATGTCCCCGAACAGAACACCGCGGTGAGCGCGGGTAGGCGCGCCGAAGTCACCGCCTGCGGCGGCCCGTCCCGAAGATGCTGCGGGTGATCTCGCGGCCGATGACGGTGCCGGCCGAGCGCATCGCGCTCTTGAAGGCCGGGCTGGTGACCATCTTGTCGAAGAAGCCCGGCTCGGCGGCGTTGCGTGCGGTCGAGGTGCCCTCGGTTTCCGCCCCGCCCGTGTAGACCGGCGGCGGCAGCTGATCGGCGGGTGCCGGCGCGGCCGCCGGTGGCGGTGCCAGCCGCGCGTTGAGCCGCTCATACGCCGACTCCCGATCGATGGTCTGCCCGTAGGTCGCCTGCAGCGGGCTGGCCAGTGCCGCGGCCTTGATCGCGTCGGGGCCGATGGTGTCCATCAGCGACCGCGGCGCCCGCATCCGGGTCCAGGCCACCGGGGTCGGCGCGCCGCGCTCGGAGAGCACGGTGACGATCGCCTCGCCGATACCCAGTGAGGTCAGCGCCTCCTCCAGGTCGTACACCGTGGTCTTCGGGTAGGTGCGGACCGTCTTGGTGAGCGCCTTCTGGTCATCGGGGGTGAAGGCACGCAGCGCGTGCTGCACCCGGGCGCCCAGCTGGGAGAGCACGTTGTTGGGCACATCGGTGGGCAGCTGCGTGCAGAAGAACACCCCGACGCCCTTGGAGCGGATCAGTTTGACGGTCTGTTCGACCTGTTCCAGGAACGCCTTGGACGCGTCGGTGAACAGTAGGTGCGCCTCGTCGAAGAAGAACACCAGTTTCGGTTTGTCGACGTCACCGACCTCGGGCAGCGTGGTGAACAGATCGGCGAGCACCCACATCAGGAAGGTGGAGAACATCACCGGGCGGGCGGCCTGCGCGCCAAGTTCCAGCAGCGAGATGATGCCGCGGCCCTGGGCGTCCAGCCGGATCAGATCCTTGGGCTCCAGCTCGGGCTCACCGAAGAACGTGTCCGCGCCCTCGGCCTCCAGGTTGACCAACGCCCGCAGGATCACGCCGGCCGTGGTCGGCGAGACCGCGCCCAGCGCCTTCAGCTCGGGTTTGCCCTCGTCACTGGTCAGGAACTGGATGACGGCGCGCAGGTCCTTCAGGTCCAGCAGCGACAGCCCCTTCTGGTCGGCCCAGTGGAAGATCAGACCGAGGGTGGATTCCTGGGTTGCGTTGAGCCCCAACACTTTCGACAGCAAGATCGGCCCGAAGCTGGTGATCGTGGCGCGCACCGGCACCCCGATACCCTCGGTGCCCAGGGACAGGAACTCGACCGGGAACGCCGTCGGCGTCCAGTCGTCGCCGGTGTCCTTGGCGCGCTGGGCGGTCTTGTCATTGACCTCCCCCGGTCGCGAGAGCCCCGACAGGTCGCCCTTCACGTCGGCCATCAGCACCGGCACCCCGGCCGCGGACAGCTGCTCGGCCATCACCTGCAACGACTTCGTCTTGCCGGTTCCGGTCGCACCGGCGATCAGGCCGTGCCGGTTGACCGTGGCCAGCGGGATGCGCACCAGCGCGGTCGGATCGACGACACCGTCGACGACCACGGTCCCGAGCTCGAGTGCTTGTCCCTCGACGGCGTAACCTGCGGCGATCTGCTGTGCGGGGGTTGCGGTCGAATCTGAGGTCATGGGCAGACACTACTGAACCAGGCCCCAAACGGGTGGGTGCGGGCAGCTGATGGGCGCCGGTACGCATACTGTGGATCGCTGTGCGTGAAGAACTGGTCTGGATTGACTGTGAGATGACGGGGCTGGACCTCAAGTCCGACCGCCTCATCGAGATAGCGGCACTGGTCACCGACGCCGACCTGAACATCCTTGGCGAGGGCATCGACGTGGTCATCCACGCCGACGAGGACGCCCTGTCGGGCATGGTCGACGTGGTAGCCAAGATGCACTCTTCCTCGGGACTCGACAAAGAGGTGCTGGCCTCGACGATCGACATCCCGACCGCGGAGAAGCTGGTGCTGGACTACATCCGCGACCACGTCAAGCAGGCCAAGACCGCCCCGCTGTGCGGCAACTCGATCGCCACCGACCGCGGCTTCATCGCCCGGGACATGCCCGCGCTCGACGAGTACCTGCACTACCGGATGATCGACGTGAGCTCGATCAAGGAACTGTGCCGCCGCTGGTATCCGCGGATCTACTTCGGCCAGCCCGAGAAGGGTCTGGCGCATCGCGCGCTGGCCGATATCCACGAGTCGATCCGCGAGTTGAAGTACTACCGCGGCACCGCATTCGTCCCCGCTCCCGGGCCCTCCACCAGCGAAATCGCGGCGGTCGCGGCCGAGCTGGGCCCACCGAAGCCCGACACTCGGGAAACCGATTCGGCTGTCGAGCACCCGAGCGGCTAGTATCTACAGCGCCGCTTACGCGGCAATGGTGGCTGTAGTTCAGTTGGTAGAGCACCAGGTTGTGATCCTGGCTGTCGCGGGTTCGAGTCCCGTCAGCCACCCGAGTACCGGGAACGCCGTCTACGCAAGTAGGCGGCGTTCTTGGTGTGCGGCGCACCGCTGCACCAGGTGAGGACAACCCAGCACGATGGCATCACTTATGCCGCTAAGTGATGCTTAAACGAACCGCGACTCTCAGTTCGCCGCAGGCACCTTCTTGATCCGCGGCGAGAGCTGCACGAATTCCGGTACCACGCTGGGATTCTCGTGCGCCGTGAGCACCAAGGACAACAGCGTGTTCGCGACATCGTCGAGCGCGGCCATCCGGGCGGGCAACTGCCCGTGTTCCACCCAGGACTCGAACAGCTGGGCCAGCAGATCACGATCGGCGCCACGCAGGATCTCGGTGCCCTCGGTCGGGCAGATGCCGACGCGCACCAACGACAGGTCGGGATGCTCGTTGCGCCACGAATGCAGAATCTCGTCCAGCGCCGCCTTACTGGCATTGTAGGCGGCCACGCCGGCCCGCGGGCGTCCGACGTCGTGGCTGGAGGCGATCAGCACCACCCCGTCCTCGGACAGGTGCGGCCGCACGGCCCGCAACACGTTGTTGGCCCCGAGGGCGTTGACGCTGAAGGCGTGCACCCAGGTGGCGACGTCGGTGTCCTCGATATGCGCCAGGGGCGCCACGGTGCTGGTGAACACCACCGCGTCCAGTCCCCCGAGTGCCTGCACTGCGGCGCCGACGACCGAGGTGATGGCTGCCGTGTCCTCGATGTCGAGTTCAAAGGCCGAGCCACCGACTTCCTCGGCCAGGCTGCTCAACAGCTCCAGACGCCGCGCCGCCACGGCAACCGTGGCGCCGCGGCCGGCGGCGCTGGTCGCCACGGCGTGGCCGATACCTGAGGACGCCCCCACCACCAAGAGTCGCAACCCGGCCGCATCGGCACGTTGACCGCTCATTCTCACCCTCGTTCGTCATCGGTTAGGCAACCCTAAGACAGCCCCTGCTGCACCGGACAGTACCTGTGCGATGAGTTCCGGTTGTCGCGTGGGTCAACACCGCATGACGCTTTCAGCCAAACCACCGGTGGCCGACCCCCAGACCTGGCGCGCCGCCCTGGACGAGTTGCGGATCCGGGAGAAGGCCGCCACCCGCGAACTCGACGCCATTGCCGCCGCCCGCCGGCGACTGCCCATGGTCGAGCTACCCAAGTACGTCCTCATCGGTGAGGACGGCCCGGTGTGCCTGGCCGAGGTGTTCGACGGCCACTCGCAGCTGATCACCTATCACCACATGTGGTCCGACGGCGCGCAGTGGCAGTGCGGCGGCTGCACCGGGTTCACCTCACAGTTCACCCGGCTGGAGTTCCTGGACAGCTACGACGCCCGGTTCGTCATCGTCACCAACGGCCCCATCGAGGAAGCCCTCGCCTACAAGAAGCGGGTGGGCAACAAGATGACCTGGTACTCCTCCTCGGAGTCCACCTTCGGCGCGGATGTCGACGCGGGGCCCGGGGAAGGGTTCGGGGTGAACGTCTTCCTGCGCGACGGCGACACCGTCTACCGCACCTGGCACACCAATGGCCGCGGCACCGAGCAGCTCAGCCACAGCTTCGCGCTGATCGACCTGCTGCCGTTCGGCCGCCAGGAGGAGTGGCTCGACTCGCCGGACGGCTGGCCGTCTCGGCCCACGTACTCGGGCTGGCTGGACAGCCCGGATATCGCCCGCATCTACGGAGAGGACCCGCAATGACCGACGAACGCTACGTTGTCACCCGCACCATCCACGCCACACCTCACACCGTCTTCGCCCTGCTCAGCGATCCGGCGCGACATCGCGACACCGAACCCGGTGACTGGGTGCGCGACGCGATCGACCCGCGGATCATCACCGGCACCGGCCAGATCTTCGCGATGAACATGTTCTTCGAGCAGGCCGGTGGACCCTACGTCGTGCACAACCTGGTCGATGCGTTCGAACCGGACCGCACCATCGGCTGGCGCCCGGGTCAGCTCGACGATGCGGGAAATCTGGCCGAGGGTGGCTGGTGGTGGCGCTACGACCTGGCGCCCAACGGAGACGGCACCGACGTCACGCTCACCTACGACTGGACGGGGACACCACAGGAGTTCCGGGACCAGGTCGGCGGCATGCCCGTCTTCGGGGTCGAATTCATCGACGAATCGCTTGCCGCCCTGGAACGTTCGGTTACGTAGCGGGCGCGACGGGCACCTTGTCGAGGAAGCCGAGGACGGCGGCGATCCGGCCGTCGTCGTCGGTCGACAGCACATCGAACCCGACCACCACCGGCTCGGCGCCAGTGGGGCCCAGGCCCCACTGGAAACGGGCGTGCCGGTGATGGGTGTCGGGCCCGCTCACCAAAGTGAAGACGAATCCCGGGAATTGGGCGTGCACGGCGTCGATCGCCGCCGAGATCCCGTCGTGGCCACGCACCTCGGCCAGCGGATCGCTGTAGGTGGCACCCGGCGCCCAGTGCTGGTCCAGCAGCGCCCGGCGCGCGGCCGCATCGGTGGCGTTCCAGGTGTCCAGATAGGCAGTGACGGTGTCGGTCATGGCGGCGTCTCCTTCGCGGAATCGAACTGGTAGATCACCAGATTCGCGGCCGATCCGCGTGTTGTCGACTACCCGGGAGGTAATCGCTCAGTCGTTGACGTTGCCCGACTTCCACTGATCCCACGGAATGTTCCAGTCACCGAGGCCGTCGGTGCCGGGCAGCGGTGACCCGACGGTGCCGACCACCTCGACGATGTCACCGCGCCTGGTGTTCTCGTAGAACCACTGGGCATTGCTGGTGCTGACATTGAGGCAGCCGTGGCTGACGTTGCTGCGCCCCTGGCTGCCGACCGACCATGGGGCGGCGTGCACGTAGATGCCGCTGTAGGACATCTGGGTGGCGTAGTCCACCTCGGTGCGATACCCGTTGGGCGAGTTGACCGGAACGCCGTAGGTCGAGGAATCCATGATCAGATGCGAGAACCGGTCGCCGATGATGTAGGTGCCGTTGTTGGTGGGCGTGCTGTTCTTACCCATCGAAATCGGCATGGTCTTGACCACTTCACCGTTGCGCCGGACGGTCAGCGTCTTGGTGGCGTCGTCGGCGGTGGCGATGACCTGGTCACCGATGGTGAAGTGCGTGCTGACGTTCTGCTGCCCGAACAGCCCGTCGCCCAGGTCCACCCCGTAGGTGTTGACCTCGACCTTGACATCGGTTCCCGGCTTCCAGTAAGCCGCTGGGCGCCAACGCACTTCGCGGTTGTTCAGCCAGTAGAAGGCGCCCTCGACATGAGGCTTCGTGGTGATCTTGATGGCCTTCTGCGCTGCCGGCCGGTTGGTGATGGTCTCGTCGAACCGGATGGCCACCGGCTGCCCGATCCCGACGACGTCACCGTCGTTGGGCATCAGGTAGGGCATGGTCAGGTTCTGCGGCGAATGAGTTTCGAAGGTCATCTGGCGGCTCGCCTCGCCACCGAGACCCAGCGAGCGCGCGGTCAGCGTGTAGCGGGTGTTGTAGTCCAGCGGATCCGTCGTCGACCAGGTCAGGCCGTCCGGGCTGAGTTTCCCGGCCACTGCCGCGCCGGCGGAGTCGACCATGCTCACCGCGCCCAGCACGCCGTCCTCGGCGCTGACGGTGACGGGGGCGTCGACAGTGACGCCGACCGCGCCATCGGTGACCGAGGCGTTGAGCTTGGGCACCAGCAGGTCGCTGAACGGCGTGCCCTTGTCCGCGATGGTCTGCGGCTCGGGCGGGGGCTGGTTGGCGGAACAGGCCGCCAGCACGAAGACGGACGCCAGCGCCACCACGACGGACCATGTCTTCGCCCGGCGCGCACCAGCGCACGGTGTGATCTGCACCATTACTCTTGCCCCACCTCATCAGCGCCGCGTGCTCGCAGCAACCTGACAGCATTCTATGGGAATCGGCGCCCAGCAGCCCACCGGCTGAGACTGCGCTCAGACAGTCGCCGGATGCCCTCCCGGAACCGTCCGCACCCCGTCCTTCATGCGGATTTCACCTCGCGCCATAGGGCCTGTTATTCTTCCAACCGCGCGCCGTTAGCTCAGTTGGTAGAGCAGCTGACTCTTAATCAGCGGGTCCGGGGTTCGAAACCCTGACGGCGCACCACACAAATTCCCTGCTCAGGCAGGGTTTTTGCCGTTTTGGTGTACACGCAGTGTGTCCCCACCAGCCACTTTCGGCCCAAGACGTCTCCACAAGGTCTCCACGCGCCGGGAAGTGACCCCTTCACAGCAAAGGCGTGTCGGCGGGATCTATCGGCGGCGTTACTTACGATCCCGGCATGGGGTTCACGCGCTTCGTGGCGCATTGGTGGGGAGCTGGCGTTGTCGTCGCCCTGGGCGTCGTGGGGGCGGTGGACATCACCGGCCGGTTGACGCTCATGTACCGGTGGCTGCACGAGCATGTGTCGCCCGAGGGTTGGTCGGCCCTCGGGACCTGGGCGACCGCCGCCATCGCGCTCGGAGCTGCCGCTTTCGCCTGGTCTCAGGTCCGCGAAGCGCGTCGCACTAGAGAAGAGCAAGCACAACCGAACGTCGTTCTATATGCCGAACCAAATCCGTCCACTAAGCAGTTTCTCGAAATCGTGGTTAAGAACTTCGGGACAACACCGGCCTACAACGTCAAAACTATCGTTAACCCGCCGATTAAGGCAACGCCAAACAACTTCTCGAAGGGCAAATTAGTCCAAGTTATAATTCCAGAGTTTCCGATACTCGCACCCGGCCAAGAATGGCGCACTGGTTGGGACTTCACGCGTGCTCGAAACCGCCACAATAAGAAGTGGGCGCCGCTCATCGGAAAATCCGAATCCGAATTAACCGATGAAGAAAAATTCACGATTCAAGCTCAAATGAATTACAGTGGCGAGACCTACTCGTATGAGCAGGTCATCGCAGACATGACATTGCCTTCGACTCACGATATCGACGTTTTCTACCAAGATAGCCAAAAGCGCGAATACACCACGACAGCGGTTCTGGACTCCGAGTTGTATAAAGACACCACTTGGGTGGACATCAAGACCGTCCACAACCTTGTCAAAGTAATCGAAAAGCAGTTAGAAGAACAAAATAAGGGCCTATCCGCAATTCATCAGCGTTTAGTCGAATTTGGGACTGAACACGACGGTATCTGGGTCTACGGTAGCGCCGATGACGAAGAGCGAGAATTTCGGGAGGCGTTGAAGATAGCGGATCGACTTGAGTCGCGTGAGGCGCAAGATAGCTTCGACTATGATCTGTTTGGCGGGCGGTCAGGCCGAACTAGACGGGTTCTCCGAATGGACGAAATAGTCGCATTGCCAGCGAAAGATGCAAAACCCTTAGATATATTTGTTCCTACAGTCGAGGATGTGCCTGATCTCGGGGCAAGTTGGCGGATTTCCTACGTGAGAACCCATCAGCACTCGCAATTCGGAATGGTTTCAGACTTGTACACGGTCAGTGGCGAATTCATGCGAGTGCCGGCAACTGCAACAATACGGGTGATTCGCACAGAAAGCCCTTCAACCCCCACAAAGCCTTCCGAGGAATTATGAAAGATGCGATTTGGTTTCTCCTAATAACCGCTCTCGGCATTCCGATTGGTGGTTGGATTTCAGCGTATGTCAATGCTCAAATTAGCCGCGCCACGTCGAGAGAGACCGCACTTCTATCAGCCGCCCAAAAACGACGAGATACAGAGATAGCGCAGCTACGCGACGCGCAGAGCAGTCTGCTAGAGGCAGCAACTGCCGTACAATCGTACGTTTGGTATGTCGATAAGGAAGTTCGCCTTCGGGCCACGATAGATGACGAAGATTGGCACGCGTCGCGTGAATTTATAGAACGCGCGGTAATAGGCGCTCAGCAATTACGGGCACTCGCTCGCACGCTGCCGACTACCGAACTGAGTGACGCCTACATCGCCGTCGAACGACTGATTATGGACGTTGTTCGGGGTAGCGACGAAGACGATGCGCCTGACGCTTGGCACAATGATGTATCCGGTCCTCAACCCGACACAATCAGTCGGGCCGTGAACGCGACCGCCGACGCAATCAAACAGCTCTACGACACGTACCCCGCTGAAATTGGTGAAAAGCCCTCTACCCCACAGATCACGCCGCGTGCACGAACTGAGAACTAACCCGGTCGGCGCATCGGAACGATGTTGGTTCCCAACCCGCCAGCGATCGGGCGTCGCAGCGGCGCGGCCTTGCCTCCGTCGCCTTCGGTGATGTAGTCGGCATAGACAGTGATCGTCGTCACGAAACTGGCGTGCCCGAGCATTTTCGACACGGCCATGTAGTGCTCCCCGGCCGACAAACTCATGACCGCGAACGCGTGCCGCAGATCGTGCCACCGGACATGCTCGAGACCGAGCGCGCCAGGGCCGGGGCGAGATAGTGCTTGGCGATCCCGGCCGGATTCACCGGCACCGACCATTTGTAGCCCGATGACGGTGCAACGCGCGTCGCGGGCGCGTGCGGATCGGGACGGGTGTAGCGCCGATCCGGCTCGCCCGTTTTCGCACTGATCGGTGCATCGGCGTCGAGAACCATATTCCGCACTGGTTCGATATCGTCGCGCCAAAACCCTTCCGGCAGAGCTTCACTGCGCCCAAAGCGTCCGGGAAGCAGAACGGCGTTCGCGTCATAGTCAGGACTCGCCGGGTCGCCGTGAGGATGGTCGTTGGCCAGGTAGGCGCGCAGATCGTCGGCCAGCCAGCCATCAATCGGCACCACGCGGCGCGACTTGGTTGATTTCGGCGTCGAGGTCTCCCAACCGCCACGAACCGCGCGGCGCGTTCTGGTGACTGATACCGATCCGGCCGAACCGGAGATGGTGGGCAGCATGAGATCACCGACGTTCAGCCCGGCCAACTCCCCCGCCCGCAAACCGGTGAAAGCGGTGAACAGCACCACCAGACCGTAGATCGGATGGCCTTGGACGGTGCCGATGTGGTCGGACACTGCGGCGATCTCGGCAGCGCCGAGAGGCCGGGCCGAGAACGGCTCTGCATCGGGATCGGTCGCACGGGTGCGCGGCACCGACGCACACGGGTTGGCGGTGATGGCGCCGTCGACTACGGCCACGTCGAGAATCCGGCGCAGGGTCTCGAAAGCGTGCTTGATTGTCGACCGCGAAAGAGTCACCGATTCGGCTTCGGCGTCGGTCATCGCCTTCGGCCGGGCGTGCGCCGGTCGCGGACGCGGTTCCATCAGTTCTGCGCGCCAGCGCCGCACGTCGGCAGCGGTAATCGACGCCACCGCCCGATCCCCCAACGGCTGCGCCACGTAGCGCCGGTAATTGGCTCGGTAATCGGTCAGCACGCGCGGTTTCACCTGACCGGTCAGGCCATCGAGCCACGCTTGCGCGTACAGACTCAGCGGCCGGTTTCCGGCGTCGCGTTGCGCGGCCGGGGATTGCCCACGGGCCACCTTCGGATTGATCTCGTTCACCCGGTCCTGTGCGGATTCGGCAGTGCGGAACGTCTCGCGCCGTCGCAGACGCTTTGGCGGGCTATCGTCGCGATTCGGATAGCGCGGAATCGGTTGCCCGTCAACATCTCTAGCGATTTCGTACCGCTCGACGCGGTACGCCTTGATCGGTCGGCCACGGTCATCGCGGCGGTTGATTTCGAATGCGGCTATCCACGCCATAGCTACGAATTCCCTTCTACGGCAACACTATCGGAATCAATGACGCGCCGACTCAGGATGCGACTCACGGTGGCGCTCGACCACGCTCCGCCGCGTTTGGTCGGATGTCGTTCGGCGGTCAGCGTTGCGGCGATCTCGCGTGTACTGGACCCTCCGTCGCGTACTTCGGCCATGCGCCGCAACGCGGCTTGCTCTGCCGGAATCGGAACCAACGCGCCGTTGGGGTTGTCGTTGCCGCGCTTTCCCGAACGCCAACCGTAGGGCGTCGATCCTGTCGCGTGGCCCCCGGCAGCGGCCTTGGCGCGTCGGCCATCGCGCAGGCGTTTGGCGACCAGCATCCGTTCCAGCTCGCCGAAAACGCCGGCCGGAAGATCGCCCGCTAGGTATCGAGCGCCGTCGCCGCAGCGTCCTTGACACTGCCTAAGTTCTCACCGAGCACCCGTTCGATCTCATCCTTGGCTTGCTGGCAAGCCGAATCGGCGTCTTCCGCATCATCGATCTGGAGAGTGATCCGGCGTTCGGCTCCACCGACTGATTCCCAATCAGTAAACAGAGGAGATGCCTCGATCAGCGGCTTACTGACGACAAGGTTGGGTACATCCGCGTAGACGTTGACAAGCCAGCTCATCTGCGCACCATATCCTCTTGCTCCGATTCAATTGTCAGTTTTGAGTGCACTGACCGGGATCGTCGGTAGGGACGGTTACCGTCTAACAACGAAGTCGAGAAGACATAGGGGGTCCAGGTGAAGGTTTCGTTACTGGTAGCCGCAATCATCACAGTCGTCTACGGAATAGCAGCTTGGTGGCTCCGCACTACCAACCACACCTCCGGCGCAGTTCTCATTGCTCTCGGCGCTCTCGCGGTTTCGTGTTTCGCTCAGTTCCAAGCATCAAGGTCGCAACATAATTCCGCAAAGACCTCTGCGTTGGCTCTGCTCAATGAGAAACGGGCCAAGTATGGCTGGTCAATTACCGTTCATCCCGACGGCGACCGATACGTCCTACGCAACCTCGGGACTCTCACGGCGCAGGATGTGCGTTTCATCAATGTCGATCCACACACACACGTCTACTTTGAGCAACACGAGGACGACATAGGTCCAACTGTGGAACGCGGTCATGCAATCGCGTTCCACGCCGTATTCACATACGGAAGTCCCGGTAACGGGGTCGAGATCGACTGGCTACCCGAAGGCGAGACCGTCCGCCAGACGTTCAAGGACGTTCTAGATGACGTCCCGAACAAGACGTTTGAAGAGACCGTCAAACGCCGCGAGGTTGAGAGGGATGCCGAAGCGGCGATGGACCGCGCTTGGTGCGCGGAGATCCGGAAGCTGCTCACTGAGCTCGCCGCAGCGTGGAGCGAATTCAAGAGCAACGAATCGCCGCAAGCAAAAATTCGCGTGCAGGGCCTTGTTTCAGCTCTGCCCAGCAATATGGTTCGTGCAATGGGCTTCGCTGTCGATGTACCTCGCGATTTCTGGGGCGTGAATCAGTGGCCTTTCGAAGAATGGGTGCAGGATCCCGCTGATAGAGATTTAGTTCGCGAGAACGCACCCATGATCGAACTCATCTGGAACCTAACCTGGGTTCAGATTCCCCGAGTGCGCGGCGGAGATCTGTCGCAACCGCCAGATACATGGCATCGCTTGGAACACGCAATCTACGGTTACGTGGAAATAGTCCGTAACCGTGAACAAGGCAAGATCGAATATCGAGATGGCGAGCGCGACCGAAAGAGCACCCGAGAGGCCATGCAGATGCTTGAGCGCTTTAAGAATCGCTAAATACGACACCGTGGAGGCAGCGAAGAAGATTCAGCCGACGAACTCGCCCCCGATCCGCGTCTGACTAGGACAGAGGTCCGTGCCGGTTGTAGGCCTGGTTGAACTCGCGCCGTAATGCATTCCCGATCTCATCATGGATTGCGGTTCGCGTCCGGCCAGCTAGTTCGGCGTTGACTTCGATACCCAACGCGTCGCCGACTGCCTGACGGGATTCGGCCAGATCAAAATGCAAACTCACCTTCGAAAGACCGTTGGCCACACTTTCAACCAGTGGTTCGAACTGTTGCGCAACCATGCCTCGAAACGCGTCGGTATCGAGCGCTCCGCGCACTGCGGCCCGCACTTCTTCTAAGTCGCCCGCTTCATCACTACCGAGCGATCGTTTGTCGGTCATGCTGCGACGTTACCTCCGGGGTCCGACAGAGCCAGCAAACGCCCATAGGGTCTCCACGCGACGGGAGATTCATCGGTAACTGAGCCAGTTTCAGACGGACTCAGACGGACTCAGGCAGCCTTAGAAAGGCTTATCTAACTGCACGAATGTGGGCTAGCCCAAATCATCGCCGCAGGTCAGAAGTTAGCCGGGAACGTTCTCTTAATCAGCGGGTCCGGGGTTCGAAACCCTGACGGCGCACCATCGACAGACGCCCTGCTTCGGCAGGGCTTCTGTCGTTTCGGGGCCGCGACGGGAACGTCGAGAACAATCCGTTGGCGTGGCGGTGCTGCACACCCGCGTGATGATGCGTCGCCGCTGGCGGGCGCTCGCACGGCATCGCCACGGCGGGGGCGAAGACCGCAACCGGTCGCGGCCGCATCCCTTCCCTTGAATACGTCTGCGATACAACGCCTATCAGTGCGCGCAACACGCATCCCCGCGCCAGGCGTCCCGGCCTTCCTTGAGCGCGACGCCCGCGATCACCAGGCCGGCGATCGGATCGGCCCAGAACCAGCCGAACAGGCTGTTGAGCACCAACCCAACGAGCAGCACCCCCGACAGGTAGGTGCACAGCAGCGTCTGTTTGGAATCGGCCACCGCCGAACGGGATCCCAGTTCGCGACCCGCCCGGCGCTGGGCATAGGACAGCGCCGGCATGAGCATCAGACTCACTGCGGCCAGCACGATTCCGACGGTCGAATGCTCGGCTCTGCCGTCGCCGGATAACGCTGTGATGGCGTCCACCGACACGTAGGCGGCCAACCCGAAGAAGGACAGCGCGATGATGCGCAGTGCGGCCTTCTCCCGGGACTCGGGATCCGGTGACGAGAACTGCCACGCCACCGCGACAGCCGAGGAGACCTCGATGACCGAGTCCAAGCCGAACCCGATCAGAGCCGTCGACGAGACGCGGGAGCCTTCGGTGATCGCCACGACGGCTTCGACGACGTTGTAGGAGATGGTCGCCACCACCAGGAATCGGATACGACGGGCCAGCAACGCACGTCGGCGCTCGGTCGGCACTGCGGTCATCGGCAACCGCACCCCCGGCCGCCCGCGCCCGCGCAGGTGCAGTTCGGGTCGACCGCCAGCACCAGACCCATCAGGTCGTCCAGCGCGCGGCCGATGCGCGGATCGGCCAACTCATAACGCATCCGGCGCCCCTCGGGCACCGCGACCACCAGACCGCACCCACGCAGGCACGTCAGATGGTTGGACAGGATCTGCCGGGTGACGCCGATCTGCTCGGCAAGCTCGGAGGGGTAGCCCGGTGCCCGATTGAGGCTCAACAAGATTCGGGTGCGGGTGGCATCGGCCAAGGCATGCCCGAACCGCGCCAGCGCGTCGGTGTGAATCAGGGTTTCCACGCCGCCAATAGTACAGAAGTTTCTGTATTAATTGGGCGCAAGATCGCTTCGCACCGAAATGAGCGAGCACGGTCCGGTATCGCTGCACCGGAAATCACGCAAAAGCCGCGTAGCGCAGCACTGTCTGCCATGATCTTCTTGCGGCAGCGAACAAATTGACGTTAGCTCCAATTATTCGCGCCGGCAACGGGATTCGGGGTACCACAACGCAGGTCACCGGGAGGGACGCACTGTGACATACCCTGGCGTGCGCTGGTCTCGCGGCGTCGTTCCCCTCCTCCTGGTGGGTGCCGCCATGGCGGTGGCCAATCACGAACAACCCGTGGACACTTCGACACCGCAGGCTGCGCCGGTGCCGAAGATCGCCGCTCCCCCACCAGCGCCGGCCGGCGTGCAGGCCCCCGTTCCGCCGCCGGCAGCGGCCCGTGCCTCCGTGCCACCACGGCGCGCAGCGCCCCCGCCTGCCCCCGTCCCCGCGCCTCCCCCACCTCGTCCGCCGGCTCCGCCCGTGATCCGTGTCGCAGCACCGCCGGCCCCGGCACCACCGCCTCGTCCACCGGCCCCACCCCCGGTCGCCGTCGCCGCACCACCACCGCCACCGGCCCCAGTTCTGCCGCCGGTTGCGCTGCCCGTGTCGGCGCCGCCGGCCGCTGCCGATCCGTGCATCCTGAGCTTCGAACAGATGCGCGCGATGGTGGCCTCCGCGTACAGCGGGACGATTCTGAGCAAGGCCACCTACGGTCCGGGGTGCACTTTCCCGCTGGACGCCGGAGTAGACCTCGATATCGCCTTCCCGGTTCCGGTCGGCCGCCCCAATCCCGCGCCACCACCGGCACCACCGGCGCCGCCACCCCCGGGACCGCCCCTGACCACGAACCTCCTGACCGACGAGGTGATGGTGGCCGTACTCACCGGCGTCGGCGACTACGGCTATCACGCCGGAACGGGCCTCACCTAGCGAGCCCCTGCCCTCACCCGCCGGACAATTGCTGACGTCGTTCTCAACGGCGGCGCCGTCACCATGCGGGACACATTGCTGAGAGGGAGAGTTTTGGCGAAACGGACGCACCGACAATCTCGGCGATGCTAGGGTTGCAGTCGACGCCGACGTCAATATCAGGGGCGCGACAGCCCAGCATTCACCGAAAATGCGCTGAATCTGCGGGCAAGCAAGCTATATGCCCGGCCGCGGGGCGCAAATCACCAGGTAAGAAGCCTTCAAGCGGAGCACCACAACGCCCAGCGCCGTGCTACGCTCAAGTTAGCTACATGCCAGCTGCGGCTGGCTGTGGCAAACCACGGGGGACGAAACGAGGTATTAGCTGATGCGAAGCGGAAGCGCACCGCAGACGCCTGATGCCACCGGCAACGACGGCACAACGCCCAGTATCAGCACGGTCGCGGTCATCAGCTGCAGCCGCATCGGCATGACCGCCAATCCCCCCAGCTTCTCGATCGTCGGCTGGTTTCGGCCCCGCCGGCGTCGCTGACTCGCCGCTCAGCGGCCGGTGCTGGACTCGCCGCTCAGCGGCGGCGGACCCGCCGGATCACCAGCACCACCACGACGGTTCCCACCACGGACCCCACGACGGCCGGCTTCTTCACGAACGCGAGCACACGCGCCTTGGCATCATCAGCGAGTCGCTGCGGATTCGCCCGCACCGCCAACTGGTCGACCGTCGACGCGAGCTGATCGCGCGCCTGATCGATATCGCGCTTGATGGTCTCGGGATCCCGGTCGGCCACTGTGCCCCTCCATGTGCGCCTTACAACTCACAACCTTGCCGCACTACCCTAGAGCAGCCGCAGTCCACTCCGCTGCACCGGTCGACGAGAAAGACGTGTAATCAGGTATGCCTCAGACCCCGCGCCTCGCTCCCGGCGACAAAGCGCCCGCCTTCAGCCTGTCCGACGCCGACGGCAACACCGTCAGTTTGTCCGACTTCACAGGCCGCAAGGTCATCGTCTACTTCTACCCCGCCGCGTCCACCCCGGGCTGCACCAAGCAGGCCTGCGACTTCCGCGACAGCCTCGCAGAACTCAACGAGGCGGGCCTGGACGTCGTCGGTATCTCACCCGACAAACCGGAGAAGCTGGCCAAGTTCCGCGACCACGAAGGGCTGACCTTCCCCCTGCTCTCCGACCCGGACAAGAAGGTGCTCACCGCGTGGGGTGCCTTCGGCGAGAAGACGATGTACGGCAAGACCGTGCAGGGCGTCATCCGGTCGACGTTCGTCGTCGACGAGAAGGGCAACATCGAGGTGGCCCAGTACAACGTCAAGGCCACCGGTCACGTCGCCAAGCTGCGCCGGGATATCTCGGTCTAGGAGCCCATTTCCGACGTTCTGGTGACGACTCCGGCGATTCGACGACCGAAACGTCGGAAACGACGCGTCAGCGCTGACCCAGCGCACCCAGCAGCAGCGCCTCCGCCGTCGCCGCACGTTCCAGCACCCCGAGGTGCAGGCTCTCGTTGACGCTGTGCGCCTGGGTACCCGGGTCCTCCACGCCGGTCACCAGAATCTTGGCGGCGGGGAACGCGGTGGCGAACTCCGCGATGAACGGGATGGATCCGCCCATGCCCATGTCCACGGGCTCACGGCCCCACGCCGTATGGAAAGCCGTCCGGGCGGCGTCGTACACCGGGCCGGTGGCCTCGATCGCGTAGGGCTGGCCGACATCGCCCGGTGTCACGGTGACCTGGGCACCCCACGGCGCGTGGGCCAGCAGATGGCGGGTCAGCGCCTCGAGATGGGCCGCGGCGTCGCCGCCGGGGGCCACCCGCAGGCTCACCTTGGCTCGCGCCCGCGCGATCAGGGTGTTGGACGCCTTCTCGATCGGGGTGGTGTCGATACCGATGACGGTGATGGCGGGCTTGGCCCAAAGTCGTTGCACCACAGACCCGGAGCCGATCTGCCCCACCCCGTCGAGCAGCCCGGAATCCGCCCGCACCCGCTCGTCGGGAAACGCGACATCGGCGGCGTCGGCCTCATGCAGGCCGGCGACGGCCACATTGCCCTCGTCATCGTGCAGGCTGGCCAGCAGCCGCACCAGCACCGAGAGCGCGTCGGGCACCACACCGCCCCACAGCCCGGAGTGCAGGCCGTGGTCCAGGGTGGCCACTTCCACCACGCAGTCGGCCAGGCCGCGCAGCGACACGGTGAGCGCCGGGATCTCGGTGCTCCAGTTGTCCGAGTCGGCGATCACGATGACATCGGCGGCCAGCAGATCGCGGTGTGCGGCCAACAGGGCTCCCAGGGACGGTGAGCCGGACTCCTCTTCACCCTCGACGAACACCGTCACCCCGACCGGGGGTTTGCCGTCATGCGCCCGGAACGCGGCCAAATGCGTGGCGATCCCGGCCTTGTCATCGGCAGTGCCCCGGCCATAGAGCCGGCCGCCGCGCTCGGTGGGTTCGAACGGTGCCGAAGCCCACTGGTCCGGATTCCCCTCCGGCTGCACATCGTGATGCGCGTACAGCAGCACGGTCGGCGCACCTTCGGGCGCGGGATGACGGGCGATGACCGCGGGGGCCCCACCCTCGGCGACGATCCGGACGTCCCCGAAACCGGCTTCCGACAACAGTTTTGCCGTCAGCTCCGCGCTGCGCGCCACCTCGCCGCGCCGCGCCGGGTCGGCCCACACCGATTCGATGCGCACCAACTCTTCGAGATCGCGCCGCACCGACGGCAGAAGCTCGCGGACACGTTCGACTAGATCGGTCATGCAGACGAGGTTAGCCGCACCTCGTCACCGGCGAACGTGCGCAAACCGCCGACCGCGAGCGGCGTGTCGCGTACCGACACGCACGCTCGCGGCGATCAGGCTTCGAGGACCGCGACCGCGGCGGCGGTATCGGCCTCGTGGGTCAGTGACAGGTGGATCGTCACATCCTTGAGGTGCTCGGCGATCGCCCCGGTCAACCGGACCTTCGGGCGCCCCCACATATCGGTGATCACCTCGATATCGCGGTGGATGCCCTCCGGCAGCATCGGCCGCTTGGAAAACCGTGACCCCGACCAGGCCTTGATCACGGCTTCCTTGGCAGCCCACCGCGCCGCGAGGTGACGCGCCGCCGACGAACTCTTGTCCGCGGCGTCGCGCCGTTCACCCGGTGTGAAGGTCTCGGCGAACACAGTGCCCGGTTGATCCACCTGTGCGGCGAAATCCGGAATCGATACCAGGTCGATGCCTACCCCTACGATGCCCATACCCGGCACGCTATCCGACTCACGTTCGCTCATTTTCAGTAGTGGTCATCCGTGCCGAGGCGAGCCGCCGGATCCAGCAGCATCGCGGCCTCCTGAGGCTTCTCCGGGGTGTCATGCCCGAACCTGCGGTCGGCCGGCTTCTCGTACAGCGACGGCCCACCGGCGATCGCCGACGCCAGCGTGCGCTGGCCGGTCAACACCCGGGCGTTGGCCCGTGCCTGGTAGTCCGCCCGCTGATCGGCCGGCAGTGCCGCGATCAGCGCCTGCGGATGCACCAGCGCCACCAGACCCGACACGTGCCCGAACCCGAGGCTGGTCACCAGACCCGCCTTGAGCGGGAACTTCTCGCCCAGGTGCAGTGCCTCACGAACCCAGACGAAGTGTTGTGCGTGCGACAGTTCGTCGTCGACACAGTCCAGGCTGCGGTTCGGCGGGATGACCCCGTCGCGCAGGATCTGGCACAGACCCATCATCTGGAAGGCCGCCGCGCCGCCCTTGGCGTGACCGGTCAGGCTCTTCTGGCTGACCACGAACAGCGGAGCGCCCTTCGAGCGACCCATCGAAACCGCCAGTCGCTCATGCAGTTCGGTCTCGTTGGGATCGTTCGCCAGCGTGGAGGTGTCGTGCTTGGACACCACCGCGATGTCGTCGGGGCCCACCCCGAGCTTGGCCAGCGAGCGGGCCAACCGGGATTCGCGGCCACCACGGCCGGCACCGAGAGCGCCGAGCCCGGGAGCCGGGATCGAGGTGTGCACACCGTCGCCGAACGACGACGCGTAGGCGACGACGGCCAGCACCGGCAGCCCCATCTGCACCGCGAGATCACCACGGGTCAGCAGAATCGTTCCGCCACCCTGTGATTCGACGAAGCCGAGACGACGACGGTCATTGGCGCGGGAGAACTTCGAGTCGCTGATGCCCTTGGCGCGCATCATCTCGGTGTCCGCGGTGGCCGCCATGTCACCGAAGCCGATGATGGCCTCCAGCGTCAGGTCGTCGTAACCGCCGGCGACCACGAATTCGGCCTTGCCGAGCGTGATCTTGTCGACGCCCTCCTCGACCGACACCGCGGCCGTCGCGCAGGCGGCGACCGGGTGGATCATCGAGCCGTAGCTGCCGATGTAGCTCTGCACCACATGGCCGGCGAAGACGTTCGGCAGCACCTCCTGCAGGATGTCGTTCGGCTTGTTCTTGCCCAGCAGGTTGCCGTGGTACATGGTCTGCATCGACGTCATGCCACCCATACCGGTGCCCTGCGTGCTGGCCACCAGGCTGGGGTGCACCCACCGCATCAGCTCGGCCGGGCTGAAGCCCGCCGACAGGAACGCGTCGACGGTGGTCACCAGGTTCCACAGCGCCACCCGGTCGATCGAGCTGGCCATATCCGGCGTGACGCCGTAGACCTGCGGATCGAATCCGGTCGGGATCTGCGCGCCGACCGTGCGGGACAGCTTCACCTTGCGCGGCACCCGGATCTCGGTGCCGGCCTTGCGGGTGACCTGCCAGTCGGCACTGTCGGGCACCGGCGAGATGACGGTGTGCTCGGGGTCGAACTGCACGAACGCCCGGGCATCGGCCTCCGACGACACCACGAAGGTGAAGTCCTTGTCCAGGAACACCGAAACCAGCAGCGGCGCAGCGTGATCGGGGTCGATCGCACCGTCGTCCACCCACTCGCGGATGCCGACCCGCTCCACCACGGCGTCGTGGTAGCGCTCGACGAGTTCGCCCTCGTCTACCAGGTCACCGCTGGCGGTGTCGTACCAACCCGGCTTGGGGTCGTCCTCCCACTTGACCAGCCCGGTGGTCCAGGCCAGCTCCAGCACACCGGCGGCGGACAGCTGCCCGGACACCTCCATCTCGAAGCGGGTCCGCGACGAGCCGTACGGCCCGAGCTCGGCACCGCCGACGATGACCACCAGATCGGCGGGGTCGACGTCGAGGTCGTCCCACGCCGGCGGCGGGGCGGCCTGGTAGCCACGGGGCGGTGACGGCAGCGCCGCGATGGTGCCGGCACCGTCTGCGTCGGCACCGTCCTCGTCGGAAGCGGACTCCGCCAGCATCTCCTCGCGTGCCTTGGCGGCCAGCTCGGCCATGTCGAGTTCGACCTCGCCCAGGCCGCCGGTCAGATCGACCTTGATCGGCTCGCGGGCGGCGGCCACCTTCGACTCGATGGTGCACAGCGCCAACAACATCGACGCCATCTCTTCGGTCGTGTAGGTGGTCACCCCGGCTTCCTCGACGGCGCCGACGATCGCGTCGTTATGCCCCATCAGACCGGTGCCCTTGGTCCAGCCGATCAGCGCGTGCGCCAGCGAGACACGCTGGGCCCACGATGATTCCGCCTTCCAGCGGGCCACGACGGCATCGAGGGCGGACTTGGATTCGCCGTACGCTCCGTCGCCACCGAACATGCCGCGGTTGGGCGAGCCCGGCAGCACCACATGCAACCTCGACGCGATATCGCGCTCGGAACCCAGATGCGACAGCCCGGCGATGAGCCGCTGCACGGCCCACAGCAGCACCTTCATCTCCATTTCCGAGCGCGCACCGGCCTCGGACAGGTCCCCGGCCACCCGCGGAGCGGCGAACGGGAACAGCAGCGTCGGGTTCTGGGCGTCCTTGAGGTGGATCGCCTTGGGCCCGAGGTTCTCGGTCTGCTCGCTACCGACCCACTCGACGAGCGCGTCGATATCGCTGTAGGACGCCATGTTGGCCGGGACGACCCACAGGGTCGCGCCGAAGCGGGCATGGTCGCGGTAGAGCGTGCGGTAGAACGCCAGCCGGTCGTCGTCGAGCTTGGACGTGGTGGCGATCACCGTCGCCCCGCCCTCGAGCAGTTGCCCGGCCACCGAGGCGGCGATCGAGCCCTTCGAGGCACCCGTCACCACCGCGACCTCGTTTGCGTAGCCACCCTTGTCGGGGTTCTCCGCACCCGCGGCGGCGCGGCCGTACAGCGCTGCGTGCGTAAGGCGGCCAGCCGCAAGCGCACGACCCTGCCACCAATTGGCCTGCGTCCCCACGACGTTGCCGGCGCCTTCGAAGCGCTGCGACAGCCGCTCCCAGTCCGCGTCGATCTCGCTCTCGTCGAGCAGCCACAGCTTGGCCAGATCCTCACGGGCACTGGCCCACCGGTCGTCGAAGACCACGGCCTTGCGCGCATCGAACACCGGCGCCACCAGACGCGGCCAGTCCGAACCCAGCTCGGCGGTGACCAGGTCGATCAGCTCGGAATCGCTGACGGTGTCGTTGGCGACGGGCGCGTTGAGGCCCAGCTCGCTGAGCACCAGCCGGGCGGCCGACGCCAGCACACCATTGGGTCCGGTGACCTGCTCGGCGAATTCGGTCAGCGCCGCCGAGTCCACAACACCGCCACCGGCGGCACCGGAGGACGGCAGGCTCACGGAGATGCCCTTGCGCGCAGCGACGGCCGCGACCGCACCGTCAATGGCCTTGTCCACCGACGCGGCATCGGCCAGCGCACCCTCGTGCAGACCGCCCATGCTGCCACCGCGGACACTGGATCCCTCACGGGTGCCCAGCGCCACCTCGGCGGTGACGTGCTTGGCCCAACCGGGGCCGAGTTCCCATGTCTTGGTGACACGTTCGGCGATGTAGGCCGGGCGCTTGCCCGACGGCCCGAACACCGTGCGCAGCTGATCGTTGATCGCATCCGAGAGCACCGGCCCGAACGGCTTGTACGTGCGGGCCAGCTTGGTCACCTGAGCCTTCAGCCCCGACAGGTCGGCCTCTGCCGCACCGTCGATGGCACCCAGGTTCAGCTCGGATCCGAGGTCCACCAGCAGCTGGTTGCGCCGCGACGACGCACCGTCGGTGATCGACTCGATGGAATCCAGCGGCTCGATCTGCTCGACCCGCATCTTAGCCGACAGCGCGATCAGCGACAGCGTCGCGTCGGCGGCGTCGTAAGCGATGTCGTCCGGCCGCGGGCCACCGCTGGGGGCGGCGGCCGGAGCCGGTGCCGCCGCGGGGGCGGCCGCCGCCGGAGCGGCTTCCGTTGCCGCCGAGGGGGTTTCGTCGGCCTCGGGCTCGGGCTCCGGATCGGTGTCCGTGGCGAACAGCACCGCGGCGTCGCGCTCGGCGTTGAGCACCTCGGTGGTGTTGTGCGAGTACTCCGGCAGCTTCAGCGTGTTGGTGGCCAGGCCGGCGACGGTCGGCGCCGTCTTCACGCCGATCTCGACGAACCGCTCCACACCGAGACCGCCCGCGGCCTCCTCGATGAAGAGCAGGTCCTGGGTCTCGATCCACCGCACCGGACTGGCGAACTGCCAGGCCAGCAGTTCGATGACGACCTTGCGGCACAACGCTTCCGGCTTCTCGTTACGCCAGGTGTCGTAGTCGGCGAGCACCTCGTCGAGCGGCTCGGCCGGCACCAGATCGCGGATCTCCTGGATGAAGTCGCGGTCCAGCGTGAACGGGCGCGGCACCAGGTTCGGGATGTAGCGGCCGACGATCAGCGCCGGGTCCTGTCCCTCGGGCATGACGCGCTCCAGCGCGCGGCGGAAGTCGGCGACGCCGACCCGCAGCACCTCCGAGTGGAACGGCACGTCGATACCGGGCACCAGGATGAACGACCGCTTGCCACCGCTGATCTCGCGGCGCCGCTCGATCTCCTCCTCCAGCGCCTCAAGACCGCGCACCGTACCGGCGATCGCATACTGCGAGCCGCGCAGGTTGAAGTTCACGATCTGTAAGAACTCACCGGTATTCGCCGCGATTTGAGCGACGAAGTCGGTGACGTCGTCATCGTCGAGGTCGATCTGCGACGGGCGGATGGCCGCCAGCCGGTAGTTCGACCGGCCCTTCTCGTCACGCGGCACGATGTCGTGCATCTTGCTGCCGCGGTGGAACACCACCTCCAGCAGCGCCTCCAGCTGGTAGACGCCGGACACGCAGGCCAGCGCGGTGTATTCGCCGACGGAGTGACCACAAGCGATGGCGTCCTCGACGAACGCACCCTGCTCGCGCATCTCGGCGACCTGGGCCGCGGCCACCGTCGCCATGGCGACCTGGGTGAATTGGGTCAGGTACAGCACGCCCTCGGGGTGGTGGTAGTGCACGCCGGAGGCGATCAGGCTGGTCGGGTTGTCCCGCACCACGTGCAGAACCGAGAAGCCCAGGGTGTCGCGGGTGAACTTGTCCGCGGTATCCCAGATCTTGCGGGCGGCCTTCGACCGGGCCCGCACCTCCATGCCCATGCCCTTGTGCTGGATGCCCTGGCCGGGGAACGCGTACACCGTCTTCGGCGCGGCCAACTGGGCGGTCGCCGACATCACCAGGTCGCCGCCGACCTTCGCGGTGACCTCGATGATCTCGGCACCGCGGTCGATGCCGACCCGGTCGACCCGGAAGTCGATCTCGTCGCCGGGTAGCACCATGCCCAGGAAGCGCGAGGTCCAGCCCACCAGACGCGCCGGCGGGGTGGCCCGACCGTCGGTGGCGGTGACCACGTGCTGAGCGGCGGCCGACAGCCACATGCCGTGCACGATCGGGCCTTTCAGCCCGGCCAGCAGCGCGGCGGCCCGGTCGGTGTGGATCGGGTTGTGGTCACCGGAGACCACGGCGAACGCGCTCATATCGGTGGGCGCGGTGACGGTCGCATCGCGGCGACGGCGACGCGGGGTCTCGGTGGCGTTGTCGGTGATGGCACCGCCGGCCCGCAGCGGGTCGGGCAGCTCGGCGGCGCCGTTGCGTCCGCGGATCGCGAAGCGCTCCTGCAGGGTCGCCAGCACCGTGCCCTCGGCATCGGCGATCGTCACCGACACCGGTACGACGCGGCCGTATTCGGTATCGCTGGCGGCGGCAGCCGTTGCGGTGACGGTCAATTCGGCCTTGCCCTTGGGCATCGGCGCCAGCAGATGCGCGGCGTGGTCCAGGTGCACCAGGCTGAGCAGACCTTCGACCACCGGGAAGTCGTCGGCGGTCACGGCAGACCCGATGACCGAGAACACCGCCGGCCAGCAGCGGCCCACCAGCGCGTCGGGCACCAGGGTCAGGCCGGGCGCCAGCGGGGCACCGAAGGTCGCGGTGACACCGGTGTGGTCGGCGATCTCCTCGGGGTCCCAGCCGACGGTCACGGTGGCCGTGTTGTCCACCACGGTCGGCAACGCATCCACCCCGTCGACACCGGCGGCGATGGCCAGCACGGCGCGCATCGCGGCCGACGCGTCCTCGGTGGTGACCACCGGCATGCCACCGTTGACGGTGGCGGCCGGCAGGGTCAGCTTGATCTCGATCCAGATGTTGCTCAGCGGGACGCTCAGCGTCACGCCGGCCTCGGTGAGCTCCAGGCGTGAACCGGTGGACGGGTGGACCGCGGAACGGTTTTCGTTGACCTGCCATTCGCTCGACGCGCCGATACGGTGCACCGGGTTGATGGCGGTGCGCCCGGCCCACAGCACGTCGGGCGAGTCCAGCACGACGGCGATGGGGCCGACGACGTCGGCGCGGGCCTGGCGGCGGGACACAACCGGAACCGGCGACGCTCCACTTGCGATGACCTCGTCGATGGCGGCCTGCTCGAAGCGGTCGAGCAGGTCACCGACCGGCTCGTCGACCCGGGTGATACCGGCGACGGCCTGCGTGCCCGGGATGATGCACACCTGATCGGCGGTGTAGCGCGCATCGTGGGCTTGCCACAGCGAGTCGCTGCGCCACCAGCGCCGCACGTCCTTGTCGATGACCGGGACGAAGTTGACGGGCTTGCCCGGCACCTTGCACAGGGTGATGAAGAACGGCACGTCGGCCGGGTGCAGCTTGATGGTCTCGGCGTCCGGGTAGCGCGACAGCAGCGCGGCACGGGCCGCGGCCGGGTCCTCCAGCAGCGCGGTGTCGGCGAACAGCGTGTCGATCGGACCCGAGTCCTGCGGGTGCAGGCGGGCCTCGGCGCGCTTGAGCATGTCGGCGAAGCGATCCCGCCAGGTGATGTCGAGCCACGGCGAATCGGCGCGCTTGGTGTCCGCGGTGGAATCCCCGCTGCCGATGGCCAGCTCGACGTAGCGGTCCAGCCACTGCAGGTAGGTCAGGTCGGCCAGGTCGCCGAAGTAGGGCTTGGCGGTGTCGGCCATCGCGGCGATGATCTCGTCGCGGCGCTCGGCGACGGCGTCGGCGTCCCCGGCGACCTCGTCGAGCAGGCGCCCGCAGCGCGATGCGGTGTTGTCGATCTCGTGGATGTCGGCACCCAGCTGGCTGCGCCCGGAGGCCATGCCGCCCTGGGCTTTTCCGGCGCCCACCCAGATGTCGGTGCCGTTCGTGTCGACCAGCAGCTGCTTGACCGCAGGTGAGGTGGTGGCCTCCAGGGTCGCCATCGCCGCGGTACCGACCAGGATGCCGTCGACCGGCATCAGCGGGAAGCCATAGGTCTGCGACCACCGGCCGGACAGGTAGTCGGCGGCCCGCTCCGGGGTGCCGATACCGCCACCGACGCAGATGGTGATGTTGGACAGCTTGCGCAGGTCCGAGTAGGTGGCCAGCAGCAGGTCGTCGAGGTCCTCCCACGAGTGGTGGCCACCGGCGCGGCCGCCCTCGATGTGGGCGATGACGTCCTTGCCGGGCACCTCGGCCGCGATCTTGATGACGGACTTGATCTGGTCGATGGTGCCGGGCTTGAACACCACATGGGTGATGCCGATGCCGTTGAGCTCCTCGATCAAGTCGACGGCCTCGGGCAGTTCGGGGATACCCGCGGTGACGATGACGCCGTCGATGGGTGCGCCGGCCTGACGGGCGCGCTGCACCAGGCGGCGGCCGCCCAGCTGCAGCTTCCACAGGTAGGGATCCAGGAACAGTGAGTTGAACTGGATGGCACGGCCCGGCTCCAGCAGCTGGGTCAGTTCGGCGACACGGCCTTCGAAGATCTCCTCGGTGACCTGGCCACCACCGGCCAGTTCGGCCCAGTGGCCGGCGTTGGCGGCGGCGGCGACGATCTTGGCATCCACCGTCGTCGGGGTCATACCGGCCAACAGGATCGGCGAACGTCCGGTCAGGCGGGTGAACTTCGTCGACAGCTTGACCGAGCCGTCGGGCAGCGTGACGGTCGACGGCGCGTAGCTGCTCCACGGGGCGGGCACCTCGGGTGCGGCGCCGACGGTGAACAGGCTGCGCTGGCCGGCGCGGGTGGCGGCAGGAACGATGCCGATGCCCAGCCCACGGATGACGGGGGCGGTCACGCGGGTGGCGGTGTCACCGGGGCCCAGGTCGATGATCCACTTGGCGCCCGCGTCGTGCAGGCGCTCGACCTCGGCGACCCAGTCGACCGGGTCGACGAAGACGGCCTTCGCGAAGTGATGGGTGAGCTCGGGGTCGATGCCCGGAATGCGGGCGGCCCACGAGTCGATGAGGTCGACGGCGTCGGCCAGGCGGGGGGTGTGGAAGCCGACCTCGACCTGGATGCCGTTGAAGACCGGGGCGAACACGGCGCCGCCGCGGGTCTTGTTCTTGCGCTCGGCTTCTTCCTTCTCGGTGATCTTGCTGCAGTACAGCTCGAACCGGGACAGCTGCTCGGGCGTGCCGGTGATGACCACCGAGCGCCGGCCGTTGCGGATGGACAGCACGGGCGGCAGCACGGTGCGCACGTCGGTGGAGAAATCTTCGAGGAGCTCGGCGATGCGCTCGGGATCGGCGTTGGTGACCGACACCATCGGCGACTTGTCGCCACGACCGACCATCCCGCGCCGGCGCGACATCAGGGAGCCCGCGGCACCCATCAGCTGCAGGATCGCGAGCATCTCGGCGTCGCGGGTGCCCTTGGCCTTCAGCGCCTCGGCCGCCACGATGCCTTGGGAGTGCCCGGCGACGGCCACCGGCGGGGTGCCGTACAGGTCGAGTCCCTGGCGCAGCAGCGCACGGGTGGCGGCGATCTGCGCCAGCAGGATGCCCGGGCCCGAGATGGCGGTGCTGATCAGCTGCTTGGGGGCGGGCAGCGGCTCATCGGCGGCCAGCGCGCGCACCCACTGCAGCGGCTCGAAGCCGATCGGCCGGACGACGACGAGTTCGCGCGCCACCGGCTCCAGCAGCATGTCCGCTTCGGTGACCAGTTCGCTCAGTTCGGATTCGATGCCCGCGGAGCTGACGAGTTCCTCGAGGCTTTCCAGCCAGCCGCCGCCCTGCCCGCCGAACGCGACCGCGTAGGGCTCGCCGGCGTTCAGCAGATCCACGAGCGCGTGCGCGCCTGACAGCGACGCTCGGCCGAGGTCGGTCTTGCCGTTGGCGGTCACTCTGTCGTGTTCATTGATCGTCACGTCTTGCCATCTCCCTCGGTACTGATCTCGTCACGCGTCTGGCTGATGGTGCCGGTGTCGCCGCGCCATCGCGGCCGATCCCGGACGGGCCTGCCCATGCAGGCCCCGGCGATTCGGCACTGAATCTCCATGAGCTCTCGGCCGGTGCAGTCTGCTGGCATGGTCGGGGGTCACGCCTCGGTGTTCCCACCGTGGTGCGACCCCCCGGGGCCAGGTCCAGCAGAGCAGTCCAGCCGTACTAAGAGTGTCATAAGAGCTGGTGTGATCATCCGCCCCTAAATGGTTACTAGCGAGTTCTACGCTCGAGTAACCACGGCTCGTATAACGCCGGTTCACACGACGACCAAAGTCCTACGGGACAAACGTCCTGTTGGCAGGTGGTTACGGTCGAGTAGCTATAACTTCCCAGATCAAAGCAGCATTGTTATCAAATCGTTATGTCGAATTTCGGCGCCTGTCGCGCAGCACGACTCGATCGACAGTTTCGCCAGAAGTGTCTATAAAAGCCCGAGAATTTCCGGAAGTTGTTTGCTGGACTTTATTACTGATCAGTAAGTTTTTAGTCCCACTGCCCGAACGACGGCTTCAGGATCTCGTTGAGGTCCACCCCGACGCCACCCACCGCGCGCTTGTCGATCTCCACCTGGTGCAGATGCGCTGCAGGGTGCGCAACGCCGCCCGGCGAACCCCAATTGTGCTGCCAGAAGTACGAGCCGAGACCATCCTGGATGGCCCATTCAATGGTCTTGGAGTTGGCGTAGACGCCGGTCCGCTGATGACCGATGACCGCCTCCCACCCCTTCAGATAGGGGGCCACCTGTGTCTTGTACTGGTCGTAGCTGGGATCGTCGTCGATCGAGGCGTAGACGGGGGCACCGACCGGTCCACCCGCCGCGGTGTGCAACTGCCAGCCGCGTTTCGCGTGCGCGACGCCGGCGCTCTGCCCGCCCAGCCAGTCGGCGGTGTCCGCTTTGCCGTACTGGTAGCACGACACGATCTTCAAGCCGGACTTGTAGAGGTCTCGAGCTTCGGGCAATTGGATCGGCTTGCCCAGCATCCAGGCTCCGCCGGGCCGTCGGTCGGACACGTACCGGATGGCGCCGATCGCGCCGGAGGCCCGGATGTCGTGGGCGGGAATGACCCCGGCCGCGTAGTCGAGCAGCACGCCCAGGGGTGCGGCGGCGGCCTGTGACGCCAGGGCCGCGGAGACGGCGGCACCCATCCCGAGGATTGCGGGTGCCGCGGCCGCGTATTTCAGCAGATCACGGCGGGAAAGTGACACGAGAATCAGAATATGACAACTGCCTCATGATCCTCATCAACGCCACTGGTCGCATATGCATCAAGTTTCACGGCTTCCGGCGGATACCGTGCCGCTACCCCCGCGACGAGACGAAATCCGTACTTGTGCTGCGGTTTGACCGGTGAATCCATACGATCTCGACCATGCCCGCATCGACATCGGGACTTGCTGGAAGCGCGGACGTCAGCCCCGGACTCGACAGGGAGGGCGATCCGCGCATCGAACTCATCGGGGTCCGAAAGGTCTTTCCGGGCCGCCAGGCCGAGGTCATCGCGGTCGAGGGTGCCGATCTCAGCGTCGCCGACGGCGAACTCTTCGCCATCCTCGGCCCGTCCGGCTCGGGTAAGACCACCGTGCTGCGGATGATCGCCGGATTCGAACAACCGACCGCGGGCACCATCCGACTGGGCGGCACCGACGTGACGACGGCGCCGCCGCAGCGGCGCGAAGTCAACACCGTGTTTCAGGACTACGCCCTGTTCCCCCACCTGACGGTGGGCCAGAACGTCGAGTACGGCATGAAGGTGCGCGGGGTCGCCAAGGCGGAGCGGCGCCGTCGGGCCGCCGATGCCCTGGACATGGTGCGGCTGACCGAGCACGGCGACCGTCGCCCCGAGCAGCTCTCCGGCGGCCAGCGTCAACGCGTCGCCCTGGCTCGCGCCCTCGTCGGGAGGCCCCGGGTGTTGTTGCTCGACGAGCCACTCGGGGCACTCGATCTCAAACTCCGCGAGCAGATGCAGGTCGAGTTGAAGGCCATCCAACGCGACGTCGGGATCACGTTCGTCATCGTCACCCACGATCAGGACGAAGCACTCACCCTGTGCGACCGCCTCGCGGTGTTCAACGCGGGGCGCATCGAACAGGTCGGCGGGGCCCGCGAGGTGTACGAGAATCCGGCCAACCGGTTCGTCGCCGATTTCGTCGGCACCTCCAACGTCGTCGACGGCACCGCCGCCCAGACGCTGGTGGGCCGAACCGGGACGTTTGCCGTGCGCCCCGAACAGATCGCGGTGCTGCCCCCGGGGAGCGCCGCCGGTCCGGGCACCCGCACCGTCGAGGCCACCGTGGCCGAGGTCATCTATGCCGGCCCGCTGACCAGGGTGACCTCCACCGCGGCCGGGACCGCCGTGACCGCGACGGTGCTCACGTCGCGCACCTCGCTGCCGGCCGGCCTGGCTCACGGCTCCCCCGTCGTCCTGTCGTTCCCGGACTCCGCCGTCCATCCGCTGAACTCCTGAGGAGGCCGCACATGTTACGAACCACGATCCGCACCGGGCTCGCCCTGGCCGCGACTGTGGCCCTACTGGCCGCGTGTTCGAGCGCGTCCGACGGCGGCGGGTCCGGGCAGGCCCCACCCAAGCTCGAGGCACCGACCTCGCTCGGCGACGGCGAGGGCCAGCTCAACCTCATCGCCTGGGCCGGCTATGCCGAGAACGGCTCCAACGACAAGGCCGTGGACTGGGTCACCCCGTTCGAGAAGGAGACCGGCTGTAAGACGAACGTCAAGGTGGGCAACACCTCCGACGAGATGCTGCAGTTGATGCGCACCGGTCAGTACGACGGCGTCTCCGCCTCCGGGGACGCCTCACTGCGCCTCATCTACGGCGGCGACGTGGCGCCGGTCAACACCGACCTGGTCCCCAATTACGCGACCATCTCCCCGTTCCTCAAGGACAAGCCGTGGAACTCGGTGGACGGCAAGATGTACGGCATCCCGCACGGCTGGGGCGCAAACCTGTTGATGTACAACATCGGCGTCGTCAAGGACGCGCCCGACTCCTGGGCGGCCGTGTTCACCGATTCCGGCAAGTACAAGGGCAAGGTCACCGCCTACGACTCACCGATCTACATCGCCGATGCGGCGCTGTACCTGTCGAAGACGAAACCCGAACTGGGCATCAAGAATCCGTACGCGCTGACCGCCGCACAGCTCGATGCCGCAGCGGATCTGCTGAAGGCGCAGCGGGAGAACATCAGCGAGTACTGGTCGGATTACACCAAAGAGGTGCAGGCCTTCGAGTCGGGCACATCCGTCATCGGCACCACCTGGCAGGTCATCGCGAACACCATCGGCAGCGACAACAAGGTGCAGGTGAACACGATCCTGCCCAAGGAGGGCGCCACCGGCTGGTCGGACACCTGGATGGTGGCCGCCAAGGCGGCGCACCCGAACTGCATGTACAAGTGGATGAACTGGATCACCTCCCCCGAGGTCAACGCCCAGGTCGCCGAGTACTTCGGCGAGGCGCCGGCGCAGACCAAGGCCTGCGAGCACACCAGCCAGAAGGACTTCTGCGACGTCTTCCACGCCACCGACTCGAAATACGCTGAGCAGATCCACTATTGGACGACGCCGCAGCGCAAGTGCGTCGACGGCAGCGGAGACAACTGCACGACCTACGATCAGTGGGTCGACAAATGGCAGCAGATCAAGGGGTGATCGCACGCCGCGCTCGGCTGGCACTGCTGCTGGTGCCACCGCTGGCCTGGCTGACCATCGCGTATCTGGGATCACTTGCCGTTCTCCTTGTTTCGGCGTTCTGGAGCACTGACAGCTTCACCGGAGCCGTCACCCGGACGGTCACCACCGACAACCTGGTGCGGGTGCTCACCGATGCGGTGTTCCGCGCGGTCACTCTGCGCACCCTGGGCATCGCCGTGGCGGTGACGGTGATCTGCATCGTGCTGTCGGTGCCGCTGGCGCTGTTCATGGCGAAGTTCGCCTCGCCCCGGGTACGCCTCCTGCTGGTCGTGGCGGTGACTACACCGCTGTGGGCGAGCTATCTGGTCAAGGCCTACGCCTGGCGCGTGCTGCTCTCACCGGAAGGTCCGTTGGCGTGGGCGGCAGGCGGCACACCGGGTTACGGGCTGACCGCCACCGTCATCACGCTGAGCTATCTGTGGTTGCCGTACATGGTGATTCCGGTGTTCGCGGCCTTCGAGCGAGTACCGGACACGCTGCTGGACGCCAGCGCCGACCTGGGCGCCTCCGATGCGACGACGCTGCGGACGGTGATGGCACCGTTGGTCTTTCCCGGTATCGCCGCGGGTTCGATCTTCACCTTCTCGTTGTCGTTGGGTGACTACATCGCGGTGACGATCGTCGGCGGCAAGACCCAGATGCTGGGCAACCTCATCTACGGCCAGCTGGTGACCGCCAACAACCAGCCCCTGGCCGCCGCCCTGTCCCTCATCCCGCTCGTGGCGATCGTGGCGTACCTGCTGGCGATGCGGCGCACCGGCGCCTTGGAGAACGTCTGATGCGATCGGTGCGGACCCGGTGGGCGCTACGGTGCTGGACCGCCCTGGTGCTGCTGTTCCTGTACGCACCCCTGCTTCTGGTCGTCGTCAACGCGTTCAATGCGTCGCGCAGCTTCGCCTTCCCGCCGACCGGGTTCACGCTGCGCTGGTGGGTCGACGCCGCGAGTAGCGTCGGGATGTGGCAAGCCCTGGCCAACTCCGCGGTGGTCGGCCTCGCCGCCACCGCGATCGCCCTGGTGCTGGGCACCATGGCGGCGTTCGCCGTGCAGCGGTACCGGTTCTTCGGCAGGCAGGCGGTGAGTTTCCTTGTCGTGCTACCGATCACACTGCCCGGTATCGTCACCGGCATCGCGCTCAACGCGACCTTCACCTCGGTACTCGGCGTCACACTCGGCATCGCGACGGTGATCATCGGGCACGCCACGTTCTGCATCGTGATCGTCTTCAACAACGCCCAGGCCCGGTTACGGCGCCTCGGTACGCATTTCGAGGACGCCTCAGCCGACCTGGGGGCCTCACCGTGGCAGACGTTCCGCTACGTCACGTTGCCGATGATGCGCGGTGCGCTGGTGGCCGGCGCGATCCTCGCGTTCGCGCTGAGTTTCGACGAGATCGTGGTCACGACGTTCACCGCAGGGCCGGCGGTGCAGACCCTGCCGATCTGGATCTTCGCCAATCTGTTCCGGCCCAACCAGGCGCCGGTGATCAATGTGGTGGCCGCGGCGCTGACCGCGCTGGCGATCCTGCCGGTGTGGCTGGCACAACGCTTCGGGGGCGATCCGGCGAACACCCGCCTGTAAGGGTCACAGCCGCTCGCCCAGCGCCCGGTCCAACCGGTCAGTCGCCACCAGCCGGCCCAGTTCGTGGTGATCGGCGACCGGGCCCGTCACCCCGCCCACCGTCGCCGACACCCGATCGGCCAGCCGGCGCACGTCGCCGTCGACCGCCTCGATCAGTTGCAGGATGAACCGGACGTAGCCGCGCTGGTCGTCGGTCCGCGCGACGATGACCCCGATCGCCGGGTTCGTCCATGCCAGCCCGTCGGCGGTGCGTTGCACCAGCCCTGCCTGCAGCAGAGCGTCGGCCTCCGGACCGTCGAGCGCGAGGACGAATGCCTGCGGCCACAGGCCCAGGAGCTCGATCAGATCGCTGCCCCGCCGCACGGCGTCGAAGAACTCGGCGATATGCGCGGAGGTGAACCCACGGCGCAGCAGTTGGTCGATGGCCCGCAACTGGGCCAGATGGTGATCGTCGTAGATCGCGGCCCTGCCGGCCCGGCGTGGCGGGTCCAGCAACCCGCGTTCGCGGTAGGCACGGATGTTGCGGGCGGTCACCCCGGAAACTCGGGCCAGCTCACCCACGCGGTAGTCAGGCAAGATCGAGGGCCGATCCGTGTCTGCAACCATCCATATTTCCATGCTAACTCGCAGTTCGGCAGGTTGAGCGAATTACCTGACGGCCACCGATCACAGGGTTCGAATACCGCGTCTACAGTCTCCATCTGCGCGAATTCTGGTTTTACCTACCCTCGAACGCGCCGACGCCGGTGGCTCCAGCCAACTCCGGACACGCCCCACCCGTTGCTGGTGAGCAAATTCACCGGAAATCGATTGGCGATTCGTCCCATCATTTTGGGAGAATATGACAGGACAAAGCTCGTCTTTCCCGATTCCGGCTGTCACTGCCGAAGAGAGGCTGTCGCCGTGCGTCCCTGGATCGTCTGGGCCACCGGGCTACTGGCCTATATCGTCGCCGTCCTCAATCGGACCACCTTGGGTGTCTCCGGGTTGGAGGCCGCCGACCGCTTCCACGCCAGCCCCAGCGTGTTGTCGACCTTCGTCGTGCTGCAGGTGATCGTCTACGCGGGCGCCCAGGTACCTGCCGGTGTCCTGCTCGATCGTTTCGGCTCGAAGGTCCTGATCGTGTCGGGCGCGGCACTGATGGCCGCCGGGCAGCTCGCCATCGCACTCACGGAGTCGCTACCGCTGGCGTTGGCCGCCCGCGCGGTCGTCGGCCTCGGCGACGCCATCACGTTCATCTCGGTGCTGCGCCTGGTACCGCACTGGTTCCCGGCCCGACAGATCCCGCTACTCACCCAGTTGACCGGCATCTCCGGGCAGGTCGGCCAGGTGCTCTCGGCCATTCCGTTCCTGTCGCTGCTCGGCGTCTCCGGTTGGACGTCGGCGTACCTGTCGGTGACCGCGCTCGGGGTACTGGTCCTGGTGCTCGCCGTGGTGGTCGTGCAGAACACCCCGCACGGCCGGCTGGCCACCACCGAGACCATGGGCGTGCGCGACACCCTGGCCAGCGTGCGCACGGTGTGGATGCGGCCCGGCACCCGGCTGGGGTTCTTCACTCATATGGGCACACAGTTCTCGGTGACGATCTTCGCCCTCATGTGGGGCGTGCCCTACGTGATGGTGGCTCAGCACCAGTCCCGGGCGGCGGCGGGCATGCTGCTGACCATCTCCGTGGTCACCGCCATCGTCGCCGGCATCGTGCTGGGCATCTTCACCGGCCGTTACCCGCACCGTCGTTCGTGGATGGTGCTCGGCATCATCGGCAGCAACGCGGCGATCTGGACCGTGGTGCTGGCGCTGCCGGGACCCGCGCCCCTGTGGCTGCTGGTCGTGCTCATCGTCATCATCTCGGTCGGCGGGCCCGGCTCCATGGTGGGCTTCGACTTCGCCCGCACCTTCAACCCGAGCGCCACCCTGGGTACCGCCCAGGGCATGGTGAACATGGGTGGCTTCCTGGCCTCGCTGATCCTCATGCAGGCGATGGGCTGGATCCTCGACGCCGCGGGCGGCTACTCGTTCGACTCGTTCCACCTGGCGTGGACACTGCAGTACGCGGTCTGGGTATTGGCGGTCATCGGCATCCTGGTGACCCGCAAGAAGGCGCGAAAGCTGCTCGCCGAAGAGGAAGAGCGGGAACTGCTGGAGACCGTCGAGATCGGGGCCGTCCACCCCGCCGACCGCCGGGCGCGCTAGCCGACCAGTCGCCGGGCCAACGCGTCGGCCATGTGCCGGTGCCCGACGAGTTCGTACCCGACCACCGTCACCATCGGCGCCGAGGTGGCGACCAGCAAGCACAGCGCCATCGACACCCCGGCCAGCGCCAACAGGACCGCAGCCACCAGCACCGCGGCGGTGAGCACGAGCAACAGAAGATGGAACCAGTCGGTCCCCCGCACCATCAGCGAATAGATCAGGAACACCAGGCAGACGAACAGACCGACCGGGATCACCACCGAGAACACCGTGCCCACCGATCCCAACTCGGAATGCCCTTCCAGGTAGTAGGCGGCTACGTGCAAACCGGCGCCCGTGGCGACAATCGATCCGAACAAGAAGATGGGCAGATAACCGAACCAGAACGACTGCTCACGATGGGCGTGCAGCAGGTCGGCGGTCGGCACGATGAAGTACACCCACCACATGCCGAAGGTCAGACCGATGCCGGCGATCGCGACCAGGACGGCGTCGGTCGTCCAGCCCTGCTCCTGCACCACCGCCGAAAGGGTGGCGACCGTCCCGACCACACCTTCACCGAGGGCGATGATGGCCATCAGCCCGTAGCGCTCACTGATGTGGTGCGCATGCCAGGGCGTGCCGCCGACCTGGCGCTCCGCCAGCACCGGCACCGAGATCTCCAACAGGATCAGCACACCGCACCAGACCAGCGTCACCACCAGCGAGGTGTGCGCGAAAATCAGGGCGATCCAGCCGATCTGCACCACGCTCACCGAGATCGCGTAGGTCAGGCAGGCCCGCCGCCGCGCCGGATCGCCGGCCGCCGCGCGCAACCACTGCGCCACGAGTCCGACACGCATCACCACGTAGCCGGCGACCAGCACCGTGTTGTCGACATATCCCCCGTGCTCGATGGAGGCGAACACGGGCGGAATCCCGAGCGTCAGGATCACCACACCGACCATCTGCACCATGGTGGTCACCCGGTACACCCAGTCGTCGGTGTCATAGGCCGACGCGAACCAGGTGAAGTTGATCCAGGCCCAGCAGATCGCGAAAATCGCGAACGTGAACGCGATCAACCCCGCTCGGATGTGGCCGCCCGTCAACGCATGGGCGAACTCCGAAGCGGCGGTGCCGAACCCGACGACGAAGGTGAGGTCGAAGAGGAGTTCCAGCGGGGTGGCGACCCGGTGCTGCTCATGCGGGTCTCGCCCCGACATCACCCGGACCCGATGTGTGTACGCACTCATGACACCGCCCCTTCCCCACCCGACGCGCTAGCGTGGGCGGATGCCCACCCCCGACACCCTAGGGTCCGCCGTCGGAGTCGTGCTCGCCGCAGGTATCGGATCGCGGGTCGGCGCCGACGGCAACAAGGCGTATCTCCGGCTGGCGGGCCGTTCGATGGTGGCGTGGTCGGTGCACGCCGTCGCGGCCACCCCCGAGATCGGCCGCACCATCCTGGTGTATCGCAAAGGTGAACGGGATATCGCCGAAAGCACCGTGCGCGAAGACCTTCCGGACACCGCGGTGGAGTATGTGGCGGGCGGGGACACCCGCCACGACTCGGAGTCCAATGTGCTGGCCCACCTCGCCGGCGATATCGATGCCGGCACCGTCGACGTGGTGCTGATCCACGATGCCGCCCGCCCCCTCGCCACGCCGGATCTGATGCGGGCGGCACTGACCACCGCGCGCACCTTCGGCGGCGCGGTGCCCGCGGTGGACGCCCACGGCACGTTGCGGGCGGATACCCTCGCCGGGTTCACCGAACGTCTGGTGCGGGTGCAGACACCCCAGGCGTTCCGGGCCGCGCCACTGCTGGCCGCCTACCGGCGGGCCGGTGCGGAGGGATTCGACGGCACCGACACCTCGTCGTGTGTGCAGCACTTCACCGATGTCGACGTGCGGGTGTTCCCCGGGGCGTCGGACAATCTGAAGGTGACCTTCCGCCACGACATCGCACTGGCCGACCACCTGCTCAGCGACAGGCGATGAGCGCCTCGATCAAGGCGGTGTCGGCCGGCAGGTCCGCCAGGATCGCGTCGGGATCGCCTTCGACGGTGACGATGTCCACGTTCGCCAGTGCGTCGACGGCGGCACCGTAGGGGTACTGAGCGGTCCGCAGCGCCGACCGGTCCACGGTCGCCAGGATGCGCCCTTGCGCGTCAACGGTTTTGACGGTGTCGGTGACCGGCACGATCGGCACCACCTTGGCGGCGCCGCCGGCCAGCGCCGCCCTGACCCGCCCGATCACCTGCGGTGAGATCAGCACCTGGCGCGGGTCGGCCACCAGGACATGGGAAACCGCCTCCGCCCGAAGGTGTTCCACGGCGGCGGGCAAGCCGTCACCGTCCGGTGCGGCCAGTACCGTCGCCGCGGTGCCTGCCAGCGCACGGTCGATATCGGCCACCAGTGCCGGCGCGGCCGTCACCACCACGCTGTGCAGGTCGGCCGCCGCCAACGAATCCACCACGCGCCACAACGCCGAGCGGCCCGCTATCGGTGTCAACACCGCGGCACGGTGGTCTGCGGAAACCGGCACTATCGCTGAAATCTTCACCGCGGGTCAGACTATCGGGCTGGTCGGACGGAATCGGAGCAGGTAGGTGTCCCAGTCCCAGCCGGCCAGGAAGGCCTGCGCGGCGTGATAGCCCTTGGCGTACAGGGCCTGCACTTGGGCATCGGTGATGCCGAAGTCGAGAAACCCGACCTCGGTCGAGTCGACCCGGATGGTGCGGGCGCTCACCCACGGCTGGTTGAGGTAGGCCTGATCCCGCCCGACCAACACCGTGGTGATGACATCGTCGAGCAGCCGCGGTGGCCCCAGCCGGTGCAGCAGACCCCAGTCGGGCAGCACCTGATCGATGCCGTCCGGCAGATCGGGCAGCAGCGTGATGCCGAAGCTGGGCCAGCGCGGCGCCACCCCGTCGGTGCGGTCCAGGGAATCGACCGGGAAGTTCGACAGCAGACCACCGTCCAGCAGGGTCGAGGTGAGACCCGCGGCGCTGGTCAAGGTCACCGGACGGAAATAGAACGGAATGGACATCGACGCGCGCACGGCGTCCGCCACGCTCTGTTCATCCGGGTCCAGGCCGTAAACCCGCCGATAGTCCCACGGCAGCCGGACCAGCTGGCCCGTGGTGACATCCGCGACGGTGACGACGAGTTTGTAGCGCTGTTCGGGCGGCAGCTCGTCGTCGTCGATGGCGAGATCACCGAACGTGCGGACGCCGAGATTGCGCAGCTGACTCTGCACCCAGTCGTGGGCGTAATCACCCCGGTACATTCCGTCGCCCAGCAACACCGCCAGCGAACTGCCGATGACCGGCAGCCGCTGCGCCGGGACGGGATCGCGAAACTTGTGGTAATCCAGCTGCAGCGCAAGGTCTTTGACCTCGGCACTGGTGAGTTCCGAGCCCGCCGCCACGATGGCGCCGACGATCGATCCGGCCGACGTACCGGATACCCGCTGCACGGCGTACCCGGCCTCCAGCAGCGCGACGACGGCACCGACGAGTCCGACACCCTTGACTCCCCCACCGGAGAGCACCAGATCGGCGGACAACGACGACACGATCCGACGATACCGCGGCGGTCAGACGAGTTGGTTCTTCATCACCTTGCCGGTGGCGTTGGTGGGCAGCGCATCCACGAAGCGGACGTACCGCGGCACCTTGTATCCGGCCATCAGTTCCCGGCTCCAGCCGATCAGCTCGTCGGCGCCCAGCGGGTGATGGCACACCACGAAAGCCTTACCCACCTGGCCCATCCGCTCGTCGGGCACGCCGATGACGGCGACCTGAGCCACGGCGGGATGCTGCATCAGGACACCCTCGATCTCGGCCGGATAGGCGTTGAACCCGCCGACGATGAACATGTCCTTCTTGCGGCCGACGATCTTGAGCCGGCCGGATGCGGTGAACTCACCGAGGTCACCGGTGTGCAGCCAGCCGTCGGGGTCGATCGCCTCCGCCGTGGCGGCCGGGTCGTCCAGGTAACCGCGCATGACGCTGTAGCCCCGCACGAGCACCTCGCCGTCCTCGGCGATGCGGACGTCGACGTCCTGGCACGGCACCCCTGCCGTAGTGGCGACGTCGTCGGGCGTATCGCCGGGCCGCGACAACGTGACATTGCCCGCCTCGGTCAGGCCGTAGCCGGTCATCAGGCTCTGGAACGGCAGCTCGTCACGAATACGGCGGATGAGTTCGACGGGGATGTCGGCCGCGCCGGTCACTCCCGCGCGCAGCGTCGCCAACTTGGACTTGTCGGCGACGGTCAACAGCGAGTGATACAGCGTGGGCGGCCCCGGTAACATCGTGATGCGTTCGCGTTCAACGAGATCCACCACCGCGTCGATGTCGAACACGGCGACGGGCAACATGGTCGCCCCGCGCAGAAAGGAGGCGATCAGACCGGCTTTGAGCCCGAAGGTGTGGAAGTAGGGGTTGATCATCAGGTAGCGGTCACCGCGGCGCAGATCCGCCAGGGTGGCCCATTCCTCGTACATCCGCAGCGTCTGCCGATGGCACATCATCGCGCCCTTGGGCCGGCCGGTGGTACCCGAGGTGTAGATGACATCGGAGACGTCGTCCCCGTCGACCGCAGCCACGAAGGGCGCACCGCTGCTCAGGAAATCCGAGCGCAGGTCGATGCTCGGCACACCGGGAATCGCGAATTCCTGGCCGAAGAAACCCTGTTGCACCAGAACGGCTTTGGCGCCGCTGCGGGCCACCACGTCGGCGGCCTCGTCGGTCTTGAACCGGGTGTTGACCGGCACCAGGACACCGCCGGCGGTCATGATGCCGAACGCGGCGACGATCCACTCGACGGAGTTGGGCGCCCACAGGGCCACCCGATCCCCTTTGCCGATACCGAATCCGTTGAACGCACCCGACGCCTGCCGGATGCGTTCGACGAGTTCGACGAAAGACAGGCGCTGCGGACCGTCGACGACGGCCTCGGCGTCGCCGAACCGGTCCGCAGCACGCAGGACCATCTCGGGGATGGTCCGCCAGTCGCTCACGCGGTGATGAGGCGTCCGAGGTTGCCGCCCATGATCTTCGCCTGGTCTTCCAGGGCGAGATGCTCGAGCGCGGTGATGTAGTGCGTCGGCTCGGCCAGGCCCTCGGGGTGCGGCCAGTCCGATCCGTAGAGCACCTGGTCCACACCGATCAGGTTGATCAGGTCGTCGATACCCTCTTCGTAGAACGGGCTGACGTAGATGCGGTTCTTGATCTCTTCCATCGGGTTGCCCAGGAAGGCCTCGGGGGCCTTCTTGTACACCTCGGCCATCGAATCCAGCAGCGGGAACATCCACTTCGAGCCGGCCTCGACGATGCCAACCTTCAGCTTCGGGAAGCGGAACAGCGCACCGTGGATCACCCAGGAGGCCACCGCATCCTGGATGGGGCGCCACTCGTTGAGGATCGACATCGCGTTGGTCTGGAACGGCAGCATCTCCTGCGCGGCGCCGTCCCATTCGGAGGTGTAGCGCGAGTAGCCGCTGTCCGACGAGTGCATGCCGACGAAGATGTCGTGGTGCACGACCCGCTCCCAGAAGGGATCGAATTCCGGCAGCGCGAAGGAGCGCGGCCCGCGGAAGCCCGGCACCGGGGCGGGACGGATCAGGATGGCGCGCGCGCCGCGCTTGACGGCCCACTCCAGTTCCTCGATCGCCTTCTCGACGATGGGCAGGGTGATCACCGGGGTGGTGAAGATGCGGCCCTTGTGGTTGAAGCCCCAGACCTCGTGCAGCCACTCGTTGAGCGCGTGGATGATCACGTGGATGGCGAGCGGATCGTCGGACAGCCGCTCCTCGATCAGGCTGGCCAAGGTCGGGAACATCAGGCTGCGGTCGACGCCGAGTTCATCCATCACCTTGATGCGGGGCTCGGGCTCGAAGAAGGCCGGGATGGCCTTCATCGGCTCACCGAACAGTTCCCGCTTGCTCTTGCCGTCGGGGTTTCCGTACTTGAAGTACTCCTCCCAGGCGCCGGGCTTGGCGACCACCGAGAAGGTGGGGTTCGGGATGTAGTTACTGATCTGGCCCTTGAGCGCGATCTTGGTACGACCGTTGACCTCGACGTACTGAACGATGTCCTTGTACTCCTTCGGGAGGTACTTCGTCATCGCCTCCGGCGGTTCGTACAGGTGGTTGTCCGCATCGAAAAGCGGAAACGGCACGTCGACACGATGCGACAGTTGTCCCATGAGATGCTCCTTTTCGGTTCGTGAGAATCATATTCTCACGAACCGAATGCCGCAATGCCCCTAGTGGGCCTTGGCTGCCGCCTCGCGGACGAGCTGGCGGATACGGAACTTCTGCACCTTGCCGCTGGCGGTACGCGGGTAGTCCTCGCCGTCCGGGACCTGGTGCAACTCCTCGGGCCACTTCTGCCGCGCCGCCCCGGATTCGTCGAAATGCCCTCTGACCTGCTCAAGCGTCGGCATAACCTGACCGCTGCGGACCCGGAGAACCGCCGCCACCCGCTCGCCCAGTCGGGCGTCGGGAGCGGCCACCACCGCAGCCTCGGCAATCTGCGGCATGCTCAGCAGTACTTCCTCGACTTCGAGGGCGCTGATGTTCTCGCCACCCCGGATGATCAGGTCGGTGGCGCGATCGGTGATGGTCAGGTAGCCGTCCTCGTCGAGCACGCCGATGTCACCGGTGCGATACCAACCCTCCTCGTCGAAGCATGTCGCGGTCAGCGCGTCATCGGTGTAGCCCAGGCACAGGTCAGGGCCCCTGCTGAAGATCTCACCGTCGGGCCCGAGCCGGATCTCCACCCCCGGCCGAACATTGCCGTCGGTGAACAGGCGCTTGTCCTCGGGCGCCCCGACACCGGACCCGGTGATGGACGGATGTTCGGTACTGCCGTAGGAGCGGTAGACGAACAGGCCCTGGTCGGCCAACCGCCGGGTGACGGTCGCCGGCACGGTCGAGCCACCGAGGCCCACCGTGGTGAACTTCGCGAGGTGGCCCTCGTCGAACCGCGGGTGATCCATCAGGCTGGTGACGAAGTAGGGCGGCCCGCCACCGATGGACAGGCCCTCGCGCTCGATGAGGTCCAGCACCTTGCCCGGATCCCATACATCGCAGAGGTCGATCGGCGCGCCTTCCAGCACCGGGATCAGGAACGCCCCGATCATGCCGATGAAGTGGCCGATCGGTGTCGCGGTGAGCTGTCGGCCCCGGTTGGGTGGGTAGTTGTCCAGCAGCTGGCGGGTCTCGAAACCCAATGTCTGATGGCTGTGCACGACACCCTTGGGTTCCTTGGTGGTACCGGAGGTGAAGGCGATGAGCGCCCTGCCGGCCGGGTCGGCGGCGACCGTGCCCACCAGCGGTTCGTCGGCCAGCAGAGCATCGAAGGTGCGGTGCCCGACCAGGCCGACGATCGGTATGCCGGCGCACAGATCAGGCTGGAAGGACATCCGGCCGAACCGTTCGGTGGACAGGAAGACCTTGGGTTGGGCGGTGGCGATGATGTGCCCGAGTTCCTTGCGCCCGTAGAAGTGCACGATCGGCACGGTCACCGCACCCAGGAATGCCGACGCCCAGAACGCGACGGCGGCCTCCATCCAGTTGGGCAGCTGCAGCGCCACCACATCACCAGGGCCGACGCCACGTTCTTGCAGACCGGCGGCCAACCTCCTGGCCTGCAGTTCGACCTCGGCGAAGGTGCCCGCGTAGGGCCGGGTCTCGGAGTGCACATAGAAGCCGGCGTCCGGGCTGGCCGCCAGGCCGTCGGCCACCATCTGACCGAGGGTCTCCGGCCGCCACCACCCTTGCTCCACGTACCGTTTGGTCAGGTCAACGGGGATGGGACGCATCCTGGTGATGCTATTCTCACCCTGCGAGAATGCCAATATCGAATCTGGAGAATGCTTGATGGTCGACCTCGAGATCGAGGACGGATTAGCGGTTGTCACCGTGAATCGCCCGCACGCGCGCAACGCCATTTCGTTGGACACCATGAACGAACTCGGTGCGGCGTTGGACAGTGCGGCGGACGCCTCCGCGTTGGTCATCACCGGCGGTGGTGACAAGGCGTTCGTCTCGGGCGGTGATCTCAAGGAGCTGGCCGCGCTGCGCACCGAACTGGAGGCCGCCGAGATGGCCTGGCGCATGCGCACCATCTGCGACCGCATCGCCGGCTTCCCCGGCCCGGTGCTTGCGGCCCTCAACGGTCACGCACTCGGCGGCGGCGCGGAGTTCGCCGTGGCCGCCGATATCCGCATCGCCGCCGACGACATCAAGATCGGCTTCAACCAGGTGTCGCTGGCGATCATGCCGGCCTGGGGCGGAGCCGAGCGCCTCGGTGCGTTGGTCGGCCGCGGCCGCGCACTGCTGCTGGCCGGCACGGGCCGGGTGCTCGGCGCCGCGGAGGCGCAGCGCCTCGGCCTGATCGACGAGGTGGTCCCGCGCGCCGATTTCGCCGAGCACTGGCGCACGACGGCTCAGTTGCTCGCCCGCCGGCCCGGCGCGTCCATCAAGCGCGTCATCAATGGGACCACCACGACCGATGCGGTCGCCGCCTTCGCGAAACTATGGGTGTCCGAAGAGCATTGGGAAGCCGCCGACAAGGTACTGAACAAGGGCAAGTAGCCGGGCTCGGCAACGGGGCGAACCTACGGGGCCGCGGGCACCACTTCGGGCACGCCGTCCTCGATGCGCAGCAGCTGACCGTCGGGCAGTGGGATCTCCAGCGGTTGCGCGGGTCCCTCCAACTCGTGCAGCCAGCGCTCTACGAACGCCAGCGTCTCGGCGTGCCCGGCGGACATGCCGAGTTCCCGCTCCATGACGAGCACCCGGGACAGGCTGGTGGCGAACACCGTCCACACCACCGGCGGCACTTCCGAGGTATCCAGCCCGTAGCGGTCCAGCGCGGCGGCCACCGCGACACGCTGGTCATCGCGGAACCGCTCGGCGAAGTGACCGATCTCGGCGCGCAGGGCCTTGCGATGGTTCGCCAGCCCCATGAACTCCATCGTCAGCCGCGTCGCCGCCGGATCGGTGCCGAACCGCCACAGCGCCCACAGCGGCTGCGCGGTCTGCAATGCCGCCGCCTGCACCGCCAGCCCTTGTTCGGCCCTGCGACGGAAGACCGCAAGGAACAGGTCGTCCATGGTGCGGAAGTAGTAGTGGACCAACTGCGGCTTGAGGCCGGCCTTGTCGGCGACCCGGCGCGACGTCACCGCGGCGTAGCCCTCCTCGAGCATCAGCGCCTCGGCGGCATCGAGCAGGACACCACGATTCTTGGCATCCGGTGCCCCGATCCTGCGCGACGTCGTCATGCTCTCCCCACTTATGTGTCGGCGTGCACAGATGGTAGCGATCTGCCGCACGTGTGACCTTGACCACGACTCTATCGCCATGCTAAGCAGGTGCACAGCACTTTGAGTGGCGATGACCTTGGATGAGTCGCCGATTCCTGATTCCCGCACAGCCCTGGGAGAACCGCTATATGACGACCGACTACGCGACGCTGGATTTCCTCACCGACCAGTCGCTGGTGCCCAACCCGTACCCGTACTTCGACTACCTCCGCGACCAGAACCCGGTGCTGGAGGTTCCACCATGGGGCTGCATCGCGGTCACCGGCTACGAAGAGGCGGTCGCGGTCTACAAGGACACCGAGACCTACTCCAATGCGATCGCGGTCGGCGGACCGTTCCCGCCGCTGCCGTTCACCCCGGAGGGTGACGACATCTCCGAGCAGCTCGCGGCGCACCGGCACCTGCTGCCGATGTTCGAGCACATGGTCACCATGGACCCGCCCGACCATACGAAGGCGCGCTCACTGCTGAACCGGCTGCTCACGCCGAGCCGGCTCAAGGAGAACGAGGACTTCATGTGGCGGCTGGCGGACAACCAGCTCGATGAGTTCCTGTCCAACGGACACTGCGAATTCCTCGCCGAGTACGCCAAGCCGTTCTCCCTCTTGGTGATCGCCGACCTGCTCGGCGTGCCGGAGGAGGACCACAAGGTGTTCCGCACCGTCCTCGGAGCCGACCGACCGGGAGCTCGCGTCGGCTCACTGGAAGGCGAGGTCGTCTCGGAGAACCCACTGCAGTTCCTCGACGACCAGTTCGTCGCGTACCTGCAGGACCGCCGCGCCAACCCGCGCGAGGACGTCCTCACCTCACTGGCGACCGCGCTGTACCCGGACGGGTCGGTGCCAGAGGTCATCGACGTAGTGCGCTCGGCGACCTTCCTCTTCGCGGCGGGCCAGGAGACCACCACCAAACTGCTCAGCGCCGCCATGCGCGTGCTGGCCGAGAACCCCGAAGTGCAGGACAGACTCCGCAAGGACCGGACCCTGATCCCCACCTTCGTCGAGGAGTCACTGCGGCTGGAGAGCCCGGTCAAATGCGACTTCCGGCTCGTCCGGCGCAAGACCACCCTGGCCGGAGTCGACATCCCGGCCGGCGGCATGGTGATGGTGCTGCCAGGCGCGGTCAACCGCGACCCCCGGCGTTTCGACAATCCGCACGAACTGCGCCTGGACCGCAAGAACGTCCGCGAGCACATGGCCTTCGGCCGGGGCGTGCACTCCTGCCCGGGCGGTCCGCTGGCCCGCGTCGAGGGCCGGGTGTCACTGGAACGGATCCTGGACCGGATGGTCGACATCCACGTCGACGCCGACAAGCACGGCCCGGTCGGAGACCAGAACTTCAACTACGAACCGACGTTCGTCCTGCGCGGCCTGACCGACCTGAACATCAGGTTCACGCCGGTCGCCTGACCCGCCGACGGATCGGCGAACCGGCAGTTCCGAACACCTTCGGCGCGGCCGGTTCGTCATCTTCGGCTCAGGGATAATGGCCCGGTGACATCCGGGAGTCCCCCCACCACCGAATCCGGTGATACGCGCCGTCGGATCCTGGACGCCGCGCTGGATCTGGCCTCGACGACCGGACTGCGCAAGTACTCCATGGAGCAGATCGCCCGGACCGCCAAGATCGGCCGGGCCACGCTCTACCTCTATTTCAACGGCCGCGAAGCACTGATCGCCGCGCTGGTGGAGGCCGAACTGGCCCGCTACTTCGCCGATATCCAGTCCGTCATCGACCGCTACCAGGACACCGACGACCGATTGGTCCACGGCTTCGCCGCGGCCTACCGGGGCCTGCACCACCATCCCGCGTTCACCACCGTCTTACGGGTCAACCCCGAGCTACTCACGCCGTACCTGATCGCGGACAACTCGACGGCCATGGAACTGGCCCGCGCGTTCGTCTACTCGGCCGTCCGGGAGGGCGAGCTGCCCGACGATGTCCGTGCCCAGTTCGCCGAACATGTGGCGCGGGCGATTCACTCGTTCGTCCTCATCCCCGGTGGCGTCCTCGAACTCGACTCCGCCGACGGTCCCGAGGACTACGCCCGGCGGTTTCTGTTGCCGGTACGCCGGGCCCTCTCCGGCGGCCTGTAGCGTTGGGCCGTCCGCCGAAACGGTGATCTCTCATTGCGAGAATGATGTTCTTCGAATTGGCGAAGAAGGAATGGCGTTTCCGTCGAATGAGGACGGCCGCCGATCTATAGTCAGCCGAAGACGACGAGCCGTGGAGGGCGCCCGTGAATCCGGTGGTGAGGAATACCGCGACCCGCGTCTCGACCGTGGCCGCCGTCGTGGGCGCGGCGATGACGGCAGCCCTGCTCGGGCCGGTGCCCGCGCACGCCGACGATCCGGTGCTGCACCACGTCAAGTACACCGTCGGTGCCAGCCAGCCGATCAACGCCGAGATCTACTATCGGGATACCCAGCCGCCGAACTTCGGTGAGTACAGCCACAATCCCTACCAGTACAGCCCCAAGGCAGTAGCCGAACTCGGCCCCGGCAAACCCTGGGTCCTGGAAGCCACCTTGGCCGATCCGCAAGACTGGGCGATGGTGGTGGCCACCAAGAACGGTCACGATCCAGAACTCGCCGCCCCGGGCTTCGTCTGCGAGCTTCGCGTTGATGACATAGTGGTCGCGACGGATTCGGGGACCAAAGGGGTGCTTTGCTCGCTGCGCACGTGGTAGCACCACTGACGGTGGGTTGCTGACACTGCCAGCGGAAACGACGTTTCCGCTGGCAAATACCTGTAAATAGCACCCGGCCGGGCAACTTCCGGCCCTCGGGTACCGTAGGAAAGACAATGCCATTCTCTAGACGAACGCCAGGCCCCGGGGTTCAGAACGGACAGGAGGCCGGATGCCGTCCCGCAAACCTGCCACGCCCGACATTCCCGATGACGATGCCGGCATGAGCACACCGACCAATACCGACGCCGAGGACTCCCTCGCCCTCGCCGAGGCAGAGGCCCACGAGGCGGAGGCCGCCGCGGCCGCAGCTCGGGCCAAGGCGGAGCTGCTCCGGCTGCGCCGTGACGCCGAAAAGGCGAAGGCGGAAGCCGTCGCTACCGATACCGGGGACGACTCCGATGACGAGCTCGTCGAGGACAGCGCCGAATCGGTCGCCGATGAGCAGACGGTCCCCGTCAGGTCGGGCCGTCTGGGCAGCGCGCTGCGCTGGACCGCCGCGGTGGTGACGGTACTGATCATCGGTGCCCTGATCACGGCAGGCACCTGGATCGTCATCCAGCACCGCGGAGTCCAAGCCCATCAACAACGGATCGCCGAGTTCGAGGCAGCGGCGCGCCAGGGCGTGGTGACATTGATGTCGCTGGACTACAACAAGGTCGACGACAACGTGAAGGCCATCGTGGACAACTCCACCGGCGACTTCAAGAAGGATTTCGAAAGCGCCGCCGACGATTTCAAGAAGACGGCCCGCGATTCCAAGGCGGTCACCGAGGCCAGCGTCAGCTCCGCGGCGGTGGAGACGTCCACCGACACCGATGCCGTCGTGCTGGTGGCCGCCACCACCAAGGTCACCAACGCCGCCGGCGCCCGGCAGGAACCGCGCAACTGGCGTCTGTCGGTCAATCTCGTCCGTGAGGGCGACCAGATCAAACTGTCGAAAGTCGAGTTCGTGCCGTGACCGCAGACGATAAAGACAGCACCGAGTCCGAAGCGGTCGAGCTCTCCGTGAGCAGTGTCGACCAAGAAAGCGGGGATACCGCGGAGCCCGAAACGCACGGCGGCGCAACGGAGACGGTCGGCGCCGCGGCGCCGCGGCGCCGACGTACCCCCAAATGGCTGGCGGCCGCAGTGCTGGCGGTGCTGCTCGTCACCTCGGCTGGGGCGACGACGTGGCTCTACTTCAACCAGTATCGCCCGGATCAGCTGGTGGACAACGACGCCCAGCAGGCGGTCCTCAAGGCCGCCAACGACGGCACGGTGGCGCTGCTGTCGTATTCACCGGACACGCTGGACAAGGACTTCACCAACGCAAAGTCCCGCCTGACCGGCGACTTCCTCTCGTACTACACCAATTTCACCCAGCAGATCGTCACGCCTGCGGCAAAGCAGAAGTCCGTGAAGACGTCCGCCGCCGTCATCCGCAAGGGAATCGCCGAGATCCATTCCGATCGGGCCGTGGTGCTCGTCTTCCTGAACCAGGTGACAACCAGCAAGGAAAACCCCGACGGCTCGTACACCACCAGTGCGGTCAAGGTCGGCTTGGAACGCCATGACGGCACCTGGCTGATATCGGCCTTCGATCCGGTCTAGCGCACGCGTTCACATCCGCGTGAGTGCGAAAGTCCAGGTGTTCATCCCGGGCGGACCATTGAAACAGCCGACGTCGAAACGTGATTCGACGACACCAGCCAGGGTGTTCGCGTCCCAGGTGTAGGTGTCGCGGGTGGGCAGCACCTGACCGAAGCAGCGCAGGCCGTCCGGCACGTCCGTCGTGTAGGAGTACTGGCCATTGGCCAGGTTCGCGACGCCGCCGTAGTAAGCGCCGCGCTGCGGACTGGGCATTGCGGAGATCCGCACGCAGTTGATCGGGGTGCCCGCCACGCCGGGATTACCTGGGTCGCACGGGTAGGCGGCCCAGATCCAGGCGGCATCCGTCCATCGGTTGCTCAGCACGTTGTAGTTGCCGTACAGCATCGTCGCGTGCGCTGCGGGCGCCATGACGGTGGCGGCCACCGCCGCCGGGGCAAGCGCGGTGGCGAGTATGGATCTGTTCAACTGTTTCCCCATCACAAGTCACCACGCAGCCATAGGGCGGCACCGTCTTTGGGCACGCAGGTCAGGAACAGACCGTCGGGCGCCTGTGCCACCTCGCCGTCGTAGCCGGCACAGTCGGCGTTCTCCACCTTGACGCCGTGCATCTCGGGTGACCGGAACCACCGCGGCTCGTACCGACGCGGGGATCCACAGAACACCAAGCGGCCCCAGTCCGTCACACCGAATACGTAGTAGGTGGTGTTGGAGCAGTTCGCACCCAGCACGACGTGCGGTGCGATACCCGGTGTGCAGGCCGGGTAGTTGCAGGACTCCGGGGTGGGATCCGCCATCGAGGGCGGAGCGGCAGTCAGCGACATACTCGCCAGGGCGGCAACGAATCCCGGGATCGCCATCTTCACGCCACGCAGCTTCACGGCACTCTCCTACAGCTTCCGAAGGGTCAACGGAATGCTGATCACCAAGGGTGTGTTGATTCCGCACGCACCACTGATGCCGATGGTTCGGTCGTACCCCATCAACGTCCTGACGTCCAACCTCTCGATCTGCCCGTTGGCATCGGCAGGCTGGAACTGGTAGCGCTGGCGCCCCGGCGAGAAGGTGCCGTCCGGGCAGGGTTCCCATTGTTCGTGATAGCGATCGAGGATCCACCGCGTGGTCCGGAATTCCACCGGTGCGCTCCAGCCCGCGTTGCTGTTCACCGTTCCGCTGCAGGTGTGCGCGTCCACACAGGATGTCGAGAATGTCCAGATCTCCCGAACCGGGACCTCATCCCGGTACTTCTCGTTGGTCTTGGCCCAGTCACCGTTCGAAGTCACTTCGTATGGGCCGTTGAGCTCGAATCCGAAGTCCGCGTGGGCATCCGGAGCCGACATGAGACACAGGGCCAAACCCGTGGCCGCAACAGTCAGTCGGATGGTCCGCATCGAATCTCCTCCCACTCGCCCTGATGCCCGTTCACGTGGGCATCAGGTCTTTCCACGAGGTCGGCGCATGCGCACTGGTGACCAGGTTCGTCTGCTGCTCCAGTTGACCGCTGCCCGACATGTACTTGCCGGTGCGGGGGTCGTACGGCACCATCGCGACGGACGGGCCGCCGGCGCCGCGATCGGCATAGCCACTGGGTGCCGCAGGCACCGCGCCGTCGGCGGGCGTCCCGTCCACCGGCGGGATGGGCACGCCGTTGAGCGAGTTACCCGGTGGCGGCGGTGGCGGGGGCACATAGGCGGGTGCCGGGGGCGCCGGCACGCCCAGTGCCGGGGGCACTGCACCGGGGGCGTCCGGCGGCGTCCCGGCGGGCACCGCTCCCGGGGGCAGCGGGGTGCCTTCGACCGGCGCGAAGATCCGGTCACCGAAATCAACCCTGTCGTCGGGCGGCACGCCCTGGGAGATCAGGTTCGGGTCGAACGGCATCGGACCCAGGACATGCTGCCGCTGCGCGATCGGGATGAATCCCTTTGGATCGTCACACAATTGGACGGTCGGCGCGCGCTTGCCCGGATGCTCTATGCATGGGAAGTTGCGGGCACCGCGCACCGACACCGGGGAGTCCTGCGGCAGCTTGCAGTACAAGTTGTCCGGGGTGTCGATGGTGGTGGTGTCCGCAGGCGAACGCCACGACGACGGCGGCAGGAAGCCGACGGTGCACGGCTGCGGGTCACCCAGCGTGAGGGTGAAGTCGCCCTGCGGCCACCCGGTGGCATTGTTCTTGGGCAGGCCGAAGCTCTGCTGAGCTCCGATATAACCCGGCAGCAACACCATCAACTGCTCGATCGACGGGTTGTACGCGAGCAGGACCTGACCGACCGTGTTCATGTTGGCCAGCAACAGCGGCAGCGTCGGCTTCAGGTCGTTGAGCAAGCCTGACACTTCCGCGGCGAAGCCAGGCCCCCGCTGCAGCACGGTGCGCAACTGCGGATCGTTGGCCACGACCTGACCGGTGATACCGGCCAGGCTGTGCGCCCAGGTGCGGATGGCATCGGTGCTCTGCGCCTGCGAATCCAGCAGCGGCCCACTGTCGTCGATCAGGGTGCGCATCTGATCGGATACGCCGTTGGCTGCCGTGCTGATCTTGGTGGCCGAATCCATTAGGGACTGAAAGTCCTCGCCTGCCCCGTTGAACGCCTTGTAGGTCTCGTCGAGGAGGTCGCTGATCCTGTCCTTGGGGATCGACTCCACCAGAGCACTGACCTTGTCGAGCGTCGGCCCCACCGCTTGCGGCATGACCGCACGATCGCGCGGGATGACCGCGCCGTCCTGCAGGTAGGGACCGTTCGCGGAGTGCGGCCTCAGGTCGACGTACTGCTCACCGACCGCGGACACGCTGCGCACCTCGGCCTGCAGATCCGCCGGGACCTTGGGTGAACGGTCCAGCGACAGGGTGGCCTCGGCACCGTTGCTCGTCAACGCCACATCGGTAACCTTGCCGATCTGCACACCGTTGTAGGTCACGTTCGAGAAGCGGTATACACCACCGGTTTCCGGTAATTCCAGCTTCACTGTCAGGCGTCCCACCCCGAGCAGCGTGGGCACCTGCATGTACGTGAAGAGCATGACGGCAACGCCGACGACCGAGGCGATGGTGAAGATGATCAACTGGGTTCGGACGAATCTGGTCAGCATCTAGCCACCACTCCCCGGTGTCGGTGCGGCTTCCGGCGCGGGCGCAGAACTGCCGGCGTACGGCCCTGCGAAGACGGGGCCACCCGGGACGGGCGGGGCGACCATCGGCATCAGCGGTGGCGGCGCCACCGGCAGTATCGGCTCGTTGACCACCGGCATGGCGCCGGGTGGCGGCGGAGCCGCATCGGGCGGCGGCGGTGACAGTGGCATACCCAACGGGTCGTAGCTGTAGTTCAGGTACCACGGTTCACCAGGGGCGGGAACGAGTTTCGCGTTCGCATCACCCCAGCGCGTGCCCAGGAACAGCGACCTCTTCAACCGCGGATAGGAGAGGTCGAAAATCGCGTACAGGTTCAGGTAGTCGCCCTTGACCGCGCGTTCGATGGCGTTGGGCCCGTACGGGAAGGCCGTCGCGTAGTACAGCGCGGAGGTGATGTCCGGCCCGATATCGGCCAGTGCCCGGATCGCCGGTTCCAGGTGTTTGAGATCGGCCACGAGCTGATCGCCGGCGTCGTTGACCAGCCCGGTCGCGGTATCACTGAAGTTGCCCAATCTCTGCAGCGCCGCGGTGAAGTTCGGTCGTTCCTTGACCAGTACGTCGATGGCCGGCGGGATGTCGCGCAGGGCACGTTCCAGCACCGGCGTCTGGTCGGCGAAGGTGTGTGCCACCCGATTGAGCTGTTGGACGGACGAGACGATGTTGTCGCGCTGGTTGTCCAGCACTCCGATGAACCTGTCCAGCCGGGTGATCAGCTCACGGATCTCGGGCTCGCGGCCCGACATGGAGGTGCTGAAGTTGTGGATGATGTCACCGACCTGACCCAATCCCCCGCCGTTGACCAGAACCGACAACGAGGACAGTGTCTGCTCGGTGGACGGATAGGTCGACGAGGCCTTCAGCGGGATCGTCGTCCCGCTGGCCAACCGGCCCGTGGGCTGCTCGCCCACCGGCGGATTGAGCGCCAGGTGCATGGAGCCGAGAAGGCTGGTCTGTCCGACCGAGGCGACCGCGTTCCCGGGAATGACCACCCCCGGATTGACCCTGACCTCCACGTCGGCGTGCCAGTTGTCGGCAGTCATCGTGCCGACGCTGCCCACCACCACATCGTCGACCATGACCGGCGAATTCGATTCGAGGGTGCCGACATTGGCGACCTGGACATGGAAGATCTGCGCATCGCTCTCGGTGCCCTGGGCCCCGGGCAGAGGGAGCGAGTTCACCCCCTGAAAGGCGCAACCACTGACGGTGAGCGCCACTGCGCACCCGACCACCAGGGCACGGTGCGTCATTGCGAAGCGTTTCACGGCGTCGGTGTCCCTTCAGCGGGCAACAGCGGTCCGGCGGCGGGATCCGGCCCCGGCGCTTGGCCCGGCGGCGGACCGGCGGGAAGCATCAATCCGTTGAACGTCGTCGGACTCGGCGGCGGAGCACCCGGATACACCGGAGGCGACGGATTGGCCGGCATGGCACCGTTCGGCAGGAACGCACTCGGCGGGCCGGGTGACGCGTTCCATCCGGGCGGCGGCGCCACGTCACCGTTCAGTCCGGTGAAGGCGGACACCGTCGGCGGTGGTTCCGGCGGGCTCACCGGCTGGGTCGTACTGCCCGGCAACATGTTCGGATCGGTGTACACCAATTCGTTCGGGCTGGGCGCCTTCGTCAGGTACGGGTTGATCGGGAACGGAACCCCGTTGAAGTTGAGCAAACGCAGCGCAGGCCCGAGGTACTGAGAGCACAGTTTGGCGGTCTCGGGGGCGGTCGTGTTCTCCACCGCACCGACCATGGAGCAGATCATCTGAACCGGGTTGCTGAAGTTCGCGAACGCGAAGGATCCCACCGGCGTGCCACTGCTCGGGTTGTACATGTTGAACGTGTTGGCGATCGCATTGGGGGTGACGTGCAGGATGTTGCGGATCGCATCCTTCTGCTCCGCCAGTACCTGGGTCACGTTGGCCAACCGCTGCACCTGCTCAGTGGTCTCCTTACGACTGCCTGCCACGAAGCGCTGCACATCGCCGACCGCCACGGACAGTTCGTTGAGCATGTCGTCCAGACTGGACCGGCTGTCGTCCACCACGCTGGTCAAAGTGGCCAGCCGGTCCTCGAACACCACGATCTGCGCACTGCTCCCGCGTAGTGCGGTGACGAACGTCTGCAGCCCCTTGACGATATCGACGATGTCGCCGCTGCCATTGGCGAAAATCCTTGCCACCCCAGACAATTGAGCCAGCATCTCGCGCAGCTTGGCGCCGTTGCCGTCCATGGCGTTGGCCGCGCTGTCGATGAACCGGGAAGCCGAAGTCCCCGATACCCCACTCTGAGGCCCGAGTTCGGTTGCCAGCCGGTTCAATTGAGTCTTGACCTCGTCCCATTCCACCGGAATGGCGGTCCGGTCCCTGGGGATCACGGCACCGTCGGGCATCGTCGGCCCACCACCGCCGCGATAAGCGGGGGCCAACTGCACGAAACGGGCAGCGACGAGATTGGGGGCCACGATGATGGCCTTGGCATCGACCGGAACCTGGATACCGTGATCCACGCGCAGTGTCATTTTGGCCTGGTCACCCTGCGGCTCGATGGTCGTGATCGTACCGACCTTCACCCCGGCAACCCGCACTTCGTCACCGGGGTAGATCGCCGTTGCGCTCGGGAACACCGCGGTGATGGTGGTGGGCTTGAACACCGTTTGGCGGGCCAGGAATACGGCGCCGGCAACCAGTGCCACCGCCACCCCGGCGGTGCCGAGTATCTTCAGTGGTTTGCGTGTCTTCATCGTGGCGGTATTCCGTTGAACGGGATCGGGAACTCAGCTCGGGGCCCGGCGTTGTCCGGTGGCTGTCCGGCGTTGACGCCGCGACGGAACCCAAATGCATAGTCCAGGAACGGTTGGAAGAACTGGCCGAACTGGAGGTTCGGGACGTAGGCGCTGTAGTAGAAGCCGTTGGAGACGGCCTCACCCTGCGTGAGTTCGTACTTGGCCAACCCGGGCAGGGCTTTGGCGATGTTGTCCCGGTTCTTCTCGAGCACCGCGGACACCGAGTTGAGCCGATCCAGCGTCGGTTTGAGTTGCGCCTCGTTGTCCGCAACCACTCCGATGAGGGTCCTCGATACCTGCGCGGTCTGTGCCAGCAGGGCGACGATCGCCTGACGGCGCGCATCGAGCACCCCGACCAGGTCGTTGGCATTGAGGATCAGGGTGTTCACCTGCTCGCTGCGCTGCGCCAGGATGCCGGTCACATCACCGGCACTCTTCAGCAGCTCGCCCAGACTGTCATTGCGGCCGTTCAGCGATTTCGACAGTCGGCTGAGCCCGTCGAAGGTTGGACCGAGCTGCGGGGCGATCTGGTCGATGGTCGCCGAGAGGGTGTCCAGCGACTGATTCAGCGATGTCGTATCGGTGCCGGCCGTATTGCTGGTCAACTCGCCCACTGCGTCGGTCAGGGAGTACGGCGACGATGTCCGTGACGTCGGGATGACGTCCATGGCGTGCATGCGGCCGTTGCCCGCCGGCTCCAGAGCCAGGACACGCTCACCGAGCAACGAGCCGGTGCGGATGTGCGCCAGGGTGTCCGACCCGAGGCCGTACTTGCCGCCAAGGGTGAACGTCACCAAGGCGTCACCCTTGTCCAGTGTGATGTCCGACACCGAGCCGACCTTGATACCGGCCAAGGTGACGTCGTTTCCGCTCGACAAGCCGCCCGCCTCCTCGAAGCGCGCCTGGTAGCGCACCGAAGTGGCCCAGTCGGAGAGCTTTTCGGGCTGCAGGCCGACGGCGATGAGGAGGACGATGAGAACGACGCCGATCACCCCGGACCGAATGAGGTGCGCGCCACGATATTTCAGCACCGGGGCTCACCTGCCCCCGACGCGATCAGTCCGTGTCTTTGCATCGTCCCTCTTCCTGCTTGATCCACGGGTACATCACGGAACGACCCTGCAGATCGCTGAACCGGAGGGCGACACCGCAGATGTAGTACTGGATGAACCCGCCGTACGCGCCCAGCCGGATTGCCTTGCGGAAGTTGTCCGGGGCCTTTTGCAAGGACTTGTCCAGACCCGCCTTGTCGCTATCGATGTTGGTGGCCAGTCGGTTCACCTGAGCGATGGTGTCCTTCAACGGCTGGCGCGCATTGCCCAGGAAATCCGCCAGCGACGCGGTGCCGTTGTCCAGCGCCGTGACAGCGGTGCCGATCGGGTCTCGATCCTCCGACAACCCACCGACGAGCTTGTCCAACTTGTCGATCGCGCCGGAGAACTTGTCGCCGTCCTTGGACAACGTGTTCAGCACAGTGCGCAGATCATCGATGAGCTGCTCGACCACCTGGTTGTTGTCGGCCAGCGAATTCGAGAATGAGGACGTCTTCGACAGCAACGACTCGATGGTGCCGCCCTGCCCCTGCATCACCTGGATCAGCGACGCGGTCAGAGCGTTGACATCTTTGGGATTGAGTCCTTGTATCACCGGCTTGAGGCCGCCCAGCAGCAGATCGAGATCGAGCGCGGGCAGGGTGCGGTCCACGGGGATCTGAGATCCCGCCGCCTGCACCCGGGTGGATCCCGGGCTGTCGACGAGTTCCAGGAACCGGTCTCCGACGAGATTCAGATATCGCACAGCCGCTTTCGTCCCGGTGGTCAGCGCAACGGTGCGGTCGGCATCGAAATCCACCAGTACGGTGCCGTCGGACTGCAATGACACGTCGTTGACAGTGCCGACCCGCACCCCGGCCACCCGGACGCTGTCCCCCGACTTCAGTCGGGAGGCATCCTTGAACACCGCCGTATACGGATTGGTCGAACCCACCCGGACCTCGCCGAAGACTGCCAGCAGCGCCGCGGTCAAGAGCACCATGATGACCGCGAAGGTGCCGAATTTGGCAATGGTCTTGCCCATACCCGTCATCCCGGCTGTCCGATCTGCGCCGAGTTACGCGGCGGGCCGCCCAACGGCCCGAACAGCCACTGCTTCAGCGCGTCGGAGTTCAGCAGGATGCCCTGATTGCCGTACTGGTCGCGGCGGGCACCGACATCGGCGATCATGCCCGGCTCCTTGACCTCCGCGGGCACGTTGGGCATCTGGTACTCCTTGCAGAACGGATGATCGGCCTTGGCCGCCACCTTCGGTAGATCGTTCGGATAGCGGTAGCGCTCCTCGCCCAGCACGAAGCTGGCGGCGATGATGATGCCCGGCACCGGGAACGGCGGCGACTTCGCGAACGGCACCAGACCGCCGATCGAGCAGTACAGCGCATCGTGATACTTGTCCAACAATTCGGCGGTGGGCACCAGGATTTGCGCCAGATTGGTCAACGCCGGCTTGTTGCTGCCGAGCACATCGTTGCCGACATCGGCCAGACCGATCGCGCTGAGCAGGAACGCATCCAGATTGTTCTGTTCCTCCACGATGCTCTTCGACAGCTTGCTGGTGTTGTCGACCGCGGTAGTGAGGTCCGGTGCCGCATCGGCGTACGCGGTGAACACCTGCGGCATGGTCCCGATCATCCGGTCCAGGTTCGGCAGGCTGGGGTCGATCTTGCCGAGGAAGGTGTTGACGTCCGACAGCGCCTGCCCGATTTTCTCACCACGGCCGTTGAAGGCCTTGGCGACCGCACCGAGCGTCTGGTTCAGCTTGGCCGGGTCGATCTTGTCGAGCACCTGGGTGAGCTGCTGGAACACGGTGTTGATCTCGACGGTGACATGGTCACCCTGCAGCACCGCGCCCTGCTGGATTGGCTTGGGAGACGGATTCGCCGGAGCCTGGAGCTGGACGAACTTGGCGCCGAACACCGTCGAGGACGCGATGTCGACCTGCACGTTGGACGGGATGAGTCTGAGCTGCGCCGGATCCATGGCCAGGTGCAGGACGGCCGAGCCGTCGGGGCGGGCTTCGATGGAGGACACGCTGCCGACCTGCACACCGCGCATCTTGACCTTGGCGTCGGGGTTCATCACCAGGCCGGCGCGTGGTGAGACCACGGTCAGTGGAACGGTTTTGGTGAAACTGCCGCGGAACAGGCCGATGGCCAGCGCGAAGATCAGCGCGAGAGCCACCACGGTGCCCAGGCCCGCGAGGGCGCGCGCATTGACATTCTTCATGGTCGCCTCTCCCTAGCCCGACAGGTTGAAGTTGCCGTTGGAGCCGTAGATGGCCAGTGACACCAGCAGGGTCACCGACACGACCACCACGAGAGAAGTGCGCACCGCGTTGCCGACCGCCACCCCCACCCCGGAAGGTCCGCCGGTGGCGAAATAGCCGAAGTAGGTGTGGATGAACAGCACCGCCAACGCCATCAGGATCGCCTGCAGGAAGGACCAGAACAGGTCGATGGGGTTGAGAAACGTATCGAAGTAATGCGAATACAGGCCACCGGACTGACCGAACAGCACCGTGGTGGTGAACTGCGAGGCCAGGAACGACAGGATCACCGCGATCGCGTAGAGCGGCGTGATGGCGATCATGCCCGCGACGATCCGGGTCGACACCAGATACTCGACCGGCCTGATGGCCATCGACTCCAGGGCGTCGATCTCCTCGTTGATCCGCATCGCGCCCAGCTGCGCGGTCACCCCGGCACCGAACGTGGCGGCCAGCCCGATACCCGCCACCACGGGGGCGGCGATGCGGACATTGATGAACGCCGACAAGAAGCCGGTGAGTGCCTCGATACCGATATTGCCCAGGCTGGAGTAGCCCTGCACCGCAAGCGTTCCACCGGTGGCCAAGGTCAGGAATCCGACGATCACCAGAGTCCCGCCGATCATGGCCAATGTTCCGGCGCCCATGGAGATCTCGGCGATGAGCCGGATGATCTCCTTGCGGTAGTGCACGCTGGCGTGCGGTATCCCACCCAGCGCCCGGGCGTAGAACAAGGTGTGATCACCGAGCCGCGACAGCGCCGAGACGGGTCGCTTCAACGTGCGCGCCACCCGTGGATAGGTGGACGCGAGCACGGCCCTGTTGCCCATCAACTCACCTCGCCGTCATCTGGATACCGATGGCGGTGACCACCACGTTGACCACGAACAGCGCCATGAAGGCATAGACCACGGTCTCGTTGACGGCGTTGCCGACAGCCTTGGCACCGCCACCGCTGATGGTCAGCCCGCGGTAGCAGGCGATCAGGCCGGCGATCAGGCCGAACAGGCCGGCCTTGACGCAGGAGATGATGACCTCGGGCACCCCGGTGAGCAGCGTGATACCGGCCGCGAACGCACCCGGATTGACGTCCTGGACGAAAACCGAGAAGAAATAGCCACCGAGAATACCGATGATCACCACCAGACTGTTGAGCAGCAGCGCCACCAAACCCGAGGCCAGCATCCGTGGCGTCACCAGACGCTGCACCGGGTTGATGCCCAGCACCTCCATCGCGTCGATCTCCTCCCGGATGGTGCGCGACCCCAGGTCCGCACACATCGCGGTAGCCCCCGCACCGGCCACGATCAACACCGTGACCATCGGCCCCACCTGGGTCACCGCCCCGAAAGCCGCACCGGCACCGGACAGATCCGCCGCACCGAGCTCGCGCAACAAGATGTTGAGCGTGAAACTCACCAGCACGGTGAACGGAATGGCCACCAACAACGTCGGCCCCAGCGCCACCCGCGCGACAAACCACGCCTGCTCCAGGAACTCCCGCCAGAAGAACGGACGCTGGAACAGGTATTTCACCGCGTCGGCCGACATCAGGAACAGCCCACCCACAGCCTGCATCGGCCCCGAGGCGCTCTTGCCGATTGCCACCCCCGCGGTCCAACGATCCGGGCCCTTACTCGCCATTGAAACCCGGTCCTTCCAGAAGAGTCACCGCGGCCACCGCTGTGGGGCCACCGACATTGTGTGCCAACGCAACTCGGGCTCCGTCCACTTGATTGACGGCCTCCCCCCGCAATTGCGCGAACAGTTCGACGCACTGTGCCACACCGGTGGCGCCCGGCGGATGCCCTTTGGCTTTTAATCCCCCGCTGGTATTCACCGGCAGCGCACCACCGACGCTCGTGACCTCCGTCTCGACGAGCTTGTACGCCTCGAAGCGGTCAGCGAAGCCGAGATCCTCGTAGCTGATCAGCTCGATACCCGTGAAGAAATCGTGCACCTCGGCGACGTCGATATCGGCCGGTGTCAGCCCGGCCATCCGGAACGCCTGCTTGGCCGCCCGCACCGTGGCCGGGAAGGTCGTCATATCGCCCTTGTGCTGATGCATCACCGAATCGAGCCCGAGACCGACCCCGCGAATCCACACCGGCCGATTGGTGAAGCGGTCCACGACGTCCTCGGCGGCGATCACCAGCGCGGCCGCACCGTCACTCTGCGGCGCACAGTCGTAGACGTGGAACGGGGTCACCACGGTCGGTGCGTCCAGGGCCTGCTGCAGCGTGATCTCGAAACGCAGCCGGGCCTTCGGGTTCGTCACCCCGTGCCGGTGATTCTTCACCGCAATCATGGCGAGATGCTCACGGGTGGCCGGGGATTCGTGCAGATAACGACGGACGTGCAGGGCGAAGCCGGCCGGCGCCACCAGGCCCAGGGGGTAGTCCCAGGCCTTGTCCCGGGCCATCCCCTCCCACTCCCACAACATGTCCCTGCTGGTGGTGTCGCGCAGCTTGTCCGCGCCCATCACCAGCGCGATGTCGAAAGCCCCGGAGGCCACCGCGTACAGCGCATTGCGTACGGCGTCGTTCCCGGTGGCGCAGGAGTTCTCGATGCGGGTCACCGGCAGGTCGGGCAGTCCGAGGGTGTCCGCCAGGATTCCGGCCGGGAACCCGTCGGCGGTTCCCATGGAGCCGTACCAAGCGGCTTGGAGGTCATGCTTATCCAGGCCCTTGTCGATGCTGCGGACACAGTCGGCGAAGGCCAAAGGCAGCAGATCCTTGAGTCCGAGCGCGAAATGCTCCCCGAAGGGGGTCATTCCGGCACCGACGATGGCGACGTTTCTCATGACCTCCCTCCGGCGCTCCGGTGGAGCATACCGAATGCTTTACGGTAACTGTCGCGATCTTTGCGGAAACGGCGCCGGCAGGCGCTCACGCGGCAGCCCCGTCGGGCACGAACGCATACCCGTAGTCGGGCACGCCCGAGCGCACCGCCACCCGGCGCAGCGCCATCCGACCCCGATCACCGATGTCGACCGTGCCCGGCTCGACCCCGGTGACCTTCGCCAGCGCCCGCACCCCCACGCCGTCCAGCTCGACGATGACCAGTGAATAGGGCGTGCGCAGACCGGGTACCGGAACGTGCACCGTCACCTCGGTGTAGACGCTTCCGGTGCGCGGCAACGGCACCAGTTGGTAGTCCATCGCCAGCGAACCGTCGCGGGCGACGCGGAACCGCGGCGGGAAATCCAACTCGTCACTGCCCGCGAAAGTCCCCGCCTCCCAGCGCACCTTGGCCTCGAAGGCCCGCTCGTAGGCGGCCAACGAGATCGGGATCTCGGTGCCCGGTGTGGTCCTGCTCTCGGGTACCGCGCGGGACGCCGGCTCGCGGCGGTGCGTCTCGGCGATGCCGTTGCTGACGGTGATACCGGACAGGATGGCCTGCTCGACGGCCACCAGCGGACCCGTCTTGCCGGTCTCCGCCAACCCGGCCACCGCGAAGATGCTCGCGCTCGCGCCGGTGGTGGGCAACCGCGGCGGATCCGGCAGGCAAAGCTCCAGTGCCCGCTCGTGATCCACGCCCGCGACCGCCGCGGGTGTGTCCAGCCACGCCGCCTCCAGCGAGGCGATCAGACCACGCTCGTGCAGCAGCCGCGGATCGCCGTAGTCCTGGATGCCGGCCTGGGTGCGGATGCGTACCGGCAGGCTGCGCGCCACCCGGGCCGCGGTGCGCACCTGCAGTCCGCGCTCGGCGGTCAGCAGCGCCGCGGCACCCGCGGGTTCCAGGTCGACGCCGATGATCAGGGTCCGCGGCCGGGCCGAGCTGAGCGCGTCGGTCGCGGCGGGGGCTCCGCCGAGTCGCTCGTCGACCTCCAACTCGGAATCGAGGCCGAGGCCCGCCAGCAGCACCGCGGCATTACTGCTCTCCAGCAGAGGAAGATCGCGACTCACCAACACGACGCGCTCGACCGCCCCGCCGGATTCCAGCGCGGCACGGCCGGCTTCGACGGCGAGGGTGATGGCATCCTCGTCGTCGCCGGGCACCCGGTGCCGGGCGGTACCCCAGCACGGAAGGTAGGTGCCGATAGAAGCGACATAGGGCATGAGCTGTGCGACGGACCTCTCTGGTGATCGGTTAAGTAACTGCGCCTGCGGTTTTCAGCTCGATGATGCGATCCCAATCGAGCCCGAGTTCCAGCAGGATCTCCTCGGTCTGTTCGGCGAATCCCGGCGCACCACCGGTGTGCGGCGCGACGACATCGAACTGCACCGGATTGGCCACCAGTTCCAGCTCGCCTGCGGTGACGATGTAGTCGTTCGCACGGATCTGAGCGTCCTCGGCGGCCTGCAGGGTGTCCTGCACCGGCGCCCAGGGGCCGGCCAGCGTGGCAAACTTCTTGCTCCACTTGGACAGCGGCCTGGTGGCCATCACCTTGCGGAGGATCTCGACCGCCTCGGGGGTGTGTTCCGCGATCGACTCGGCGGTGGCGAACCTCGGGTCGTCGGCCAATTCGGGGAGGTCGACGTGGTGGCACACGTCGGCCCAGAACTTCGTCGGCTGCATCATGACGAACGAAATGTAGCGGTCATCGGCAGTGCCGTAGACCCCAACGAGCGGATTGATCGGAGATCCATGTACGCCGGGCGGCTGGGCGACCAGCCGTTGCTTCAGGTGCGAGGTGAGCGCGACGGTGTGCCCCATCGCCCACAAGCCACTGCCGAGCAGCGACACGTCCACCACCGAAGGCGTACCGGTGCGTTCCCGCTTCAGCAAAGCCGCGGCGATACCCCCGGCCAGGTTGGTGCCGGAAATGGTGTCACCGTAGGCGGGACCGGGCGGACCGACCATGCCCTCCACCCCCGGCGGCGTGATGGTGGCCGCGGTACCGGCCCGGCACCAGAAGGCGGTCATGTCGTAGCCGCCCTTCTCGGATTCCGCACCGCGGGGCCCGAGCGCACTGCCGCGCGCGTAGATGATGGACGGGTTCACCGCGCGGATATCGTCGACGTCCATACCGAACTTCCTGCGGTGCCCCGGCAGGAAGCTGGTCAGGAACACATCGGCGCGCCGTGCCAGTTCCAGGAGCACCTCTTTACCTTCGGGCACCGACATATCCAGGCCCAGACTGCGCTTCCCGCGATTGGCATGTTCGATATTCGGGTTGGGATCGCCCTCGACGCGCAGCGGCCCGGTCTGACGCAGACCGCGCTGCGGATCGCCCGTCACCGCATGCTCGACCTTGATCACATCGGCGCCCCACTCGGCCAGCACCGCGCCGGCCGACGGGACGAACCCGTACATGGCGACTTCGAGAACGCGAATTCCGTCCAGCGGCTTGCTCATTACTGGGCCGCCGGTCCGATCACAGTGGCGAACGTCTTGGACTCCAGGAACTCGTCGAGCCCGGCGGCCCCCATCTCACGGCCGATACCCGACTGCTTGAACCCGCCGAACGGGCTGTCGGGGCTGAAGTAGTTGCCGCCGTTGATGGAGAAGGTGCCGGTGCGGATCCTGCGGGCCACCGCCAGCGCCCGCTCCTGACTTCCGAACACCGCACCGGACAGGCCGTAGATCGAATTGTTGGCGATCGCCACCGCCTCGTCGTCATCGTCATAGGCGATGACGACGAGCACCGGCCCGAACACCTCTTCCTGGGCGATCTCACTGTCGGGATCGACATTCGTGAGCAGTGTCGGGGTGTAGAAGAATCCCGGATCCTTCTTCTCCCCACCGGTGACCAGCGTGGCCCCGGCCGCGACGGCGCGCTGCACCATGGCGTCGACCTTGTCGCGCTGCTTCGCACTGATCAGCGGTCCCATATAGACGGAGGGGTCGGTGGGATCCCCGAAGCGGACGTGCCCGAAATTGGTCTTGACCAACTCCACGATCTCGTCGTGGTGGCTGCGCGGCACCAGCAGCCGGGAGGTCAGCGCGCAGCCCTGGCCGGCATGGGTCACCATGCTGAAAGCCGAGAACACGGCGGCCATCCCGAAATCGGCGTCGTCGAGCACGATGGCCGCCGACTTGCCGCCGAGTTCGAGGAACACCCTCTTCAACGTGGCGCTGGCGGCCGACATGATGGCGCGGCCGGTCGGGGTCGACCCGGTGAAGGTGACCATGTCGACATCCGGGCTGGTGGTCAGTACCGCACCGACCTGCGGGTCCGCGCCACTGATGACGTTGACGACGCCGGCCGGGATGTCGGTGTGACGGGCGATCAACTCACCGAGGGCCAGCGTGATCAGCGGGGTGTCCGGCGCGGCCTTGAGTACCACCGTGCACCCTGCGGCCAGCGCCGGCGCGAGCTTGGCCAGCGCAAGCTGATTGGGGTAGTTGTACGCGATGATCGCGGCGACGACGCCCGCGGCTTCCTTCTCCACCCAACGGTGGTGCAGCGCGCCCCGGCTCTCGATATTGCCCAGATCCTCGGTGAGCGGGTAGTCCCGCAGCAGGTCTGTGTAGTACTTCACGATGGCGATCGGCTGATCCAGCTGAGCGCCCAGGTTCAGCGCGGGTGTCGCGCCCACCTCCGCCGTCGTCAGTGCGGCCAGCTCGTCGCGGTGCTCGACGAGAGCCTGGTGGAACTGTTCCAGGCAGCGGATCCGCAAGGCGACATCGGTGGCCCACCCGGAACCGTCGAAGGCCCGGCGGGCGGCCGCGACGGCCGCTTCGGCATCGGCGACGGACGCATCGGGCGCGTGGCCCAGCACCTCTGCGGTGGCGGGGTTGAGTGTCGCGAAGGTCTGCGCCGCGTCCACCAGTTGCCCGTCGATCAGCATCCGTCGGTCGGCCGCGCCGCTCCGGTTCTCAGACGTGATCGTCGAGGTCTCGCTCACAAAGGGCTCCTCACTGTGATGGAAATTTCATTCTCATCAACGGCGAATCTTACATTCACACGATGAGAACGCAAGAAAACACAGATGCGCTAGTCCGGATACCCAAGCTGTACGTGAGACCGAATTGTCGTTCCACGCAGCGACCCCGCCTACCTTGCGTGATCAACCTGGCCGAGAGTACGGTTCTCATAATCGGAAGGCTGATTCTTGAGATCGCGGCCACATATCAGGAGGCTCTGTAGGTGAAGAATGCTGTCGTGACCGGCGGCGGGTCCGGGATCGGGCTGGCCATCTCGAACCGACTCCGCGCCGACGGGTACCACGTCGCCGTCCTCGATCTCAACCCGTCTGACGCGCCGAACTCGTTCGTGGCCGACGTCACCGACCGGGCCGCCGTCGACAAGGCGATGAACGCCATCCGCGCCCAGCTGGGTCCTGTCTCCATCCTGGTCAACGCGGCGGGCCTGGACAGCTTCGGCAAGTTCCTCGACACCTCGTTCGAGCGTTGGCAGCGCGTCATCGACGTCAACCTCAACGGCGTCTTCCACTGCGTCCAGGCCGTGCTGCCGGACATGATCGAGGCCGGCTGGGGACGCATCGTCAACATCTCGTCGTCCAGCACACATTCGGGCCAGCCCTTCATGGCGCCGTACGTGGCGGCCAAGTCGGCGGTCAACGGACTGACGAAGTCACTCGCGCTGGAGTACGGGCCGGTGGGGATCACGGTCAATGCCGTCCCACCGGGCTTCATCGACACCCCGATGCTCCGCAAGGCCGAAGATCGCGGGTTTCTCGGCGACACCGACAAGCAGATCGCCCAGACCCCGGTGCGGCGCATGGGCAAGCCCGAGGACATCGCAGCGGCGTGTGCGTTCTTCATCTCCGAGGAAGCCAGCTACATCACCGGACAGATCCTGGGCGTCAACGGCGGCCGGAACACTTAGAACCGAAGGGACTCCTGATGGGAAGCAGTGCGAGCACTGAAGGCCGGGTTGCCGGAAAAGTCGCATTCATCACCGGTGCCGCGCGCGGGCAGGGTCGCAGCCACGCGATCCGGCTCGCCGAAGAGGGCGCCGACATCATCGCCGTCGACCTGTGCAAGAACCTCGACACCATCGGCTATCCGCTGGCCACACCTGAGGATCTCGAAGAGACCGCGCGCTTCGTCGAGAAGGCGGGCCGCCGCATCGTCACCGCGCAGGCCGATGTCCGCGAGGCCGGCCAGCTCAAGGAGGCGCTCGACGCCGGCCTGGCCGAGTTCGGCAAGGTCGACATCGTCGTGGCCCAGGCCGGTGTCGCCGCCATGAAAGGCCAGCCACCGATGCAGGCCTGGACCGACGGCATCAACACCAACCTGGTCGGCACCATCAACGCCATCCAGGTCGCGCTGCCGCATCTGACCGAAGGCGCGTCGATCATCGCGACCGCATCCGCGGCCGCCCTCATGGATGCGCACAACAAGCCCAATCCAGGTTCGGATCCCGGCGGTATGGGCTACATGGTGTCCAAGCGGATGATCTCCGAATACGTGCACTACCTGGCCACCGAGCTCTCCCCCCGCGGGATCCGGGCCAATGTCATCCACCCGACCAACTGCAACACGAACATGCTGCAGAGCGAACCGATGTACCGCTCGTTCCGGCCCGATCTGGAGCATCCGGAACTCAAGGACGCCGAGCCGGTCTTCTACGTGCAGCAGGCCATGAAGGTGCCGTGGGTCGAGCCGGTCGACATCAGCAACGCGGTGCTGTGGCTGGCCTCCGACGAGGCCCGGTTCGTCACCGGTATGCAGCTGCGGGTCGACGCCGGCGGCTACCTCAAGTGGTACGACTACCACATCTGATCGGAAAGGTGCTGACGCAGTGAAGGTTTCAGTCGACGGCTCACGTTGCCAGGGACACACGTTGTGCGCGATGATCGCGCCCGATTCGTTCGAACTCGACGATGTCGACGGCCATGCGTCACCGGTTTCCGACATCGTCCCCGACGACCAGCAGGAGGCGGTGCGCGAAGCGGCGCACTCCTGCCCCGAACAGGCAATCGTCATCGAATGACCGGCAAGGCCGCCGTCTTGAGTCACGAAAATCATAGGGAGACAACGCCGTGAGTATCGACGACGTGGTTGACGACGACCGCAAGAAGAACAAGTACCACTTCGACCGGCACACACCGGAGTACCGGCTGCAGTTCGAGAAGATCACCGAGGAAATGCAGACCCGGTGCCCGATGGCGTGGACCGATGTCTACAACGGGCACTGGGTGGCCGCCGACAGCAAGCACGTCTTCGAGCTGGCTCGCTGCCCCGTGGTCTCCAATGACCACGACATCACCGGGGAGGGAACGGGTTACGAAGGCATCAGCATCCCGCTGGCCAGCCGGGCGTCCGCCGTCCGCGGCGGGATCCTGGAGATGGACGAGCCCGACCACAGCACCTACCGCGGTGCGCTGAACCCCTACCTGTCGCCGGCCGCGATCAAGCGGTGGGTGCCGTTCGTCGACGAGATCACCCGCGCCGCACTCGACGAGCACATCGAGTCCGGTCGTATCGATTTCGTCGATCATCTGGCCAATGTGGTTCCCGCGGTACTGACCCTGGCGATGATGGGTCTGGACCTGAAGAAGTGGAAGGTCTACAGCGAGCCCACCCACGCGTCGGTGTACACCCCCGAGCACTCACCAGACCGCGCGAAGATCAACGAACAGCATCGCGAGATGGGTATCGACCTGCTCACCAACATGTTCGCGATGAAGGAGAACCCCAAGCCGGGCCTGATCAACGCCCTGCTCCAACTTCGCATCGACGGTGAGCCCGCCCCCGATATGGAGATCCTGGGCAACCTGGGCCTGATCATCGGTGGCGGATTCGACACCACGACGGCTCTGACGGCACACGCTCTGGAATGGCTGGGCGAGCACCCGGAACAGCGTGAGCTGCTCAGCCGGGAACGTGCGGACCTGCTCAATCCGGCCACCGAGGAGTTCCTGCGCTTCTTCACACCCGCCCCCGGCGACGGCCGCACGTTCTCGGCTGACGTCGAGGTGGAGGGCACCCGGTTCAAAGAGGGCGAGCGCCTGTGGATCTCGTGGGCGATGGCCAACCGGGATCCGGCGGTGTTCGAGAATCCGAACACCATCGTCATGGACCGTAAAGGCAACCGGCACTTCAGTTTCGGCATCGGCGTGCACCGTTGCGTGGGCTCCAACGTGGCGCGCACCGTCTTCAAGTCCATGCTGACGGCCGTGCTGGACCGGATGCCCGACTATGTCTGCGATCCGGAGGGCACCGTGCACTACGACAGCATCGGTGTCATCCAGGGCATGCGGAACCTGCCCGCCACCTTCACCCCCGGTCGGCGGCGGGGCCCCGGTCTCGACGAGACGCTGGAGAACCTGCAACGCATCTGCGACGAGCAGGAGCTGGCCCGGCCCATCACCGAACGCAAGGAAGTCGCCGTCATCGACTGGTAGTCGCCGGGCGATACTGTGTCGCTGTGGTGGAAGTGTCGGCGCGCGAGGCCAAGCGGTTGCAGACCCGGGAACGGCTGATGGGCGCAGCGATCGCCGAGTTCAAGCGCTCCGGCCTGGCGGCCGCCGACGTGGCCGCCATCGTGGCCGCGGCAGGGGTCGCGCACGGGACCTTCTTCTTCCACTTCCCCACCAAGGAACATGTCCTGCTGGAGTTGGAACGGCGCGAAGAGGAACGGATCGCCAAGCAGTTCAGGCAGTTCCTCAAGACACAGGACGATCTTGCCTCGGTGTTGCGCGAAGTGGCCCGGCTGATCCTGGGTCTGGAACGCAGGCTGGGCGATGTTCTCTTCAAAGACTTTCTGGCGCTGCATTTCTCCCAGACCCGGCCACCCGCCGAGGACGTTCAGGATCACCCGTTGATCGTCCTGGTCGCCGAGCAGATCGAACTGGCTCGGGGGCGCGGCGACATCGACAGCGCGGTCACGCCGATGAACAGCGCCGTGTACTTCCTGCTGGGGCTCTACGCGCTGCTGATCACCACCGGCGACTGGCCTACGCGCGACGATCTGCTCGACGACTACCTGACCCGGACCCTGCGCAGCATGCAACCGCCGGCCTGACGATGGCTCAACAGCGAATTTCGCCAGTGCCGAATTCTGTGAGTTTGGTAATACCTGCGCCCGCCTGGGAATAAACTGCAAAGCTGCAGCTCAGGGCGCCTCCTATGGAGAAATATTCTGCACCCTCGGCTGTCCTGTTAGCCTGTAAAAATCAGCGTGTAACGCAACCGGCGCGAACAACGAAAAGTGTGTGACGCCGGAAACTGGTCCGGGCGGGGAAAGGTATCTAGGCAATGGTGAAGGTGTCGGGAAAGAAGATCGTGCTCACCCTGGTCGGGATGGCAGCCACGCTGCCGCTGACCGCAGGCATCGCGTCGGCGACCCCCGACCTGAGCCCCGTGGTCAACACGACGTGTAGCTACGACCAGGTCGTCGGGGCGATGAACGCGGAACGGCCTGATCTGGCTCAGCAGTTCAGTGCTCAGCCGGTCGGGCAGGCCATGCTGCGCAACTTCCTGGCCTCGGGCCCGGCAGAGCGCCAGCGCACCGCGACGCAGATCGCGAACACTCCGGGTGCGTCGAGGTACTTCGACGGGATCGCGCAGATCATCACGACCTGCAACAACTACTGATCGACAAACGGATTCGGCGCGTGTCGTCTTGGACGACACGCGCCGAATCCGTCTGTTCTGACCTCGCTACTCAGCCCCGAGGCAGGCCGAGCACCTGCTGCGCGATGATGTTGCGCTGGATCTCCGAGGTGCCGCCGGCAATGGTGCCCGAGAAGCTACGCGCGTAACGCTCGAACCAGCTCGCGTAATAGTGGTCCAGGTTCATGTGGGCGTACGGCCCGCTGAACGCCGGGTGGATCAATCCCTCCGAACCGGCCGCGATGAGCGCATTGTTCGACGCCCGCAGCTCGGCCTCGGCGCCCAGCAGCTTGGGCACCGACACCGACGCGACGTCGACCTCCCCTCGGGCGGCTTTGGCCAGCCCGACCGAACCCAGCAGTCGCAACGCCTGGTAGTCCATGATGGTCGATGCCAGCTGGTCACGCTCCAGCGGCGTGGCCGGCTTGAAATCGCCGATCGAGTTGGCGATCCGGTCCGCGAAGCCCAGCCACATCATGGTGCGCTCGTGGCCCAGAGACCCGTTGGCCACCTTCCAGCCGCCGTTGAGCGGGCCGACGAGGTTCTGCGCGGGCACCCGCACATCGGCGAAGAAGACCTCGTTGAAGTCTTTGTTCTCCTCACCGCAGATATCGGCGAACGGCCTGCACACCACACCCGGGGTGTCGGTCGGGATGATGAGCACACTGATGCCCTTGTGTTTGGGCGCATCGGGGTCGGTGCGCACGAACGTCAGCAGCCAGTCGGCGTCGTGCGCACCGGAGGTCCAGACCTTCTGGCCGTTGACGACGAACGCTCCCCCTTCTGCGCCGCTCTCGTACGTAGCCTTGGTGCGCAACGACGCAAGGTCGGACCCCGCGCTCGGCTCGCTCATGCCCAGTGACGCGGTGCGCTCCCCCTTGAGCACCGGCACCGCCCACTGCTGCTTCTGTTCCTCGGTGCCGAAGGTCAACAACGATGCGGCGATGATGTTGACGCCCTGCGGGTTGAAGCTGTGGTAGATCCGACGCCGGCACAGCTCCTCCAGATGGACATAGGTCTGCAACACCGAGGCGTTGCGGCCACCGAACTGCGGGGGCTGAGCCGGCAGCAGCCAGCCGTTGTCGAACAGCAGGCGCTGCCAGTCGCGTGCCCACTGCGGCATGTGCGATACCGACCGCGGACGCTCCAAGGTGTCCGCCGCAGAGGGCAAATGCTGGTCGAGGAAGGCCGAGAACTCGGCACGGAATTCTTCGACGTCGGGATCAAATTCGAGTTGCATCAAACTCCTCGGCGATGAGAGCGCGGTGTTCTGCGGCGCCGCCGAGCAGAAGCTCGCCGGCCTTGGCCCGCTTCAAGGCGAACTGAAGGTCGTTTTCCCAGGTGAAGCCCATGGCCCCGAAGGTCTGCAGGCCGTGCTGGAACACCAGTGACTGGCACTCCCCCGCACTGGCCTTGGCCATCGCCGCGGCGATACGACGACGCGGGTCGTCGGCGGCGATGGTGAGCGCGGAGAAATAGGACAGCGCCCGCGCCCGCTCGATGGCCACGTACATATCGGTGGCCTTGTGCTGGATGGCCTGGAACGAGCCGATGGGCACCCCGAACTGCTGTCGGCTCTTGGCGTGCTCAAGGGCCAGGTCCAGGACGCGCTGACAGGCGCCGACCATCGTGATGGCCAGGCCCATCAACGCGATGTGCCGGGACCGTTCGACCAGGGCCGACGCTGCCGACGGCTCGAGGTCCAGCCGGTCGGGCTCCTCGACGCGCAGCCGGTCGAAGGTCACTTCGGCGACGTGCAGAACCGGGTCGAACACATCGCGTCGCCGCGAGGTGATGCCTGGCGCCTCTGTCGAATTGACGACTCCGCCGTCGATCACGAACACCCCGGCGGGTGTCACCACGGCGATCTGCTCGGCGCGATCGCCGTCCAGCACGAACTTCGACGTGCCCTCCAGCACCCAGCCCTGTCGGCTCCAATTGGCGCTGACCCCGTCGTAGACCGCCGCCCCGGCCTTCGAAGGGTCGAAGCGCTTTCCGGCCAGCGGCGCGAACTGCGACAGCGTCGCCAGGAACGGGGTCGGGTCGGTCGCCCTGCCGAGTTCCTCGAGCACGATGGCCAGTTCGACCGCGTTCTCCGGGTCGGCCAGCTCGGTCCAACCCGCGTCCAGATAGGACTGCCACAGTGCGTGTGCGGCCTCAGGTGCCCCCTTGTTCTCTGCGATGCCCCGCACCAATGATGCCGGGCATTGTTTGCCCACCGCATCGCGCACCGTCTCCTGCCATAGCCGCTGGTCAGCATCGAACTCAAGCAGCACGCGGCACCTCCCACCTCACTCGTCCGGACCCGGCGAGAATACCATTCTCTTATGCGGTGTCGGGATTCTCCAGCAGCCAGCGCGGGGTTTCACCCCACCGCCGCCATGCAACTGACCAGCACACACGCCCACCAGCGCGGATGTAAGCGATCCGCTGGAGAACATTATTCTTGATTCGGAAGAACAAGGATCTACACTGGGACCAACTCCGGCCGGTTCCCGGCCCGGCTTGTGAGGGGAAGGTGGAACCCGGTGAAGCGGTTCGAAGACGGTTCCGGTGTGGTGGATGTGCCCGTCATCGACGCCAGCGTGCACATCTTCTTCGGCTCCAACAAGGACCTGCGGCAGAACTTCCTGCGCGAACCGTTCAGCAGCCGGGGATTCCCGGACTACGAGATGGACTGGTACGGCGCGCCCGGCGGCGAATACCTGAAAGAGGCCAAGGGCCCCCACGGCGAATACCCGGGATCCGATGTCGACCTGGTCGCCGAGCACCTGTTCGCCGACCGCGGCGTCGACGTGGCGGTCCTGCACCCGATGACGCGCGGGATCATGCCCGACCGTCATCTGGGCTCCGCGCTCGCCGCGGCTCACAACGACATGATGGTGACCCGCTGGCTCGAACACGACGAGTTCGGTGAACGCTTTCGCGGCACCCTCCGCGTCAACCCCGATGATGTCGCCGGCGCGCTGCGGGAGATCGAGAAGTACAAGGACCACCCGCGGGTCGTGCAGATCGGCGTACCCCTGCAATCCCGCGAGCTCTACGGCAAGCCCCAGTTCTGGCCGCTGTGGGCCGCCGCCGAAGCGGCAGGTCTGCCGGTCGCCGTGCACATCGAGGTCGGTGCGGGAATCCAGTTCTCCCCCACACCTTCTGGCAAAGCCCGGACGTACGAACAGTACCTGTCCTTCATGTCGCTGAACTACCTGTACCACCTGATGAACATGATCGCCGAGGGCGTGTTCGAGCGAATGCCGAACCTCAAGATGGTCTGGGCCGACGGTGCGGCCGACATGCTGACACCGTTCATCTGGCGGATGGACTGCTTCGGCAGGCCGCATCTGGAGCAGACCCCATGGGCCCCGAAGATGCCCAGTGACTACCTGCCCGACCACGTGTACTTCGTCCAGGGCGCGTACGACGGGCCCGGCGACGTCGACTTCGCGGGTGAGTGGTTCGGGTTCACCGGCAAGGAGGATATGACCATGTTCGGGTCGAGCTACCCGCACTACAACGCTGCCGAGCTGACGGTGCCGGCGGCATACAGCGCCGACCAACGGGACAAGCTGTGCTGGCGCAATGCCGCGCAGCTGTACGGAATTCAAAGTCCGGCTTTTTCGTCCGCTTCGGGCGCACAGTAGAGCAGGAGGCCACCACCATGTCCGTCACCACCACACCCCGTGTCGCCCCTGCCGAGCGCATCGCCGTTCGGTGCGTCGACTCCGACGTCCACCCCATGCCGCGACGCGGTGAGCTGGTCGAATACATCCCGGAACCGTGGCGCAGCAAGTACTTTCTGAACCACAAAGTGGGCGAACAGATTTACTACGATGCCCCCGATTACGCACACGCGTACGCGATGCGCCTCGACGCGTTTCCCCCGGACGGCGAGTTCGCCTGTAGTGACCCCGATATGGCGCTGCGCCAGCTGGTGATGGAGGCCGGATCCGATATCGCGATCCTGGAGCCCACCCACGGTGAGATGCGGCTGCCCGAGGCGACCTCGGCCTACTGCACGGCCACCAACACCTGGCTGGCCAATCACTGGCTGGACAGCCACAACAACTGGCACGAGCGCTGGCGCGGGTCCATCTGTGTGGCCATCGAGGACCAGCCCGGCGCCGTCACCGAGATCGAGAAGTGGGCGGAACACCCGTTCATGGCCCAGATCCTCATCAAGGCCGAACCTCGACCGTCCTGGGGCGATCCGTGCTACGACCAGATCTGGGCGACCGCCACCAAATACAACATGCCCGTGAGCTGCCATCTGTCGCGTGGTGTGTACGAGACGCTGCCCATCCCGCCGGTCGGGCTGCCAAGTTACAACCACGATTTCATGGTCACGTACTCGCTGTTGGCCGCAAACCAGATCATGAGCCTCATCTTCGACGGTGTCTTCGACCGGCATCCCACCCTGAAAATCGTGTTTATCGAGCATGCGTTCACCTGGATCCTGCCGCTGATGTGGCGGATGGACGCCATCTACGAGGCCCGCAAGAACTGGCTGGACATCAAGCGCAAACCCAGCGAATACGTCAAGCAGCACATCAAGTTCAGTACGCAGCCGTTGGACTACCCCGAGGACAAGACCGAACTCTCCCGGGCCTTCGAATGGATGGAGTGCGACAAGATCCTGCTCTTCTCCAGCGACTACCCGCACTGGACCTTCGACGACCCCCGCTGGCTGGTCAAACACCTCCCCGAGTACGCCCGCGAGAACATCATGTTCCGCAATTCGATCGAGATCTATAACCTTCCCGACACCGTACCGGTGCTCGAGGGTCAGGTTCGGGTGTTCTGAGTTGGCCCACAACGAGACTCCCCGCCTTGCCCAAGGACGCGAACACGTTGTTGCCACCGTCGACGAAATACCTTCCGGTACGCACAAACTCGTTCCGATCGGCCGTCACGGCGTGGGCGTGTACAACGTCAACGGCACGTTCTATGCGATCGCGAACTACTGCCCTCACGAGGGCGGCCCGCTGTGCTCGGGACGCGCTCGCGGTCTGAATGTCGTCGACGAGAACGTTCCCGGGGATGCCGTGATGGTGCGCGACAAGGAGTACATCTTCTGCCCGTGGCACCAGTGGGGATTCGAATTGGCCACCGGCACCACGGCTGTGAAGCCGGAGTGGAGCATCCGCACCTACCCGGTGCGAGTGGTCGGTAACGATGTGCTGGTGCAGGCATGACCAGTCACGAAGGGCCCGCGCTCAAGCGGGGCGAGAAGGTCATCGAGATCAACGGCGGTAACGTCGTATACGAAATACTCGGCAAGACAGGCGATCTCATCGCCCTGACGCCGGGCGGACGGTTCAGCAAGGATATTCCCGGGCTGCGTCCACTGGCCAACGCCCTGGTCAAGGGCGGCTACCGGGTGCTGCTGTGGGACCGGCCGAATTGCGGCAGATCCGACGTGCAGTTCTACGGTCAGAGCGAGTCGCACATGCGCGCGGAGACGCTCTACACCCTGATCTCCAAGCTCGGTGTCGGGCCGTGCATCATCGCCGGAGGTTCCGGTGGCGCCCGGGACTCGATTCTGACGACGATCCTCTACCCGGAGATCGTCACCAAGCTGATCGTGTGGAACATCGTCGGCGGCGTGTACGGATCGTTCGTGCTCGGTGGGCACTACATCACCCCGAGCATCCTGGCCGTGCGCGGTCTCGGTATCAAGGGACTCCTGCACGTGCCGGAGTGGCGGGAACGAATCGAGCAGAATCCCGCCAACCGCCAGCGCTTCCTCGAGCTGGACCACGACGAGTTCCTCAAGGTGATGTTGCGCTGGCTCAACGCCTTCGTGTCCAAGCCGGGCCAGACCATCCCCGGCGTGCCGGACGAGACGTTCGAGAACATCACCGTACCGACGCTGATCATCCGGGGCGGCGAGAACGACTGGGATCACCCCAAGCGCACCTCACTCGAGGTGAGCTGCCTGATCAAGGGTTCCACCCTGATCGATCCGCCGTGGCCCGAGGACGCCTGGGAGCGGGCCGGCGAGAAGTTCGCCCAGAGCGGCGGGAAGAAGTTCTGCTTGTTCGACACCTGGGTGCAGGCCGCGCCGGCGATTCTCGACTTCCTGGACAGCTGACGTGAACTACTCCAGCAGGATGCGCACCTCGCTGTTCAGCGACGCCTCCAGCGCCGTGTGGATCCGGCTCTCGGGCACCCGGGCCAGGTCGGCGCGGCGCAGTGTCACCTCCACGATGTCCCAGCCCTCGCCGCTCGGGAACCGCTGCACCCGGCCGGCCAATCCGAAGCCGGCCAGCACACCGTGCGCATCGTCATCGGTGCCGCGACTGACGAAGGTCAGCACCCCCGGCACCGGGTTGGTACCGAAGGCCTTGCTGCACAGCACGATAGCTTCTGCGGTCAGCACATCCGGATCATCGCCGGCCACCAGCACCTCAACCTGGCGCCGGCCGGCCGGCAGTGTACTCAGATCGGCCTCGACCACCTCGACGCCGAGCTCACGCAGCGCCGCCATGCCTTCGGTAAGCCGGGCCGGCGTCAGCTGCCCGAACGGATCCACGTCCACGCGCACCACTGCGGTTCTCACGGCACACAGCCTAACCGTCGCCCGTGCGGCAGACGAGCAGGAAAGGACCACCGCATGACCACCACCGCAACGGATCTCGCCACTTCGGTGTGGCCGGGCCTGACCCCGCGCCTGTTGCGGACCGGACACGGCCCCGAAGATCTCACCGACTACACGCGTTCCGGCGGCTACCAGGACGTCGACGATCCAGAGCGACTGCTCGGCGAGATCGCCGCAGCGGGACTGCTCGGCCGCGGTGGCGCCGCGTTTCCGCTCGCGATCAAGCTGCAGACGGTACGCGCCGCCCATCTCGCGGGGCGGCAGACCATCGTCGTCGCCAACGGCGAAGAGGGTGAGCCGGCATCGGTGAAAGATCGCTGGCTGCTGCGTAACCGGCCTCATCTGGTGCTCGACGGGCTACGTCTGGCGGCGTGGATCGTCGGCGCGCAGCAGGCCTACGTCTACGTCTCCGACCCCCACGCCGCCGCCGCGGTCGAGGCGGCGCTGGCCGTAGCCGACACCACACCCGCGATCAGCGTGGTGACTGTCGCGCCCGCCTATATCGCCGGTGAGGAATCCGCGGCCGTGCGGGCGATCAACGGCGGACCGGCCAAACCCACGGACAAACCGCCCCGGGTGTTCGACGAAGGTGTCGCGGGGTGCCCGACGCTGGTGAGCAACGTCGAGACGCTGGCCCATCTGCCGTATATCCGGCGACATGGCGCGGATGCCTTCCGCTCGCAGGGCACCGAGGCTTCGCCGGGCACCTTCCTGGCCACGCTGACCGGTGCAGGCAAGCCGCCGGTGCTCTACGAGCTGCCCTACGGCGCCCCCATCGCCGATCTGCTGACCCTGCACCGCGTTTCCCCCGCGGCCGTGTCAGGACTGCTGATGGGTGGGTACTTCGCCGGACTGCTCGGGCCCGACGCGGTCGGCGCCGGCCTGGACCACGAGACGCTGCGCGCGCTGGGCAGCGGCCTGGGCTGCGGAGCGGTGGCGGTGCTCACCTCCGACTGTCCCGTCGCCGTGGCCGCCTCGGTGCTCGACTACTTCGACCGGGAGAACGCGGGACAGTGCGGCTCCTGCTTCAACGGGACGGCGGCGATGGCCGCCGTCACCGGGGCGTTGCGCAACGGTGCCGCCACCGCCGAAGACCTCGAGCGGCTACAGCGGTGGTCGGTGGTGCTGCGCGGCCGCGGCGCATGCGCGACGCTGGACGGCGCGGCGAATATCGCGGCCAGTCTACTGACCCATTTCCCCGATCTGGTCCGTGCGCATGTCGACGGATCCTGTCAGAGCTGCCGCACTTTCGAGGCGCAGCGACCCTTCGAGGTTGAGCCGATCGAAGCAGTGGAGGCGTGTCGATGAGGATCAAATTGGACCGTACCCTGTGCGACGGGTTCGGGATCTGCGCCAAACACGCACCCGAGTACTTCTCCCTCGACGACTGGGGATACGCCAAGCTCGAGGGCTCCGGCGACGTGCCGGCACAGGATCGCGATGCGGTGATGCGAGCCCTGCTGGACTGCCCGGTACACGCCATCCTGGAACTCGGCGAGCGGCGCCCGGATGACGATCACCGGCCACTCGTCGACACGGCCGACCCCGCCGGCAGCCTCAAGACCGAAGACAACGAAGCGCAGTGGGGGTTCACCCGATGACCGCGGCCCCGGGACGTCCATTGCCCCAACTGACTTCGCAGAACGAGTTCTTCTGGACCTCGGGTGCGGACGGGAAACTCCGCATCCAGGAGTGCCAGAGCTGCAATGCGCTCATCCATCCGCCCGCACCGATCTGTCGCTACTGCCGAAGCCAGGATCTCGGGATCCGCGCCGTCTCGGGCCGGGGCACGCTGGCCGGTGTGAGCATCAATCACCGCTTCGGCTTCCCCGATCTGCCGCCGCCCTATGTGATCGCCGAAGTGGCGATCGCCGAGGATCCGCGGGTCCGGCTCACCACCAACATCATCGACTGTGATCCGGAGAAGCTGGAACTGGGCCAACCCGTCGAGGTGCGCTTCCAGCAGTTCGCCGATGTCTGGCTGCCGGTGTTCACCCCCGCGGCCGACCAGACGGCGCCGGCCGCGATGCCCGAAGACGAGATCGCACCATCGGATTTCGGCAAGTACGTCCGCCCGATGCTCACTACCGAGAAGTTCGAGGACCACTCGGCCATCACCGGGATCGGCGCTTCCACGATGGGCCGGCGGCTGATGGTGCCACCGCTGTCGCTCACCATCGAGGCGTGTAAGGCCGCGGTCGCCGACGCCGGACTGACCTTCGACGATATCGACGGCCTGTCCACCTATCCGGGTCTGGACATCGCCGGGATGGGCGAGGGTGGCGTGTCCGCCCTGGAGGGTGCGCTGGGACTGCGCCCCACCTGGATCAACGGCGGTATGGACACCTTCGGGCCGGGCGGCTCGGTGATCGCGGCGATGATGGCCGTGGCCACGGGAATGGCCAGACATGTGCTGTGCTTTCGCACCCTGTGGGAGGCCACCTTCCAACAGTTGATGAAGGAAGGCCGGATGTCGCCCCCTGGTGGTGCGCGCACCACCAGCTGGCAGCAGCCGTTCGGCGGTATCTCGGCGGCACATACTCTGGCGCAGAACGCCTCCCGGCACTTTCACCGGTACGGCACCACACGTGAGACGCTGGGGTGGATCGCGCTGAACCAGCGGGCGAACGCGGCCCTGAATCCCACCGCCATCTACCGCGATCCGATGACGATGGACGACTACCTGTCTGCCCGGATGATCACCACGCCGTTCGGTCTGTACGACTGCGACGTCCCGTGCGACGGCGCCGTCGCCGTGATCGTGTCGGCCGTCGACGCCGCCGAGGACCTGCCTCACAAGCCGGTGCGGGTGGAGGCCGTCGGCACCCAGATCATCGAGCGGCTGGACTGGGACCAGACCACCCTCACCCACGAACCCCAGGTGCTGGGCCAGTCCGCGCATCTGTGGAGCCGGACCTCGTTGCGGCCCAGCGATGTCGATGTTGCGCAGCTGTACGACGGTTTCACCTTCAACTGCCTGTCCTGGCTGGAAGGCCTGGGCTTCTGCGGGATCGGCGAGGCCAAGGATTTCCTGGACGGCGGAAAGGCCATCGCACGGGACGGGGTGATTCCGCTCAACACCCATGGCGGGCAGCTCTCGCATGGTCGCACCCACGGGATGGGACTGATCCACGAGGCGGTGACCCAGCTTCGGGGGGATGCCGGCGAGCGCCAGGTCGCCGGCGCCAAGGTGGCGGTGGCCAGCAGCGGCGGCCTGACACCCAGCGGTGTGCTCTTGCTCCGGACCGATGACTGACCTCGTCCGGCGTCGCATGGTGATGGTCGGCGCGGTGCCGATGACTGCCCTGGTCGCATCGGCCCCCGAGCCGCGGGCAGTGATCGTCGCGATCCACGGCGGGGCCACCTCTTCGGTGTATTTCGACTGCCCGGGCCACCCGGATCTGTCGCTGCTCCGCCAGGCCGCGTCGCTGGGATTCACCGCCATCGCACTGGACCGGCCCGGCTACGGCGCATCCGCGCTGTATCAGGACACCATGGACAGCCCGGCGGAGCGGGTGGCACTGGCCTGGGGTGCGGTCGACAAGATCGCCCAGGGCGGACCGGTGTTCCTGTTGGGCCATTCGTTGGGCTGCGAGCTCGTAATGCGGATGGCCTGCCACGAACGTGTCATCGGCATCTCACTGGCCGGCACCGGCCTGCGCTACCACCCGAAGGCGAAGGACCTCCTCAGCACGGTGGCGCAGACCGGCACCCCGACGGGGTTGCGTCAGCTGCTCTGGGAGCCGGCGACGTTGTATCCCGACGGGATCCCCAGCTCGGCACTGTCGGCCCCGGGAGTGCGCTACGAGGGTGCGGTGACGGCCGACTGGGCACGTCACACTTTCGGCGAACTCGCTGCGGCCGTGCGGGTTCCGGTGCAATTCAGCGCCGCCGACCACGAAGGTGTGTGGGAATCCTCTCCCGAGGCGCTGGCGACGATCGCGGCCCTGTTCACCGGGGCGCCCGGTGTGGACGTCAGCGAAATGGCCGACAGCGGACACAATCTCAGTGTCGGGTTGTCGGCTGCCGAGTATCACCGGCGGGTGTTGGCATTCGCCGGTCAATGTGTGTCGAGTGCTGTCGAAGCGGAGGCGGGTTGATGCGGGTCGGATTCATCGGTGTGGGTAGCCAGGGCGGGCCGATGGCTCGCCGCATCGTCGACGGCGGCTACGAGACCACACTCTGGGCACGCCGAGCGGCCTCGCTGGAGCCCTACGCCGGCACCGCGGCGAAGACGGCCGGGTCACCGGCCGAGCTCGGTGCGGCAAGTGATCTGGTGTGCCTGTGCGTCGTCGGCGACGATGACGTGCGCCAGGTGCTGTTCGGGGACGACGGCGTACTCGAAGGCCTGGCCCCCGGCGGTATCGTGGTCATCCACTCCACCATTCACCCCGACACCTGCCGCGAGATCGCCGAAAGAGCTGCCGGTCAGGGCGTTTCGGTGATCGATGCCCCGGTCAGCGGGGGCGCTCCCGCCGTCGAGGCCGGCCAGCTGCTGGTCATGGTCGGCGGCGCCGAGGCCGATGTGGAGAAGGCCCGTCCGGTGTTCGCCACCTATGCCGACCCGATCGTGCACTTGGGCCCCCTGGGGAGCGGGCAGGTCGCCAAGATCCTGAACAACCTGTTGTTCAGCGCCAATCTCGGTGCGGCCATGAGCACCCTGGAACTCGGCGAAGCGCTCGGTGTGCCACGAGACCGGCTGTGCGAGGTGATCTCCCGCGGCTCCGCCAACAGCAAGGCGCTCGGCAGCATCGCGGCGTTCGGCGGCACGCTGGACCGGTTGGCCCCGATCGCGGGTGCGCTGCTGCAGAAGGACTGCCGGCATGCGACCGCCCTGGCCGAGGAAGCTTCGGCCACGCAGGGTTCGGTGTTCACCGCGGCGGACACGGCGCTGGCCATCATGAACCACCCGCGCTGATGAGCGCCTGCGCGAAGAAGAAAGTGCCCTGATGAGCGCCTGCGCGAAGAAGAGACTGCCCTGATGAGCGCCTGCGCGAAGAAGAGATTGCCCTGATGAGGGTCGGTTTCATCGGAGCGGGCCGGATGGGCGCCCCGATGGTCGGCCGCCTGGTCGGGGCCGGTCATCAGGTCGCCGTGCTGGCGCGCACCCCGCAGCGGCATGAGGCGGTTCGCGAGCTCGGCGCCACCCCTGTCGGCGATATCACCGAGGTGGCCACCGAGGCCGTGGTGCTGTGCGTGTTCACCGACGAACAGGTGCGCGATGTGTGTGCAGGTCCGCTCCTGGCAGCGATGCCGACCGACGCCACCCTGATCATCCACACCACCGGCAGCCCTCGGACCGCCCAGGCCATCGCCGCCCAGGCGCCGCAGATCGGGGTGGTGGACGCGCCGGTGAGCGGCGGACCGCACGATATCGCCGCGGGCCGTGTCACGGTGTTCGCTGGCGGCGCCGAGGACGTCGTTGCCCGAGTCCGGCCGGTCCTGGACAGCTACGCCGCACCCGTCCTGCACATGGGTCCGTTGGGTGCCGGACAGGGCATGAAGCTGGTCAACAACACGATGTTCGCCGCTCAGATCGGCCTGGTCTCCGAAGCGGTGCGGATGGGCGCGCGCCTCTCGATCGACGAGACCGCGCTGCTGGGCGCGCTCGCACACGGCAGTGGCGCAAGTCGGGCGCTGGGCATGATCGAGCGGGCCGGTTCGACGGAGCGGTTCATCGGCGCGGTGGGCGAGTTTCTCAGCAAGGACATCGCCGTGGTGCACCGGACGCTCGCCGATCTCGGTTTCCCGCTCGGCGCGGTGGAGGCAGTCGTCAACGCCGGTGTGCCAGATTGAGTCACGGTGAAATCGGGCATTTCGGCGCGGCTGGGCCGCTCCGCTGCTAGCGTTACAATTTTGCAGACTTCCGTAATGTTTGGGGTGGCAGCTCCACCCCGAAGGAGGACCCGGGATGACGACGGCCGAACTCGTTTTCGATCCTTTCTCCGAGGAGTACTTCACCAATCCTTTCGAGATCTACCGGCGGATGCGCACCGAAGCGCCGCTGTACTACAGCGCCGACCAGGACTTCTATGCCCTCACCCGGCACGCGGACGTATCCGCGGCGCTCAAGGATCACGAGGCGTTCTCGTCCTCCCGCGGATGCGACCTGGCGATGGTGCAAAGCGACGAACCGCCGCAGAAATCCATCATCTTCATGGATCCACCGGATCACCGGCACATGCGCAGTCTGCTCAACAAGGCGTTCACCCCGCGGGCCGTACAGGCCCAGAAGAACACCATCATCGAACAGATCGACCGCTTCCTGGGCAGGATCACCGGTGACGAGTTCGACGTCGTCCAGGACTTCTCCGCGCCGTTCCCGGTCGAGGTGATCACCAGGATGGCCGGTGTCGAAGACGAGTACCGCCAGCAGGTGCGGCACTGGATCGACACCAGTCTGTCCCGCGAACCCGGACAGATCGGGTATTCCGAAGCCGGCATGCAGGCCAATATCGACACCGCCATCTACTACTACTCGCTGGTGCAGAAGCGCCGGGAGAACCCGCAGGACGACATGATCAGCCGGCTCATCGCTGCGGAGATCCCGCGCGAGGACGGCGAACTGCACAAGCTCGACGATATCGAGATCACCGGTTTCGCCACCTTGCTCGGCGGTGCGGGCGCCGAGACCGTCACCAAACTCATCGGCACGGCGGTGGTGTTGTTCGCGAGGCACCCGGACCAGTGGCAGAAGCTGATCGACAACCGTGAGCTGGTGCCGGATGCGGTGGAGGAGCTGTTGCGGTTCGAAGGGCCGGTGCAGTACAACGTGCGCTACACCCTCAAGGAAGCCCACGTGCCCAGCGGCGTGATCCCCGCCGGCAAGGCGGTGTTCCTCATCAGCGCAGCCGCCAACCGCGACCCCGACGCGTTCACCGACGCCGACAGATTCGATATCGAGCGAGATCGCACCGAGGCCCAGAATCTGGGCCTGGGTTACGGCATCCACAGTTGCCTGGGCGCCGCGTTGGCCCGCATGGAGAGTGTCATCGCGTTGGAGAAGCTGCTCGACTTCATGCCCCGCTACGAGGTCGATTTCGCCGGTCTTGAGCGGGTGCGGATGCAGAATGTGGCGGGCTACGCCCGGGTTCCGGTGAAGGTGGTGCGGTGACGGCATGAGTCGCATCGAGGTCGATTTCGGATTGTGTGAGAGCAATGGCGTCTGCATGGGGGTGATCCCCGAGGTGTTCGATCTCGACGACCAGGACTATCTGCACATCCTCACCGATGAACTCACCCCGGCCAACGAGGGCCAGGTGCGCGAGGCCGTCCGGCAGTGCCCGCGTCAGGCCATCTCCATCGTGGACTGAGCGTGCGATTCGTCTTCGTGCACGGCGGTTTTCATGCCGCCTGGTGCTGGGACCGGGTGCTCGCCGAGCTGGCCGACCTCGGCCACGACGGTGTCGCGGTGGACCTACCCGGCCACGGCGCGCTCGTGAGACAGGACTCCACCCTGGCCAATCGGCGCGATGCCATCGTCGCGGCGATGCAGCCGGGCGACGTGCTGGTCGGGCATTCGGGTGGCGGTTTCGATCAGACGCTGGCCGCCGACGCCCGGCCCGATCTGGTGAAACACATCATCTACCTCGCCGCCGCGCTGCCCCGCGAAGGGCGTACGTATCCGGAGGCGATGGCGATGCGCGACACCGAGGACGGTGAGTTCGACGGGGACGTCGGGGAAATGTTGAGCTACTTGAGCTTCGACGCCGACGGCGCCATGACCTTCGCAGACTTCGACGGGGCGTGGAAGTACTTCTACCACGACTGCGACGAGGAGACCGCCCGCTGGGCGTTCAGCCGGCTGGGACCGGAACGCTTCGGCGACACCACGGTCACACCGGTATCGGTCCCCGCCTTCTGGGCCGCCGATCTGCCCCGCAGTTTCATTGTCTGCGAACAGGACCGCTCCATGCCTCGGTGGCTGGCCGATACCGTGGCGCGTCGTCTCGGTGTCGAACAGCTGTCCATCAACGCATCGCACTCGCCGTTCCTGAGCCGGCCGCGCGAATTGGCCGAGCTGTTGGTGCACGCGACCACCACCAAGCCCATCGGCCTCCTCATCCCGGTGTGACCGGTCACCACATGAGGCCGCGGACCGTTGCACTGAGCGGGATGTCCTCCACCGCGATCAACCCGCTGGGCGCCCGGCAGATCCAGTCGATGGCGTTGACCACCCGCGCCGCGGTCGAGATGCATCCGGCGTCGGTCGAGTCCAGCGCGGGGTGCCACACGTGGGTGTTGAGCTCCACCCGCGGTTCACCCTCGACGACGACCCGGTGCACGCCGGTGTGTCCGTCCGGCGGGTAATCCCATTCGGGTGCCGCGGCGGTGGTCAACCGGTTGATGTGCTCCATCGTGATGATCGGCCTACCGTCGCGCAGTCCCTCCACCGCGAACCGGGCCGCGGCCATCTGCCCCGGCTCGACGGTGCACATCGTGCACTCGATCCGCGAGTCGGCGTACCACGGTTCGACGCGTTGGCGGATCTCGTCGAGTTCGACCCCGAGCTGGGCGGCGAGATTGCGTACCGGCCCACTCCACATGCTGGTGATCACCCCGGGCAGGAACAGCATGGGCTCACCCTCCTCGGGCGACATGCCGAAACCCATTGACCGGCCGGTGAACTCGTAGTCATCGTAGTTGCCGTAGTCGAAGATCTCCTGAACGGTGACAGACCTGGCCCGGGTCACCAGACTGAGCGCGGCGATCACCTCGGTGTCGCCCGAGTAACCCGGGTCCATCCCGTTCACGTACAACGATGACGTACCCGCCTTACACGCCGCTTCCAGCGGGACGCGCAGCCAGTCGTCGGCGTGATGTGGGGCCACCAGCCACACCATCGACGTCGAGGCCACGTTGATCCCGGCGGACAGGAATCGGGACATCTGCCCGATCGCCTCCATGGGACGGGTTTCGCCCTGCGCGGTGTACACGACACAGTCGGGCTGTAGCGCGATCAGCGCGTCGATGTCATCGGTCGAGATGACCCCGGTCGCTTCGCTCAGGCCGCACAGTTCGGCGGCATCGCGGCCGATCTTGTCCTCGCTTGCCGCATGGACGCCGACGAGCTCGAGATCGGGCCGGCCGATGATCGCCCGCAGCGAGTGCCTGCCGACATTCCCTGTGGAGAACTGGACCACTCTGCGCATCGAGGCACCCTTTCGTGGCCCACCAATATCCTGACTTAAGTCAACCATAGGCGCCAGCATGAGAGGCCGTAAATCGGCCACAAGAGTGACTCTTGCCCATCGATATCAGCCCTTGACTCCGTTGTTTGACTGACTATAGTCAGCATTTGTGAACCTGCCGACGCGCAATCGTGGTCGCAGACCTGCACCGCACGGCGCCGGCAGCGGGCTCGACGAACACCTGGAGACCTCCCGGTTGGCACAACGCCAGGCCGACAGGTGGCTGATCTCCGGCAGCCTGCTGATCGGCACGGCGGCCCTGGGCGTCTTCGGCCTCCCCCTGTTCCTGCGGGGTGTATGGCTGCTCCGCAAGGCGGCGCGCAACGGACTGACCGTACGCCCGATGCTGGTCACCCTGATCGGCTATCTCGTCATCATCGACGCCGCGATCAACACCGTCGGCTGGGCGCTGGACACCGTCGCCAACCACACCCTGCTGGCCCGAGTCCTGTTGAACGGCTGGGGAAACATGTTCGACGCCGGCTACTTCTGGCACTACAACGAACTCCTGATCGGCGGCGCCGCCGGCCCCGGGGAGAAGGCCATGGAAGTCGGCATGATCCTGACCGTCTTCACCATGCGGATCGCCGCCGGAATCGGCTTCCTCCAGATGAAACGCTGGGGGCACCAGTGGATGATCATCACCTGCTGGATGGGCATCCTCATCTGGTGCGTCTACGTGTTCAACATGACGATGTATGCCGACGTGCGCTTCGCCGGGGTGGTGCTACCGGTCGTGGGGTGGTGGCTCTACGACATCTTCTACATCACGCCTTTCCTCGCGATCCCGTATCTGCACTCCGTGAACCGCGAGATCTTCTCCGACTGAGGAAGGCCAGGCGATGACACCTCCGGCCAGGCAGTCGACGCGCGAGCAACGTCGACGGCAGACCCGAGAACGGATACTCGGTGCCGCCATCGCCGAGTTCACCTCGTCGGGGATGGCGCATGCCGACATCGACACCATCGCGGCCGCGGCCGGCGTGGCGCACGGGACGTTCTTCTTCCACTTCCCCAGCAAGGAACACGTGCTGCTGGAGCTGGAGGCTCGCGAAGAAGCACGCATGGCCACCGAATTCGGCCGCTACCTCGACGGCGCGCCCGATCTTGCCAGCACCCTGGACCACGTCGTGGCACTGATTACCGGGCTCGAACGCCGGCTGGGCCCGTCGCTGTTCAAAGAGTTTCTTGCCCTGCACTTTTCGCCGACCCGTCCCGCTGCCGACGAATGGACCGATCACCCGTTGATCGTGTTGCTGGTCCGGGAGATCGAGCGCGCCCGCGGTGACGGGAAGGTACCGCCCGAAGTCGACGCGTTCTACAGCGCGACGTTCTTCCTGTTGGGCGTCTACGGGGTCCTCACCACCACCTCGAACACCGACTCACGCGGTGCCATGCTGACCGGTTTGGTGACCACCGCACTACGCGGACTCGAAGCCCGATAAGAAAGGAATCCGACGTGGACTGGATCTGGGAGATACTCCGTTACGTCGCCGCCTGGGGCGGAACAGGTTTGATCATCTGGTTCTGGTACTGGATGTTCTCCAACATCGGGACGTTCTGACCCGATGACATCCGACCTGGCCGAGACGGACACCGACCACACCGCGATGGCCACCGAACGCAGTTGCGCGGTGACCGCGATGGCACTCAGCGACGGGCGCCGGACGGGCGCCCGCCTGCTGACCGGACACCATCGCGGATTCGGTTTGAACACTCAGCTCGACACCCTTTACGTGCCCTACCCGCCGCACCGGGCCTGGACCCGACGGACACTCACCTGCGGTGTGGCACTGCAGTGTTCGCCATCCAAGGAGCGATTGCTCGACTACCGGATCAGTGAACTCTCGACTCGCGAGCTCACCGCGCTCACGCTCGTCGAAGCCGGTGTCGCGCTGGGCTGGATCGCCGAATTCTGGCCCGGCCTGGTCCCCGACCTGCGCCGGGCGCTGCCCACCCTCGAACCCACCCCGGCCGCGACGGCCGCCGAGGAAATGCTCAACCGCGCGATCGCACTGGCGCGTTCGGCACAACCCCTGGTCATCGATCCCCTGCTGGGCAGCCTGCCGCGGGCGTACACCCTGCCGCAAGGGCTCTCGGACACGCTGCGCCGGACCTTCGGGCGGATGCCCTGGACCAGCGACCAGAAACGGATACCCCGCCCGTACTCGGTCCCTGTCGGCGGTGACGGCGGTGTCCGCAACTCCAATCTGCCTCCGGCCAGCCGGCCACAGGACAACGATCTCGACATCACGCCCGAGCATCGCCCGGGTATCCCCTACCCGGAGTGGAACTCCTGGACCGGATCCTTCATGACCGACCACGTGACCGTGATCGAACGAGTGCATCCGGGCACCCACCGGCGTGCCCGGCCCGTCGGCGTGGACGTACGGAAGTGGTTCGAGGAGAACACCCACCGAAGAATGCACAACCGGCTGGAGGACGGATCCGACCTCGACGTCGAGCAGTACGTCGAGCACTACATCGACGTCGCGGCCGGCGAGGCGGACGCACCGCGTCTCTTCCGGGAGCTGCTGCCCAGCAGCCGTGATGTGACCACCGCCCTGCTGCTGGATGGCAGTTCCTCGCTGGGCGCGCACGGCGGCCAGATCTTCACCCTCGAGTTGGCCTGCGCCGATGCCCTGTCCCGGGCCATGGCCTCGGCGCGGGAACGGCACGGCATCTTCGTGTTCACCGGTAACACCCGGCACCGCGTCGAAGTCAGCTGCCTCAAGGACTTCGGCGACCGGCGCATCATCGCGCCCGGCGGGCTCGGCCTGTCCACCGGCGGCTACACCAGACTCGGTGCGCCGCTGCGCCATCTGACCAGCCGCCTGCTCGCTCAGCCAGCCGAGCGCAGACAGCTCATCGTCATCGGTGACGGCCTGATCTCCGACGAGGGATACGAGGGGCGCTACGCCTGGGCTGATTCGGCGCATGCGGTCGAGGAGGCCCGCGATGCCGGAGTGGCGATGTACTACATCGGCATCGGACCGGTACGCGTCGACCCGTTGCCGGAAGTCTTCGGACCCAAACGGTCCCAGCGCATCCGCCGGATCGAAGAACTGCCCCGTGTCCTCGCCCACGTCCACAAGGAGCTGGTTACCGCGTGAATACAGATACCTACTTCGCCAACGCCAACGAGGTTCAGCTGTTCGAGCGGGCCTACCACCGGCGGCTGCCCGTCATGCTCACCGGCCCGACGGGCTGCGGTAAGACGCGCCTGGTCGAACACATGGGAACGCTGCTGGGGCGGCAGGTCGTCACCATCAGCTGTCATGACGACCTCACCAGTTCCGACCTGGTGGGCCGGTTCATGGTGACCGGCGGTGACGTGGTGTGGACCGACGGCCCGCTGACCAGAGCGGTGAAGACCGGCGCCATCTGCTATCTCGACGAAGTGGTGGAGGCCAGACACGATTCCCTGGCCATCCTGCATTCGCTCACCGATCACCGTCGCGCGCTGTACCTGGACCGAGCCGGTGAAGTGGTGGAAGCCCCCGCCACCTTCATGCTGGTGTGCTCCTACAATCCCGCCTATCGCAGCTCGCTGAAGGAACTCAAACCGTCCTTCCGGCAACGGTTCGTCACCCTCCCCATGCGGTATCTGCCCCCGGGACGCGAAGCCGAGGTGATCGTGGCCGAGACGCAGGTCGGTCATGCGACGGCCGAGCGTTTGGTGCGCTGCGCCACCGCGATCCGCACCGCCGACGAGGCCTTCCACTTCGAACCGCCCTCCACCCGCGTGCTCGTCACGGCGGCGCAGCTGATCGCCGCCGGCGCAACAGAACTGGACGCTGCGCAGGCCTGCATCCTGGCGCCGCTGTCCAGCGACGGCGCCATCGCCGAAGGGTTGTTGGAGGTCGCCTCGGCGTGCCTGCCCGGTGCCGATACCGAAAGCCCCCGCGAGAAAGGAATCACCGCCCGTGGTTGACCAGAAAGAGAAGAATCGCAAGAAGGCGCTCATCGTCCTGCAGATCGTCATCTACGGCTACCTGCTGGCGATGTTCGGGATCCAGCTGTACATGTCCTTCGCCCGCGGGTGGTGGGACCTGTGACGCTGTCGCAGGCATCCGTGGGGCTGGAGGAACATCACGACGAATCCCGTTCGGCGCAGCGGCGCGCCGACAAATGGATGATCGTCGGCGCCGCCCTGATGGGCATGTGGGCTCCCGGTTTGATCGGCTTCCCCATCTTCATGCGCGGAGTGTGGCTGCAGCGTCAGGCCCTGCGCTCCGGTCTTTCCGTGCGGCCGATGATCGTCACGCTGATCGGGTACCTGACCCTGATCGACGGCATGCTCAACAGCCTGGGCTGGGCACTGGACTTGGTCGCCAACCACACGCTGATCAACCGAGTCCTGATGATCGGCTGGGGCAACATGTTCGACGCCGGCTACTTCTGGCATTACAACGAACTGTGGGTGGGCGGTGCCGCCGGGCCCGGCGAGAAGTCGATGGTCTTCGGCATGATCATCACCGTCTTCGCGATGCGCTGCGCGGCCGCCATCGGCTTCCTCCAGATGACACGCTGGGGCCACCAGTACATGGTCATCACCTGCTGGATGGGCGTCGTGATCTGGTGCGTCTACGTGTTCAACATGACGATGTTCGCCGATGTCCGCTTCGCCGGCGTGGTGTTCCCCGTCATCGGCTGGTGGCTCTACGACATCTTCTACATCACCCCCTTCCTCGCGATTCCGTACCTGCACACGGTGAACCGCGAGATCTTCACGGACTAAAGGAGAAACTGTGACCGCACCAGCGAGCACCGACGACAAGGCCGACGATCTTCCGCCCGGCACCACGCCCTATTACGCCCGCATGCACACCTGGATCAAGCGCGCGGTGCTCGTGTGCTTGGTGGCGCTCGTGCTCGAAGGCGCCTTCACCTTGCCGTTCATGGCCATCTACTACGGCTACCCCACCTTGAGCCTCACCCAGATCTGCAGCGAACTGCTCAAGGTGCGCTATTCCGATGACACCCTCGAATGCAAGGTGCCCTACCCGGCGTTCGGGCCGCCCGAGGGCGCCGAAGGCAAGGACACCGCCCAGGATCAATGGGGTATCCAGCCGGTGCCGAAGTATCACCGGATCGGCTTCCGCGAACTGGTGCGCATCCACGATCAGCGGGTGGCCCGGGAGCAGGGACATTAGATGACGACCTCACCGGAAAGCCATGCGCAGAACTGGGATCTGCGGCACCCGGACTTCAACGACAACGACCTGCTGTACGACGTCTACACCGTGATGCGCCAGGGATGTCCCTTCCCGCACACCGACACCCCGTTTCTCGCCGACACCCCCGGCGGGGCCTGGATCGCGGTGAATTACGACGACTGCTACCGGATCGCCCAGGACTGGGAACACTTCTCCAACAACCCGGTTCCGGGATCGGCCGACTTCGTCATCGGCGATCTGGTGGTGATGATGGATCCACCGCGGCAGCAGAAGCTGCGCAAAGTGCTCAACCCGTACTTCTCGCCGGCCCAGATGAAAGCGCTGCGGCCCCAGGTCACCACCGAAACCGATCTGCTCATCGACGATTTCATCGGCGCCGGAGCCGGGGACCTGGCCCGGGTCGCCTGGCGGCAGCCCGGGATCGTGCTGTTCAAATACCTGCTGGGCATTCCCGCCCACGATGTCGGGATCTGTTTTCAACTCACCGACGACGCCCTCAACGGGGCGACCGAGGACATCCGGATGACGGCTTGGGGTGGGCTGTATCAGTACATCCACGACACCGTCACGGCCCGCATCGGCCAACCGTCGCGCGGCGACATGATCGACATCCTGCTGGCCGCCGAGATCGACGGGGAGAGGCTGCCCATCGAGGATGCCGTTGCCAACGCGATGCTGCTCGTCCAGGCCGGTCTGGAGACCACCGCCAGCGCCATGTCTTTCGCCTTCCACCACCTGGCCACCCATCCGGGTGAACGTGACCGTCTCGCCGCGGACCCCGACCTACTCCCCCGCGCGGTCGAGGAACTCATCCGCTACGCGGGGTCGATCCACGGGCTGCACCGGACCGTCACCAAGGATGTCGAACTGAGCGGGCACACCTTCCATGCCGGTGACACGGTGGTGGTCAACTTCGCCGCTGCGAACCGCGACGACAACGTGTTCCCCGATGCGAACCGTTGCGTGCTCGATCGCCGGGAGAACCGTCATCTGGGCTTCGGTGCGGGTGTGCACCGTTGTCTGGGCTCCAACTTGGCGCGCCTGGAGTTTCAGATCGGGGTGGAGCGGGTGCTGTCACGCCTGCCCGACTTCCGGCTGGCGACGGGTGCCCGTCCGGACTTTCACGGCAATTCGATCACCCGTGGATTCCGTACAGTCCCCGTAGAGTTCAGCCCTGGGATATGTCGGCATCCACAAGTTCCTGCTGGCCGGCCTGATCGACTCCTCTGATCACGGAACCGGTCGACGACGGTTGTCGGTCAGAGCTTTTGATCCCCGGGCGGTGATTGGGTGCTTACACAGCTCACTGGGTGTCAACGTCTCGCTTCGAGCCAGCACCGTAGGGCAAATGCAATTTGCTCGAAATGCCATGCGGTACCTAACCGGTGGTGGTCGATGCAGTGGCCCACTCCACGATAGATGCCGCCGGTGACTGTGGCTGCTTGAGTGAACGCCGATCCGAATTCGTGGCAGGTGGACGACCGAACCGTCCACAGTGCATCGAATTCAGGCTGTGCGAACAGGATGGGCACGCGGATGCGGCCGGCGATCGCTGAGAACTCGGTCGGCCAGCTCGTGTAGACCTCTGCGATCTCCGTGATGAGCGCGGGTTCCATTGCGGCATCGAAAAAGTCATCGGGAACTGCCGGCATCGACCAGTCCGGGCCGTAGAGTAACTGTCGACGCGCCTCACGCGGAATATCGATGCGGCCATTCTCTGGCACCGCGCCGGCCCACGCCCCGCCTGCATTACCTGGTGGGATATGGCCGATGCCTGCCACGGATACTCCCAACAATAGCCACTCATGATCTGCCGCCGCGAGGTGGAGCGCAATCGCACCTCCGATCGAGTGACCCACGACGACGAACCCAGGGCAACCGGCCGGACTTTCCTTCCACAAAGCAGTCAATGCGCCGTCGATCATCTCGGCTGACCGCGCTATCCCGTCGTGGTCGCCTTCGCAGGACGAGCTGCGCCCATAGCCCGGTCGGTCGATACTGACAGCCGTGAGGCCGTGCTCGGACGCGACGTCGAGCAGTGAATGCCCGGGTATATCGAAATACCGTCCGTTGCAACCGCCACCGTGCAGGCAGATCAGTATCGGCGCCGGATCTGAGCTTCCCACCGAATGTTCGAACGGCCGGAGCGAGGCCGCAATGATTGCCTCCAAGGCTACTCCGTTCGGCCCGATCAGCGTCTTGCGGCTGCGGACCCGGTCAGATCCGCGGAGCTCTGAACCCTTCTCCCCGTAGGCGATCGCTGCTGGGGATGTTGCGCCGAACGTCTGTGATCGTGTCGCGCTGGTGTCACTACGTGTTGCGCCACGCTGCATATCGTTTCCTTCCGGCGGGGCGGGTGTCTGAGCTGGGTTCCCAACGGCGACAGCCGTCGACTGGGCGGACACAGGGACGTGGGCAATAGCCATTATTCGACCGGCCGAATGAAGCGCGGGAACAGCGACACCGCTGTGCTTACGTTGATGGCGGCAAGACCGGCCGCATCGATGTGGCTATAGGCGTCCAGGTTTGTCGAGAACCAGTTCGCCGCGGCCAGGGGTGCGAACGGCCAATCCGACCCGAAGGTGATGTGGCCTGGGTGGGCGAAAGCGAGCAGGGTCGGCAACGCCGCCGGGCTGGAGGACAGTGCGGTATCGAAGTAGAAGGTCGCGAATTCGCCGAGGATGTCGGCGACGCTACGCCCGGTGTCGGCCGAGATCGGCAGTGACATCCGGTGTGACGCATAGGGCACGAATCCCCCGCCGTGACTGAGGATGAATCGGATATTCGGATAGGTTTGGCGAATTCCGTTGCGCACAAGTAGGTACGCCGCACGTGTGGTGTCGAGCAGGAAGTCGGCGGCGAACGGCGGCAGGTGCCGGATTGTCGGTCCGGGCAGGTCGGCGGGATGTATGAGCACCTTGGCCGAGCGCTCGTCGAGTGCGGCGAACAGATCGTCGTAGCCCTCTTCACCCAGATAGATGCCACCGCTATTTGCCAGCAATACCACGCCATCGGCGTGCAACTCGTCGAGTGCCCGTACCGATTCGGCAACCGCGGCAGCTCTGTGTGGCAAGGGAACTGTGGCAAGGAACCCAAACCTGCTTGGCCACTTCGCCACCAGATCGGCCGTGTAGTCGTTGAGGTCACGTGCTAGTGCAGCGGCATCGCCGCCGTCGGTCAGAAAGGTGGTACCAGGAGTCGACACCGAGAGGATCGCAGCGCTGACGCCCAGCAGGTCCATCGCCTCAAGCGACGCATCCGCGCTCCACTCAGGCAACGCTCGTCCACCCGCCTCGACCACGCCTGCCTTGTGGAGTACGGCCCGATAGAACGGAGGGATCACATGGTGGTGGGTGTCGATGCGCGACATGAGTGCACGTCCTGTCAGTTGTCGATGGCGAGGTTGGTGTGAGCGCGCACGGATCTCCGGTGCAGCTGAGAGGTTTGTGCGGTGCGTCCTATGAGGCGGGCCGATGCGGTAGCGGACCAAATGCAGAGGTGACAGCGGCAAGGCGGCATTCTTCGGCGAAGGCAAGCTCGTGAAGGTAGAAAGCGCGGGCGGCATAGTTTGCGCTCAGCTGATGGCCTGCGAAACGTTGCCGGCGAACCTCGACCAGCGCTGCCGTGGTGAAGAGTTCCTGCAATGCCCGCAGGTCTGGCGGCGTCGACGACCACCGGTCGTCGTATTCCGCGATCGCGACTCGCACGGGAACCGAGATCGATCCGGCGACCCGGTCGAGTCGTTGCGGCCATTGAAGCGCGTCATGTAGTTCCCCGACAGGGGCTGGCGCCGAAGTCTCGAGCAACGATTGTGCAGTCTGCGGCGGCCACGTCCATTCGGGGCCGAAGACGACGGTGCTCCGACCACGGGGATCGATATGGGTCGACGCTTCGCGATCCATGCGGCCTTGGAGTTCCGTAGCGAAGCCGGGAATCCAGTTGTAGCCCGCGCTATGGACGCTGACTCCGAGCAGCGGGAAGTTGCCGTTCTCCGCTGCAAGGCACAGTGCCAGCATTCCGCCGATCGAGTTTCCGGTGAGGACAACCCCAGCGCTCTCGCCGCCGATCCGAGCCCAGAGGTCTGCGATGGCAGTCCGCAGGATGGCGATCTGTTCGTCGAAGCAGGTTTTTTCTGGGCTGATTCCGGAACTTGCTCCATATCCTGGCCGATCGACCGCGACTGCGGCGAAGCCCAGTTGTGCAGCCAGATCCAAGTATGAAGAATCACCTGGGATGCGTTGATCGTAGATTCGAGACGTTACTGAGCCACCGTGCAGCGCAACAATCAGTGCACGCGGCCGATTTTCCGGTTTGACGTAGATTCCTGATAACACGATGTCATCGACGTCGACCGAGATCGGGGCGATGTTCATCATCCTTCTTTCCATCGAGTTCGGCGAGCGAGTTGGGCGAGCCGCAGGATCGGCAGCGCCGACAGCGTCCGCCTCACCACTTCCCAGAACTTTCCTTCTTGCTGCTGGACAGTCTGTGCTGCAACGTGTTTGCTGTCGAACAACCGACATTCGGTGTACGGTTCAGGCGCCGTGCGATCCTCGCTTCAGGCGCCTCCTGCTCGATCGGCGCACGGTGTCGATCGCGGTCTTCAGGCCACGGCGGCGCCCGGTCGCGGGATCGATGACCCCGTAGCCTTCGAGCTCGGCGAACATCCGCTCGCTGCGGGTCTCGGGTGCATTGTCGGCTGTGTCCTTCAGGAACTTCTCCGGCAGCGACAGCTTGGCGATGGTGCGCCACGTCTTGCCGTACTGCAGCAGAAATGATCCCGTGGTGTAGGGCAGGTCGTACTTCTCGCACACCGCCCGCACCCGGATCGAGATCTCGTAGAGCCGGTTGCTCGGCAGGTCCGGATACAGGTGGTGCTCGATCTGGTGACACAGGTTTCCGCTCATGAAGCGCAGCACCGGTCCGTTCTCGAAGTTGGCACTGCCCAGCATCTGCCGCAGGTACCACTGGCCGCGGCTCTCACCGACCAGGTCGGTCTTCGTGAACTTCTCTGCCCCATCGGGGAAATGACCGCAGAAGATCACCGCGTTGGCCCACACGTTGCGGATGACATTGGCCACCGCAGTGGCCGTCAAGGTTGACTTGAAGGTCGCACCGGGTGACAGCGACGTCAGCGCGGGCCACACCAGATAGTCCTTGGCCAGCTGATGCCCAGCCTTGATACCGAACTCACGGACGCGGACGAGCGTGGCGTTGCGGTTGGCGCGGCCCTTGAAGATCTTGCCGAGCTCCAGGTGCTGCAGCCCCACACCCCATTCGAACAACGTGGCCAGCATGGTGTTGTAGATCAGGTTCAGAATGTTGAACGGCTTCCACGACTGATCCCTCGTGACGCGCAGCAACCCGAACCCAACGTCGTCATCCATGCCGAGGATGTTGGTGTACTTGTGGTGCATGAAGTTGTGGGTGAACCGCCAGTGCTTGGACGCGCCACCCATGTCCCACTCCCACGACGAGGAGTGGATCTCGGGATCGTTCATCCAATCCCACTGGCCGTGCATGACGTTGTGGCCGATCTCCATGTTCTCGATGATCTTGGCCACGCCCAGGGTGACGGTGCCCGCCCACCATGCGGCGCGCTTGGAACTTGCCGCGAGCATAACGCGACCGGCGACGTCGAGCGCACGCTGCGCCGCGATGGTACGGCGGATATAGCGCGCATCGCACCCGCCACGGGAGTCTTCGATGTCCTGACGGATCGCATCGAGTTCGATGCCCAGATTCTCGACATCGGTGTCGGTGAGATGCGCGAACACGGGAACGTCGGTAACTGCCATTCTCACGGTCCTTTCTCCAGGTGGTCGGCGGCCGAGGAGGCACACGACTGACCAAGCGCCCGCCGCCAGTGCCCAACCGTCGCGGCCATCGTGGCTTACCACCCTGCGTTCGGTCAGTAGTCAGGGATTCCCTCGGACAGGGCCGGGATAGTGTCTTCTCGTTGTACCAACGACTGCGCACCGATCTTGAACTGTGCGAGCTTGTCGCAGATCGTCTGGCCGTGGGCGGTGTGTCCCCAGATGCTGATGCCTTGGTGCGTTGTTGGCTCCCAGGCATCTTCGTCGTCGATCACGATGGGGTTCCATCCCACTTCCCATTCGAATCCCGACGGTGTGACCGCATAGAACGACAGTTCCTTGTCGTTGGTGTGTTGACCGATCGACAGGGCCACCCCGAATCCGTTCTCCGCCATCCGTTGATAGGCCGCCACCATGTCGTCGAGGGCGGTCACCTGGATGTTGACGTGCTGGATTCGGGTGCGAATGGGCTTGATGGGCAACCGATTCACCGACGCGATGGCCACGCTGTGGTGACGTTCGTTGACTCGCAGGAATCGGATCTTGAACTTGAGTCCGCTGATGGTCTCGTCGATATAGTCCGACAGACGTGCGTCGAACACCGTCCGGTAGTAGCCGTGCATCTGGTGTGGGTGCTTGCTTACTATCGCCACGTGCCCAAGTCCACTTTCGCCGGTGACGAAACCCTCTTTCGCCAGCAGCACCGGCGCGGTGTGGCTGACGTGCGGGCGCGTGTAGATCTCCTGCATCAGTCCATTGGGACCTGGGAACCTGGCCAGCCTCTCGACGCCGCGCAGCACGGCATCCTCAGCGCCACCTTCGGTCAACGCAACGCCGTGTGCGGTGATGCGTGCCGCCACGGCATCGAAGACATCATGGTCGTCAAGTTCCCAGCCGAGGGCGGTGACATCTTCGGCAGGCCCGCGTTGCAGAAGGAATCGGCAACCGTGGTCGTCCAGCCGAAAGCGCATGGTGTCGGACAGTGTTTCGTCTACCTGTAAGCCGACAGCATCGCGTCCGAATCTGCGCCAGTCGGCGAATCGCTGCGTTTCGATGACGACGTAACCGAGATGGACATCACCGAATATCGACTGCGACGGGGTGAGGTTGCGGGTCACCGGTGTCACCCCCGAGCCAGCGTCGAGTCGGGCTGCAGGAAGTCGGTGACCAGTCGATTGAAGAGCGCTGCGCGTTCCCACTGCATCCAGTGGCCGGTGTGGGAGGTCATCACCAGTTCTGCGTTGGGCAGGGTGTTGAGCAGCGTGGGCCCACCGTGGGGTCGGTTGACCTTGTCGTCGCGGCCCCACAACACCAGCGTCGGGTTTGGCAGAGTCTTCAGCCGCTGGTCACGGGTGAGGTCCATCCGCCAAAGGGTGCGCAACGCCGTTGGCCCCGACGGGCGCCGAAGTGGAGGCGCTGCCACCACAGCGGGGTCGATGGAGGCCAGGTAGCGCTGTTCGATGAGTTCATCGGGAACTGCGGCCCCGTCGTACACGAGGTAGGTGCGGACGAACGACGCAAGCTTCTCGCGGCTGGGCCCTTCGCCCCCGTAGTACGCGAACAGGCTTTTGAGGCCGGCCGTCGGGAGGGCGCGAGTCGTGCCTATCCCGCCGGGGCCCATCAGAACCAGCTTTCCGACACGGTTGGGTGTGTCGAGCGCAAGACGCAAGGCTGCCGCGCCGCCATAGGAGTTGCCGACCAGATGTGCTGTGTCGACGTCGAGTTGGTGCAGCAGGCCCCGGATCATTGTTGCGAGGTAACCGAACGGGTCGGAATGGTCGAAGTTCTTGGTCGAGCGGCCATATCCGGGCAGGTCGGGAACGATGACCCGGAAGTGCTGTGCGAGTGCGTCAATGTTGCGTGAATAGTTCGACACTCCCGACGCCCCTGGTCCACCGCCATGAAGCAGGACCACCGGCGTTCCGGTGCCGGACTCCACGTAGAAGATCGGGTTGCCCGCCACGGAGACGGTGTTCTCGAGGAGTGCGTGGCTTGTCATGCGGTGGCTCCGGTTCTGGTCGAGGGGGCGGCAGCGGCCTTGCCGCAGCCGGCTAGGCCGTGCGGTGGCGGCGGCAGCGGCTCATCGGATTGGGCTGCGCCGTAGACGAATCCGTCGGGGCGCAGCACCACGGCAGCCGCCCCGTGGGCGGCCAGCCAGGTGTTCAATGCGCCAGTTCTGTCGACAACTGTGCCCGGCGCCGGGGGCACGGTGGCGCGATGCACTGCCAGACTGGGTATTCCCAGTTGCTCCCAGCGCTGAGCACCGGGCGGTTTCTGCCCCGTGTACAGCAGCGTCCAACGACCGCCGATGATGTCGTCGAGCCGCGCCGTGGCGCACTCGCCGTCGACCACGAGTGGTTGCGGTATCAGTCGACCGGTTGCGAGATGCGGGTTTGTGGCAAAGAAGCCACGCGCGTAGTGCGGTTCGGGCACCCAGTAGAACCGCTGTCCCGCTCGTATCAAGCCCGGCACGCGACTGAGCGTGCGCAGCACGTGATTGCGGACGGCAGCGACCCACTGCCGACGCTCGGTAATGACCCGGCCGACGAAGACGGCGCGGCGGGTCACCTCGGTCACGTGTGGCTGTCGTTCGACCTGATAGGAGTCCAGAAGTTCTTCGGATGCCTGGCCCCGCACCACTGCGGCCAGTTTCCAGCACAGATTGGCCACGTCTCGCACGCCGGCGCACATGCCCTGGCCGATCCACGGCGGCATCGCGTGCGCAGCGTCACCGGCCAGGAACACTCGTCCGGCCCGCCACCGGTCGGCCACACGTACGTGGTGGCTGTAGATGACGGATCGCAGGATCTTCACGTGCTGCTCGGTGATGCCCTGATCGTTGAGGACTTTCCAGATCGCTTCGGGTTGAAGAAGGGTGCGATCGTCCTCACCGGCCAGGGCGGGGAACTCCCAACGATGATGCCCCAGGGGCGTCGGGCAATCGACGGTGGGGCGGGCGGGGTTGCAGTGAAACCGCAACGCGTCGTGGTTCTCCCACGGTTGCAGCATCTCGGTATCGATGACCACCCACCGTTCGGCGTAGGTGCGCCCCGCATAGCCGATGCCGAGTTGACCTCGGATGGCCGACCCGCCACCGTCTGCGGCGATCACATACGACGCGGTCAGCCGTTTGAAGGTGTCGGTCTTCAGGTCGGCCAACATCAACTCGACCTTGTCGCCCTTAGTCAACACCCGCAGACACTCGTGCTCCAGTAGCACTTCGACATTGGGAAAACGCCCCACACCCTCGCGCAGGACCTGATCCACCGCCGGCTGGTAGATGAACTGTTGAGGCGGGTGCCCCGATCCGCGTGGGGTCAACGCCAGTCGGACGAACGGTCTCCCCGTGGAGTCCACAAATGTCAGCGGGCGGTTGGGCAGCATGTCGCGCTGCAGCTGTTCGGCCAACCCCACCGACTGCCATATCCGCAGCACTTCCTCATCAATCGAGATGGCCCGGGCGCGGCCGAAGATGTCCGGATCACGCTCCAAGACAACGACTTTGAGACCGAGCTGACCGAGGAGGTTGGCGGCCGTCGCGCCCGACGGACCGTAACCGACAATCGCGACGTCGTAGTTCTTTTCCTCAGCCAAGGCCATCCTCGTTCACCAGATCTATCGTGTAGTGATCACTACGGTAATGTAGTGATCGATACGGTAGAGTGTTACGAAAGCCACGTCAACCCCCTGAACGCGAGGAGCGTCACCATGCCAACCGAGAAGCCGCAACGCGCGAACACCCGGCGGCACAGACTCGATGGCGCGGCGTCACGCGCGCGAATCGTCGACGCTGCCGCGGAGATCGCGGCCGTACGCGGTTACGAGGGCACCGGTATCGCCGCGGTCAGCGCGAAATGCGGGCTGCCGGCGAGTTCGATCTACTGGCATTTCAAAGACAAGGACGACCTGATCGCCGCAGTTATCGAGCGGAGCTACGACGAATGGCTTCGAAGCTGGCAGTTGCCCGACGAGGGTTCGCCACTGGACCGACTGGTGGCCATGGTGACGCAGATCGCCAAGGCACTTTCGGATTCGCCGGACTTTCTGCGACTGGGGCTCATGCTGTCACTGGAGCGACGTCCGGTCGAACCGCGAGCGCGGTCGATGTTCCTGGAGGTACGCGCCAATGCGGTTGACAGCGTCTCCCGCGCCATCGTCGATCTCGTACCCGGGCTCACCGCGGACCAAATCCGTCGACTGTCGACCTATGCGGTAGCCGGCGCCGACGGACTGTTCATCGCCAAGGAAATCGATGGCGACGCTCTCGATTTGGTGGCGATGTTCGAACAGCACGCGCTGGCACTGTACGGGCTCGCAGAGCGCATGGCCAGTGAGAACTCGCAGTAATGGCATTGAGCGACAACATGATCAACACCGCCGCGGCGGTGTTGGAGACCGCACAGAGAAGCCGGGTCCCGGCTCCGCCACTCACCGAGTCCTATCCCGGATTCACCCAGGGCGACGCCTACGCGGTTCAGCAGGTCAACCTGGACCGCAGGCTGGCGCAAGGACGCGTCGTCGTTGGCCACAAGGTCGGGTTGACCTCGGCGGCAATGCAACAGCTCCTCGGGGTCGATCAGCCTGATTTCGGCTACATCCTCGATGACATGGTCGTGCCCGACAACGCTGTCGTCGCGGCCGACCAGTTCTGTGCTCCCCGGGTGGAACCCGAGGTGGCATTTCTGCTCCGGGCTCCACTGCGCGGTCCCCATGTCACTGTCGAAGAGGTGTATGAGGCCACAGAGTCGGTGGCCTCAGCACTGGAAATCGTCGACAGCCGCATCGCGGACTGGCGGATCACCCTGCCTGATACCGTCGCCGACAACGCCAGCTGCGGCGCGGTGGTTCTAGGCACTTGGGTGCCCTACCATCACCACCTCCATCTACCCGGGCTCGGCGCATCACTGCTGATCAACGGAGTTGAAACCGATACCGGCATGGGGACGGCGGTGATGGGTGACCCCGCTGCGGCGGTGGCCTGGCTCGCCAACGCACTGGCCGCGTTCTCGGTAGCCATCGAGCCCGGACAGTTCGTGATGTCTGGCTCGTTCACCTCCGCGCGCTTCATCCACGCAGGCGACACCGTTACCACCGATATCACCGGGCTCGGTGCGGTCTCACTCAGGTTCAGCTGAAGGATTGACATGACAACACAACATCAGTGGCCGGTCGCCGTCATCGGCTCGGGCAACATCGGCACCGATCTCATGATCAAGATCATGCGCAGTGACGGGCCGTTGACCATGGCTGCGATGGTCGGCATCGACCCGGAATCAGACGGATTGGCCCGAGCACGACGCCTCGGCGTAGCCACCTCATCCGGTGGGATCGACGGCCTTCTCACGATGCCTGAGTTCGACGGAGTTCGAATCGTCTTCGACGCGACATCGGCGAACGCTCACCGCGTCAACTGGAACATGCTGCAGAACACCGGAGTACGGGTGCTCGACCTCACCCCGGCAGCGCTGGGTCCCTACTGTGTGCCGGCGGTCAACCTTGACGAGCATGTCGACGAATACAACCTGAACATGGTCACCTGCGGCGGGCAGGCCACCGTGCCCATCGTCTCCGCCGTGGGACAGGCCGGGACCGTCTCCTACGCCGAGATCGTATCCGCGATCTCGGCGAGATCAGCGGGCCCCGGAACCCGGGCGAACATCGATGAGTTCACCGAAACAACCTCTGCAGCACTGGAAGTGGTGGGCGGCGCCCGGCGCGGCAAAGCCGTGATGGTGGTCAACCCGGCCGATCCGCCGATCTTGATGCGTAACACTGTCTACTGCCTTGTCGATGGCGACGCAGACCACGCCGCCATCGAGGAGGCGGTAGAGGACATGATCGCCAAGGTCGGCACCTATGTTCCCGGGTATCGACTCAAACAGCGCGTGCAGTTCGAGACGTTCGGCAGCCACAACGCGCTCTATATACCAGAAACCGGCAGTTTCACAGGTACCCGGGTAACGGTGATGCTGGAAGTCGCGGGTGCAGCACATTACCTGCCTGCCTACGCGGGCAACCTCGACATCATGACGTCAGCAGCCAAGTCCACCGCCGAACGGATCGCCGCCATAGACAACGAGATCTCGGGAGACACACCATGATTTATGACCTCTACATCAGTGACGTCACGCTACGCGACGGGATGCACGCCATCCGGCACCAGTACAGCATCAGCCAGGCGGTCACCATCGCGAAAGCACTCGACGCCGCCGGCGTGGACTCCATCGAAGTCGCCCACGGTGACGGGTTGGGCGGATCGAGTTGCATCTACGGATTCGGCGCCCACACCGACATTGAGTGGATCGAGGCAGTGGCCACTGCCGTGCACCGCGCCAAGATCGCCACACTGCTACTTCCCGGTATCGGAAGCGTGCGGAGATTGAAAGATGCCCACCGCGCCGGCGCAAGCGTCGTCCGCGTCGCCACACACTGCACGGAAGCCGACATCGCTGCCCAACACATCGCGGCAGCGCGTGATTTGGATATGGATACGGTCGGCTTTCTGATGATGAGCCATATGACCACACCGCATGCACTCGCCGAGCAAGCCAAGCTCATGGAGGGCTACGGCGCGACCTGCGTCTACATCGTGGACTCAGGTGGCGCCATGACTATGCGTGACATCGCCGAACGTGTCGATGCACTGGCCCAGACCCTGCAGCCCACCACCACAATCGGCATCCACGCCCATCACAACCTCTCGCTGGGCGTCGCGAACTCCGTCGTCGCAGTCGAGCACGGCGCTCGCCGCGTCGACGCCTCGCTGACCGGCATGGGCGCCGGAGCCGGCAACGCACCGCTGGAAGCCTTCGTCGCCACCGCGAACCGGATGGGCTGGCAACATGGTTGTGACCTGCACGCGATGCAGGACGCCGCCGACGATCTCGTCCGTCCGCTGCAAGACCGACCGGTGCGGGTAGACCGCGAAACGCTGAGTCTGGGCTATGCCGGCGTGTACTCCAGCTTCCTTCGCCATGCCGAGGCCGCCGCAGCTCGCTACGGTCTCGACGCTCGTACCCTCATCGAGGAGGCTGGCCGCCGCGGCATGGTGGGCGGCCAAGAGGACATGCTCGTCGACATCGCCCTTGATTTGACCGCACCACGGCACCACCCCGCCCCGCTATGAGGCAAGAACGCTATCCGCGACAACGCACACAAGTCATATCGATGCCCAAAGCCCTGATCCACCGATGCACTGCCTTTTGATCGGTGCAGCCCCGACCAGACCTGATCTCGGCGACCATCCGCACCACCCGCGGTCCCGCCCAACCCCGGGCCGACCGGCGAACGCGCCCAATGGTGGTGGTACCCACCCTTCGAACCACCACCACCGTCCGGCGAAGTCGGCCCCTAGGTGCCGAATCCGTTGAGGATCACCCCGTTACACGTCGCGGCGGTCTGCCGCAATGCGACGGCGGCCTGATAAGCATCCGAGTAGTACCAGTCGGTGGCCGCCTGCACGGATTCGAATTCCAGCAGCACCGTCTGCGTGGTCTCCCAGGTGCCCTCGATGACGGTCGGCTTCCGGTCGACCGCCAGAATGGTGGCACCGGCCATCGCCGGACCGGCCGCCTTCGCGTACTCCCCCATGCCCGCCGGGTCGGTGATCGTCTCGGTCAGCAGGACGTAACCTTTTGCCACGCTTCTAGTCTCCTTCTGTGATGCTGATTGCTTGTTCGGGACACCATTCGACGGCATCCCTGACACCGGAGACATAGTCGTCGGGCACCTCATCGAGAAGCACTTCTGCGTAGCCACCGTCGGCCAGGGTGAACACCTCAGGGCACGCCGTCAGGCACATCCCGTGACCGCGGCACCGGTCCTCGTCGACCGAGACTCTCACGTGTCGAACTCCAGGTGCAGATCGACCAGCCCGCGCAGGATGAACGTCGGGATGTACCTGTACCGGCGGCTGTCGGCAGAACCGTGCTTGTCCTCGGCGATCCGGATATCGGTGGTGCGGTCCAGCAGTCGCTCCAGGGCCACTTTGGTTTCCGCGCGGGCCAGCGGTGCACCCGGGCAGCTGTGGATGCCTCGCCCGAAGGCCAGATGCTGGCGAGCGTTCTTGCGGGCCGGGTCGAAGGTGTCGGGATCGGAGAACCGGCGTGGGTCGCGGTTGGCGGCGCCGTTGAGCACCATGACGGTGGTACCCGAACCGAGCTCGGTCTCGCCGACAGTCACGGGGCAGCGCGACAACCGGAAGTCACCCTTGACCGGGCTCTCGATCCGCAACGCCTCCTCGATGAAATTCGGTATGAGGCTGCGATCTTCGCGTAACGCGGCCTGGACCGCGGGCTGCTCGGCGATGACTTTCAGGGCCGTGCCCAGCAGGCGGACGGTCGTTTCCTGGCCTGCGGAGAAGACATTCGTCGCCACCCGGGCGACATCACCGACGTCGGGGATGGAGCCGTCCGGGAAGGTCGCGGTCGCCATCCCGGTCATCACGTCGTCACGTGGGTTCTCGCGCCGCTCCGAGACGTAGGACGCGAACAGGTCATAGAGGAATTCCAGCGGGCTGTGCGCCAGGGCTTCGTCGCCGGTACCCCCGACCCCGCCGCCCGCGTTGTGGCTGATGCCATCGATGAAGCTGTCCCGATCTTCTTCCGGGATACCCAGCAGATCGGCGATCACCAGCAAGGTGAACGGGCTCGCGAAGCCCTTGATGAACTCACCCCGGCCGCCATCGAGGAAGGTGTCGAGCACCTCGTCGGCGAGCTTCCACATCGCGTCCTCGTTCTCCTTGAGGCGCTTGGGGGTGATCAAACGCATGAGCAGCGCACGGTGATCGGTGTGGGTCGGTGGGTCCAGCGTCGGCAGCTGATCGCTGAACGGAAGCTCGTTGCGGTGCTTCTCGATGAGGGCGTTGACCTCATCCTTGGTCAGGCCTTCCAACGGCACCGGAAACCCCGGGAACGGACCGGTGACCGACGTGACCGAGGAGAACGTGTCGGCGTCGTTGTAGACCTGGACGGCCTCGTCCCAGCCGGTCACCATGGTCACGCCGTGTGGGCCGTTCCGGTGAACCGGGCAGCCACTGCGCAGCGCCTCGAAATACGGGTAGGGATCCTCGACCAGCTGCGGGTCCCGGAAGAAATCCAACTCGGTCAGGCCGTCCGCCATCTGTGCTCCGTTTCGGCAATCTCATTCGACGAGAATGTAATTCTCATCTTTGCGTATCAGGTTTCCACAGTGGCCGAACTCCGTCAACGGGCGCGTACCGTTCTCGTCGGACCGACGCCGAAAGTTGACCCTGGTCAAATATGACCGCCGGAGTTATCGTGCTGATATGCCGGGTTCCCGCGCGGTGTCCGCGCCTGACCGTGGTCAGCGTCGCGCCTCCCTGGCACAGGCCAGGTCCAAGGAGACCAAACGTGCGCTGGTACAGGCGGCGATGGCCCTGTGGCGCACCAGCGGGTACGCGACCACCACCGTGGCCGATATCTGCAGGGCCGCCGGCGTCTCCAAGGCGCTGTTCTACTTCTACTTCCCGCGCAAGGAGGACGTGCTGTTCGAGGTGGGCGTGATGTCCACCCGGTCGGCTCAGCGCGTCGTCGCTGACATGCTCGTCGGTGACTACGACATGCCCGCGGTCATCGCCGCGGCGCTGTCGGATCTGGAGCGGTCCATGGCCCGCAATCCACGCGAGTTGATCATCGAGACGATTCTCGAGGGCTACCGCCACGAACACCGGATCATGGCGGATACCGCCGGCGGACTCGGCCGCGACACCCCCGACCTCGACAGCGGGATGTTCACCGCGCTGTTCGACCGTGCCGTCGCCGACGGAAAACTGCCCACCCACACCGATGTCACACACCTGGCCTATCTGGCCATGACGCTGGTCAGTGAGGGCGCCCGACATTGGGCCGCCGGCGCGTTCGGAAACCGTCCCTTCGCCGACGTGGTCGGCGCAGACATCGTCACCCTCATCGCCGGATATCAAAGGAGCTAGCCATGGCATGGGATTTCGACACCGATCCGCAGTTCCAGGAACTACTGGACTGGGCCGATGACTTCGTGCGGGACGAGGTCGAACCACTCGATCTGATCTGGCCGCATCTGCAGTTCACCCCGCTCGACGACACCCGCCGCGCCGTGGTGGATCCCCTCAAGGAACGGGTACGCCAGAAGGGGCTGTGGGCCACCCATCTCGGACCGGATTTGGGTGGGCAGGGATACGGACAGCTGAAACTCGCTCTGCTGAACGAGATCCTGGGCCGCTCGCAATGGGCGCCGGTCATCTTCGGCTGCCAGGCACCCGATACGGGCAACGCCGAGATCATCGCGCACTACGGCACCCCCGAACAGAAGGAACGCTATCTGCGTCCGCTGCTCGACGGGGAGGTCTTCTCCTGTTACTCGATGACCGAGCCCCAGGGCGGGGCCGACCCCACCCAGTTCAAGACCGCCGCGGTGCGCGATGGGGATGATTGGGTCATCAATGGGTACAAGTTCTTCTCCTCGAACGCCTCCACCTCGTCCTTCCTCATCGTCATGGTGGTGACCAATCCGGATGTCAGCCCCTACCAGGGCATGTCGATGTTCCTGGTGCCCACCGACACCCCCGGGGTGACCATCGAACGCAACTGTGGGCTGTACGGCGAGTCCGACGGTCAGGGCTCCCACGCACTCATCCACTATGACAATGTGCGGGTGCCGGATTCGGCGCTGCTCGGTGGTGAGGGCCAGGCCTTCGTCATCGCCCAGACGCGACTGGGCGGCGGGCGGATCCACCACGCCATGCGCACCATCGGCCTGTCGCAGAAGGCACTCGACATGATGTGCGAGCGGGCGCTCAGCCGCCAGACCGCGGGCAGCCTACTGGCCGACAAGCAGGCCATCCAGGCCTATATCGCCGATTCCTACGCCCAACTCACCCAGTTCCGGCTCCTGGTGCTCTACACCGCGTGGGAGATCGACAAATACAACGACTACAAGAAGGTGCGCAAGGACATCGCCGCGGTCAAGGTGGTGATGCCGACGGTGCTGCACGACATCGCCTGGCGGGCCATGCAGGTGCACGGCGCACTCGGCGTCACCAACGAGATGCCCTTCCTCGGCATGGTCACCGGGGCCGCGGTGATGGGGTTGGCCGACGGACCCACCGAGGTGCACAAGACCACGGTGGCCAAGCAGGTGCTGCGGGGCTATTCGGCGAGCGACGATCTGTGGCCCTCCGAGTGGATTCCGCGCAAACGCGAAGCCGCGCAGGCCAAGTACGCGCAGTTCCTGGAACTGGAGGTCGGCAACCTGTGACGCTGGACATCACCCGGCTGTCGACTTGGCTGGACGAGGCCGACATCCCCGGCAAGGGTGAGCCGACCGATATCCAGTTCCTTTCCGGCGGTACGCAGAACGTCATCTACCGCATCACCCGAGGAGAGCACGAGTGCGTCCTGCGGATGCCTCCGCCGGGCGCACCGGCCGACCGCGACAACGGCATTCTCCGGGAGTGGCGCATCATCGAGGCGCTCGACGGCACCGACGTCCCGCACACCAAAGCGGTCGGGGTCTGTTCGGACCCGAAGGTTCTGGGCCGGCCCTTCTACCTCATGGGGTTCGTCGACGGGTGGTCGCCGATGGACTCGCGGCACTGGCCTGAGCCGTTCAACTCCGATCACTCGCTGCGGCCGGCGCTGGCCTATCAACTGGCCGAGGGAATCGCGCTGCTGTCCCAGGTGGACTGGCAGGCCCGGGGATTGAGCGATCTGGGCCGCCCCGACGGCTATCACGACCGTCAGGTCGCGCGCTGGACCGGCTTCTATGACCGGATCAAAGCCCGTGAGCTGGACGGCCTCGCGGTCGCGACGGAGTGGTTGCGCACGCATCGCCCACTGGATTTCATCCCCGGCCTGATGCATGGCGACTACCAGTTCGCCAACGTGATGTACCGGCACGGCGCGCCGGCCACACTCGCTGCGATCGTGGACTGGGAGATGGGCACCGTCGGCGATCCGAAACTCGATCTGGCATGGATGGTGCAGGGCTGGCCGGTTGACACCGGCGCGCCCGAGGCCGCCGAGTCGGGATATGTCGACATGCAGGGCATGCCCTCACAAGATCAGGTGGTCGCGCACTACGCCGAGGTGTCCGGACGCCAGGTCGACGATGTGGACTACTACCTGGTGCTGGCGAAGTGGAAGCTTGCGATCGTGCTGGAGCAGGGATTTCAACGCGCCGGCGATGACGAGAAGCTGCTGGCGTTCGGGCCGGTGGTCGCCGATCTGATGCGCTCGGCGGCCGAACTCGCCGAGGCCAGCGACTACCGGTGAGAGCGGCCGTCTGCCCGTTCTACGGACCACCCGAGGTGGTGCAGGTCCGTGCCGTCCCGGCCCCCGTCCTGACCCCTGGTCAGGTGCGTGTCGATATCCGGGCGTCGGCGGTGAACTTCCCTGACGTGTTGCTGGTCGCCGGCGAGTACCAGATCAAGGTCCCGCCCCCGTTCGTCCCCGGCAGCGAGTGCGCCGGCGTCGTCAGTGAAATATCTTCCGGGGTGCCGGGTTTCGCGGTCGGCGACCGGGTGACGGCCACCGGTATGTTCGGCATGTTCGCCGAGCAGGTGTGCCTGTCGAGCGCCGCGCTCGCCCACCTCCCCGACACGATCGATGATCACACGGCGGCCGCATCCGGGGTCGCGTATCGCACCGCCCATCACGCGTTGCGCTCGGCGGCACGGATACAGGCCGACGACGAGGTGATCGTGCTGGGCGCCGGCGGTGGCGTCGGGTTGGCGGCCGTGCAACTGGCCACAGCGCTGGGCGCCCGGGTGACCGCGGTCGCTTCCTCGGCGGAGAAGCTCTCCACCGCAAGGCAATACGGTGCGCACGCGGTGGTCAACCACCGCGCCGGCGAGCTGCGAGCCGCTCTGCGGGACGCGGTGCCCGATGGCGCCCACGCCGTGCTGGACCCGGTGGGTGGCCACCTGTCCGAGCCCGCGCTGCGCGCGCTGCGCCGCGGCGGCCGGTTCGTCACCGTCGGCTACGCATCCGGCACCATCCCGCACATCCCGCTGAACCTGGTGCTGGTGAAAGGTGTTGTGCTGCGGGGCTTCCAGTTCCAGGACGTACCACCCGAGGAGTTCGCCCGCAACGAGGCGGAACTGGCCACGTTGCTGGCCACCGGCGCGGTGCAGCCCCACGTCGGCGCGGTCTATCCGCTCGAGGAAGCGGCCGCGGCGCTGCGGCATGTCGCCGACGGGCGGGCGGTCGGGAAGGTGATCGTGCAGGTCGCCGGGACGCCTACTTCTCCATGGTGAACTGGACGACGTCCATCTGGCGATTGCGGAACAGATCGGCGCATCCCGTCAGGTACTTCATGTAACGGTCGTAGACCTCCACGGACTGGATGGCGATCGCCTCGTCTCGATGCGCCTGCAGGTTCTGCGCCCAGATGTCGAGGGTCTTGGCGTAATGCGGTTGCAGCGACTGCTCACGGGTGACCCGAAAGCCGGCGGCATCGGCGTGCTGCTCGACCTTCTCGATCGACGGCAGCCGCCCGCCCGGGAAGATCTCGGTGAGGATGAACTTGGCGAACCGGGCCATCGCCCAGGTCAACGGAATGCCCAGTTCCTTCGCACGGTCGGGATGGAGCGCGGTGATGGTGTGCAGCATCATCACGCCGTCGGAGGGCAGCAGGTGGTAGGCCTTCGCGAAGAAATCGGTGTACCGGTCGAAGCCGAAGTGCTCGAAAGCCCCGATGGATACGATCCGGTCCACCGGCTCGTCGAACTGCTCCCACCCCTGCAGCAGCACCCGCCGGCTGCGGGGCGTGTCGAGTTCGTCGAAGCCGGCGTGGACATGGGCGGCCTGGTTCTTGGACAGCGTCAGCCCGACGACGTTGACGTCGTACATCTGGAGCGCGCGGCGCAGCACCGCGCCCCAGCCGCAGCCCACATCGAGCAGTGTCATACCCGGTTGCAGTCCGAGCTTGCCCAGCGACAGGTCGACCTTTGCCAGTTGAGCCTCGGCGAGCGTCATATCGTCGCGCTCGAAGTAGGCGCAGCTGTAGATCTGCGAAGGGTCCAGGAAAAGCCGGAAGAAGTCGTCGGACAGGTCATAGTGCGCCTGGACGTCTTCGAAGTGCGGTCTCATCGATTCAGTCATGGCCTGCGGCCTTTCGCTACGCGTGCGGCGCGGTTGAGCCATTCGACTTGAGATCGATCGTCACACCGTTGTGGCCATCAAAGTTGGGACCGACACACGGACGCCGTATACGTCCTCGGCGCCGCACTGCTGCCGATCCTCATGGTAGGCGACGGCGGTGATACGCGAGCTGCGGCGAGAGACGAATCCGCGGCCGGCCAATCGGCGCCTCATCACGCGCTGCACTGAGCCCCCGCTCCGCTTGACGGCCCACGGTCAGTAACCCACACTTACAGGCATTTGCAGTCAATAATCCACACAAGGTGGGCGCGCATGCTTCCGGTTGTCCGGCACGACGCCATCGTCGACGCGGTCAATACCGCCTCGACGATCAGTACCGACGAACTCGTCCGCATGCTCGGCGTCTCCGCCGAGACCGTGCGCCGCGACCTGGCCCTGCTCGAGGAACGCGGGGCGCTGCGGCGGGTGCACGGCGGGGCCGCCACCGTAGCCCGTGGCGAGGAACCGTCGTTCACCGAACGCGCCGGCATCCACCACCGGGCCAAGGCCGATATGGCCAGGGTCGCGGCCGGGCTGCTGGAGTCCGGGCAGACCGTCGTCATCGACCTCGGCACCACCGCCGTCGAAGTCGCCCGCGCGATCCCGCACGGCTGGCGCGGCACCGTGGCCACCCCGTCGCTGCTGGTGGCCGTCGAGCTGGCGGGTCGTCCCGGGATCACCGTCCTGGTGTGTGGCGGCCGCGTTCGCGGGGGCGATCTGGCGTGCTCGAATGCACACGCCAAGGCGATGTTCGCCGAGCTGTACGCCGATATCGCCTTCATCGGGTCCGGCGGGGTCGACGCGGCCGCGGGTCTGACCGACTATCACCTCGACGAGGTCGACGTTCGGCGCACCATCATCGCCAACAGCGCCCGCTCGTTCATCCTGGCCGACTCGTCGAAGCTCGGCCAGATCGCACCGCATCGCGTCTGCGGGCTGGATGCGGTCAGCGGGCTGATCACCGATCAGCACAACCCGGCTCTCACCGAAGCCATCCACGAAGCGGGAGGTGCCGTGCTGTCAGCGTGACAGCCTCCGGAAATGGGTGCGGGCGGCGTTGCAGCGCCGCCCGCGGGACCGAACATTCAAAACCAGTCAGAAAGCACGATCCATGACACATGATTCCACATCGTCGGGCGGCCAAGAGCCGTCCGGCGTCGCCCGCTTCGGCTACCGCGAGTCCTTCGAGCGCACCACCGGCCGGTTCGCTTCCTTCGCCGTGGCCTTCGCCTTCGTCTCCATCGCCACCGGCATCTTCACCACATACGGAAGTGTCCTGAATTCCTCAGGGCCACTGGGTATCTGGACCTGGCCCATCGTGGTGGTCGGCCAGCTCGCCGTCGCACTGCTCATCGGTGCACTGGCCGCCCGCATCCCGGTCACCGGATACGCCTACCAATGGGTGTCCCGGCTGGCCAATCCCGTGCTCGGCTGGATCACCGGCTGGATCTCGTTCACCTTCCTGGCCATCGTCGTCATCGCCGTCGATTACACCGTCGCCGCCACCGTGCTGCCGGCCCTGTTCGGGTTCCAGGGCACACCCGCCACCGCATTTCTCATCACGGCGACCGTGCTCGTGCTGCAGGCTGTGCTGGTGGGTCTGTCGACGACATGGACCGAACGGGTCAACAACTTCGCGGTGACCGCCGAACTCGTCGGAATGGTCGCGCTGGTCGCGCTGCTGCTCATCGTCGGCGTCATCGCGCACAAGCTCGACGTCGGCAACCTGTTCTCCACCGGCGAGGTGTCCCCCGAGCAGTACTGGAGCTTCGGCACCGCGACCTCGGCCGGCCCGTGGATGCTCGGGTTCCTGTTGGGCGCCTTCACCATCGTCGGCTTCGAATCCGCCGCGAACCTTGCCGAAGAGACGAAGCGGCCGGAGGTGGTGGTCCCCCGCGCCATGTGGCAGGCCGTGCTGGCGTCGGGCGTGCTCGGTTTCCTGTTCCTGCTCGTGGTGACGGCCGCGGTCGGCAACCCGGGCGAACTCGCCCAATCCGGGACACCGATCGCCGACGTCATCCAGGACATCCTCGGGTCCTTCGTGGGCACCGCCCTGCTGGTGCTGGTGGCCATCGCGATCTTCGCCTGCGGTCTGGTGATCCTGATGACCGGCGTTCGACTGGTCTGGGCCATGTCGCGGGACGAGCGGTTCCCCGGCTGGCAGGTGCTGGGCACCGTGTCACCCCGGTTCAAGACACCGCTGAACGCCACGGTGTTCATGACCGTCGTCGCGGCGGCGATCCTCGGCCTGTTCTCGACCAGTACCGACGCCCTGTTCAAACTCTTCTCCGCCGCCACGCTGCTGCCGGCGATCATCTACACGATCACGGTGGCGCTGTACATCGCCAAACGTCGGCAGTTACCCACCAGTGCCGGGTTCAGCCTGGGCCGCTTCGAACTGCCGATCATCATCGTCGCGGTGGTGTGGCTGCTGTTCGAGCTCTCGCTGTTCCGGGACGCCTCCTTCCGCGATCCCTGGCTGTATGTCCTGGTGATGGTCGCAGTCGGCGCCGTCTACCTGGCGTTCCTGCTGATCACCCGCGGCACGCGCGGATTGCGCATGCCCGAGATGCGGTCCATCGACGCAGAACTCGACGGGGTGGCCACGCCGTGACGGTGCTCGCCATCGATCAGGGCACCTCGGGAACCAAGGCCATCGTGGTGGACCCCGCCGACGGGGTGTGCGGGGTCGCGGAAATCCCGGTGCATCCGCGGTATCTCGACGGCGGCGGGGTGGAACAGGATCCGGCCGAGCTGCTGGCGTCGGTGCTGACCGCCGGCCGGGCGGCCGTCGCCGATGCCGGCCGGCCGATCGACGCGGTGTCCCTGGCCAATCAGGGCGAGACCGTACTGGCCTGGGATCCTGACACCGGGCGCCCGCTGACGCCGGCGATCGTGTGGCAGGACCGGCGTGCCGAGGCACTGTGCGCCGGCCTGTCCGAGCACCGCGAAACACTGGCCGCGCGTACGGGTCTGGTGCTCGACCCGTACTTCTCCGCGCCCAAGATGGCGTGGCTGCGCCGCACCATGGAGGCCGCCGGGGTGGTGACCACCTCGGACACCTGGCTGCTGCACCAACTGACCGGCGAATTCGTCACCGATGCCACCACCGCCAGCCGGTCGCTGCTCACCGACCTGGGTGGCGACGGCTGGAGCCCCGACCTCCTGGAGATCTTCGGGCTGTCCGGGGAGGCGATGCCACGGATCGCCGGCAACGACGAGATCATCGGTATGACTTCGACTTTCGGGGCCGAGATGCCGGTCGGCGGTATCGTCGTCGACCAACAGGCGGCCCTGCTGGCCGAAGAGTGCCTGGAGGCCGGCACCGCCAAGTGCACGTTCGGCACCGGTGCGTTCCTGCTCGCCAACACCGGAACCGTCCCGGTGTTCTCCAGTACCGGGCTGACGTCCTCGGTGGCCTGGCGGGTGGCCGGACAGGACACCTTCTGCGTGGACGGGCAGGTCTACACCGCGGCCTCCGCGGTGCGGTGGCTGGCCTCGCTGGGGATCATCTCCGGTGCCGCCGATCTGGATCCGGTGGCCGCCGCCGACAACGGCGGTGTGCTCTGTGTGCCCGCGCTGGCGGGGCTGGCCGCACCGTGGTGGCAATCGAGCGCCACCGCAACGTTTTCCGGGATGACACTGGCCACCGAACGTGGCCATCTGGTGCTGGCGCTGCTCCAGGGCATCGCCGCGCAGATCGGGGAACTGGTGTCGGCCATCGGACCGCAGACCACGCTGACCCGCCTGCGCGCCGACGGCGGACTGACCCAATCGACGGTGCTCATGCAGGCATGCGCCGACATCCTGCAGGTACCCGTCGACGTCTACCCGTCCCCGCACGCCACCGCACTGGGCGCCGCTGCGCTGGCCGAACTGAGCCTGCACCCCGACCGCGGTGTGCGCGGCGTGATCCCCCGGTGGTCGGCGTCGGCGACCTTCGAGCCCGCCTGGGGCCCCGACCGCGCCACCGAATTCCGTTCGAGGTGGCGAACACTGGCCGCCACCACCTATTCGCATCACGAGGAACCCTGAGTGAACACCACCTATGACATCGTCGTCATCGGCGCCGGTATCGTCGGCGCCGCGATCGCCCGGGAGTTGTCCGGACACCAGCTCGCGGTGGCGCTGCTCGACGCCCGCGATGACGTCGGCGACGGCACCAGCAAGGCCAACACCGCCATCCTGCACACCGGTTTCGACGCCAAGCCCGGCACTCTCGAATCGGCCATGGTCAGCCGCGGCTACACCCTGCTGTCCGAATACGCCCGCCACACCGGCATACCCGTCGAGCACACCGGCGCGATCCTGGTGGCGTGGGACGACGAACAGCTCGACGCGTTACCCGGCCTGCGCGACAAGGCCGAGGCCAACGGGTACCGCCATTGCGAGATCATCGGCGCGGCCGAGGTCTACCAGCAGATCCCGCACCTCGGTGACGGCGCGCTGGGCGGCCTGACGGTGCCCGACGAGTCCATCATCTGCACGTGGACCGTGAACCTCGCCCTGGCGACCGATGCGGTCAACAGGGGCACCACCCTGCTGCGCGGATATCGGGTCGAAACCGTGGACATCGGAACCGAATTCACCACACTGCACACCAGTGCGGGCCCGGTCACGACCCGCTGGGTGGTCAACGCCGCCGGGCTGGGCGCGGACGTGATCGACGCCCGGTTCGGCTTCGACCGGTTCACCGTGACACCGCGGCGCGGTGAACTGATCGTGTACGACAAACTGGCCCGCGCCCTGGTGGACAAGATCGTGCTGCCCGTCCCCACCGCACGCGGTAAGGGTGTGCTGGTCAGCCCGACCATCTACGGCAACGTCATGCTCGGACCGACCTCGGAGGATCTGCAGGACCGCACCGCGACGGCCACCTCGGAGGCCGGCTTCGAGTTCCTGCTCGACAAGGGCCGCAGGCTCATGCCGGAACTGCTCGACGAAGAGGTGACCGCCACCTACTCCGGCCTACGCGCCGCCATCGACCACGGCGATTACCTGATCGCCGCCGATGCCCCCAAGCGCTACCTACTGCTGGGCGGTATCAGATCGACGGGTCTGACCGCCGGGATGGCGATCGCCGAGTACACCCTCGGCGAGTTGCGTTCGGCGGGGCTCGAACTCGTCCCCGGCGGCGAGCTGCCCGATCCACCGCGAATGCCGAACCTGGGTGAGGCGTTCACCCGTCCCTATCAGGATGCCGAGCGGATCGCCGCCGACCCCGCGTACGGCAAGATCGTCTGCTTCTGCGAGCGGGTCACCGCGGGCGAACTGCGCGACGCGTGCCGGTCGACCATCCCCCCGGCCGACCTCGACGGGTTGCGCCGGCGCACCCGCGTCATGAACGGACGCTGTCAGGGCTTCTTCTGCGGAGCAGAGGTGCAGGCCGTGGTCGACACCCTGTCCCCGGTGCCCGTCACCGTCCAGCCCGAGAGGATCCGCCAGTGACCAGCCCCCAGACCGCCGACGTCGTCATCGTCGGCGCCGGACCGGCCGGCCTGACCGCGGCCGCCGAACTCGCCCCCGGTCTCGATGTCGTTGTGCTCGAACGGGAATCGGCGGCCGGCGGTATCCCCCGGCACAGTGACCACCCGGGCTACGGGGTCCGGGACCTCACACGCTTCCTCAGCGGACCGGAGTATGCCCGCCGACTGGTCCGGCGGGCGACCGGCGCCGGGGCCGTCCTCCGCACCGACACCATGGTGACCGGATGGGCGGGCGAACGCTCCCTGGACGTGACGTCACCACAGGGCCGCTACCGCCTCGACGCCCGCGCCGTCATCCTCGCCACCGGCGCCAGGGAACGCCCGAGGCCGGCCCGGATGATCCCCGGCGACCGCCCGTCCGGCATCTACACCACCGGGCTGCTGCAGAACGTCGTGCATCTCAAGCACCGCGGCGTCGGCCGGCGCGCCGTCGTGGTCGGCGCCGAACTGGTCAGCTACTCGGCGGTCCTCACACTCACACACGCCGGCTGCGACACCGCGCTGATGACCACCACCCACCCGTCCCCGGAGTCCTACGCGGTGTTCAACATCGCCGGCCGGTCGCCGTTCCTGGGGCTGGACATCGCGACGCGCACCAGGGTGTCACGGATCATCGGCAAGCCCGCATTGGAAGCGGTCGAGGTCGAGAACCTCGATACCGGCCACCGTCGGATCATCGAGTGCGACACCTTGGTGCTCACCGGGGACTGGATTCCCGATCACGAGCTGGCCCGCGCCGCGGGACTGGACATGGACCCGAACACCCTTGGGCCGCTGACGGATACCGCGTTGCGTACCAGCCGTCCGGGCGTCTTCGCCGTCGGCAACCTGCTGCACCCGGTGGACACCGCCGATATCGCCGCACTCGACGGCAGGCACGTCGGCGAACCGGTGCGGGCCTTCCTTCGGGGCGCCACCGCGGCCGAGGACGGGCTGCGGCTGCGGGCCGAAGCGCCGCTGCGGTGGATCACGCCGGGCATCGTGCGCGCCGGCGATACCGCCCCGGCACGGCGAAGGCTGTTGTTGTGGACCGACGAACTGATCCGTATCCCCAGAGTGACGGTCAGACAGGACGGTCGAGTGATCGCCCGCAAGACACTGCCGTGGCCCGCGTCGCCGGGCCGGGTGTTCCGGGTGCCGTCCGATGTGCTCGACGGCGCCGACCCGCGGGGCGGACCGGTGACCGTGTCGGTACGTGGCTGAGGGCGGTCAGCTGGCGGGAACCAGATCGGCGGCCACGGCGGGACAGGACATCACCCCGCAGCGGAAGACCTCGACCCGCTCGACCGGCGCGGTCTCACCGAGGGCGGCCAACGCCTGCGCCTTGAACGCGCGGGCGGCGGCGCTGAGCTCGTGCAGCATCGAGTCGACGGTGCTGTCCAGCTCCCGCGGCCAGCGCTGGCCCCACAGGGTCACCTCGGTGTGGCCCTGTTCGAGGGCACCCAGCACGCCTTCACGCACGCGCGCATCCGTCACGAACAGATCGGCGGCCACCGCCACCGTCTGTGGGTGCGGACGCTCCTCCCACTCCCGCATGGCGGTATCCAGATCACCCGTCTCGACCCCGAGGATGCGCAGCGGGCGCAGGTCGTCATCCCCGGAGATCAGCACGGTGACATCCCAGCCGGCCATCACCCGGTCCACCAGCCAACCTCCCGCGGACCGCACCACGTCGGCCACACTGGGCGCCACCACATCGAGTCGGTACCTCATCGCGAACTCCTGCTCGGTTCCCGGACCCCGAAGTCGCGGGCCAGCGCTTCGGCGTATCCCTTGAACACCTCGGCTAGGGGAATTGAAGGATCGAGTAGCCATGCGGTCTCCATTCCGTTGACGAAGGCGAGAATCTCCACGGCCTTGATGGCCGCGTCGAGGTCTGAGCGGTAGCGGCCTTCGCGCTGACCACGGCGGATACCGTCGGCGACGATATTGACCGCGGCCTGCTGACGCGCCACCAGGCGGTCGTGCAGCGGAGCGTCGGGCTGGATGTTCTCCACCAGCAGCACGGTGAAGGTTCCCACCAGCGCGGGAGCCCGGTCGAAGCGCTCTGCGACGCGGGTGATCTGCGCGAGCAGATCCCCGGTGCGGTCGGCGTGGGTGTCATCGTCGAAGTCCCGGGCGTCGAGTACGGCGTGCAGCAGCGCTTCCTTGGACGCGAAGTGGTGCAACAGTCCGGCCGCACTGACGCCGGCCTCCCGCGCGATCTGCGCCAGCGACGTGTTGCGCCAGCCGTTGCGCGCCAGCAGGGTCTCCGCGGCGGCGAGAATGCGCTGCTTGCGGTCCTCACCTTTGGCGAGCAGCGACTCGTACGGCCGCGATCTCTGGGCCGGCCCCGCTGCCGCGGACGTCACTGTCACCGCTCTCCCTCACACTCGCAAACCAACCAACTGAACACACAGTAGGTTGGTTGAGGGGCTGTGACAAGGGTCTCACGTGACAAATTTCTCGACGGCTGTCACGCCGGGTTCCGCGACCCAGCGCTACGGCGTGGACGCCCGGCCGCCCTCCGCCCGGTGACCTACAGGCCCAGGTCCTTGGCGATGATCACCTTCATCACCTCGCTGGTCCCCGCGTAGATCCGGGCCACCCGGGCATCGGTGTAGAGCCGCGCGATCGGATACTCCATCATGTAGCCGTATCCCCCGAACAACTGCAGGCACCGGTCGATCACCCGGGCCTGCATCTCGGTGCAGAACAACTTCACCCGCGCCGCATCCGGCGCCGACAGCTCCCCGTCCACATGCAACGCGACGGCACGGTCCAGCATCGCCTGTGCGGCCTCGACCTCGGTCGAGCAGGCGGCAAGTTCGAACTTGGTGTTCTGAAAGGATGCCACGGGCGTGCCGAATGCCTTGCGGTCCTTGGTGTAGTCGATGGCCGCCGCGATCGCCGACCGGGCCTGGGCCACCGAACCGACCGCCACCGTCAGCCGCTCCTGGGGCAGGTTGTGGCCCAGGTAGCCGAACGCCTCGTCCACCTCGCCGAGCACATTGGCCGCGGGTACCCGCACATCGACGAAGGACAACTCGGCGGTGTCCTGCACCTTGCAGCCCATCTTCTCCAGTTCCCGGCCGCGGGTGAAACCGGGCATCCCGTCCTCCACCACGAACAGCGTCAGCCCCCGGCGCCGGTTGTCCGGATCGGTGGACGTGCGGGCCACCACGATGACGAGGTCGGCCTGCATACCGCCGGTGATGAAGGTCTTGGCGCCGTTGAGGATCCAGTCGTCACCGTCACGCACGGCGGTCGAGCGCATGCCGGCCAGATCGGACCCGGTGCCGGGCTCGGTCATGGCGACCGCGGTGAGCAGGGTGCCGTCGGCCAGCCCGGGGAACCAGCGCTTGCGCTGTTCCTCGTTGGCGTAGTGCAGGAAGTACGGCAGGATCACCTCGAGCTGGGTGCGTACCGTGGACAGGGTGACCAGCGCGCGGGCGGCTTCTTCCTGCAGCACCACGTTGTAGCGGTAGTCGGGCACCCCACCGCCGCCGTACTCCTCGTCGATGGCCATGCCCAGCATGCCCAGGGCGCCCATCTTCTCGAACACCTCGCGGGGCATCCGGCCGCCCTTCTCCCACTCGGGATAAGCCGGGACGACTTCCTTTTCGACGAAGTCGCGGGCCAGCTCGCGGAACGCCTCGTGGTCCTCGGTGAACAGATTGCGTTGCACGTGTTGCCCTTTCGACTAGAAGACGTACTCGACCAGTGTGGCGTTGGCGGTGCCGCCGCCTTCGCACATGGTCTGCAGCCCGTAGCGAATTCCGTTGTCGCGCATGTGATGGATCATCCGGGTCATCAGCACCGCGCCGGAGGCGCCGAGCGGATGTCCCAGGGCGATCGCCCCGCCCAGCGGGTTCAGCTTGGCCTCGTCCACGCCGGTCTCGGCCAGCCAGGCCAGCGGCACCGGCGCGAACGCCTCGTTCACTTCGAACACCCCGACCTCGTCGATCCCGACGCCGGCCTTGTGCAACACCTTCTCGGTGGCCGGGATGGGCCCGGTCAGCATCAGCACCGGGTCGGCACCGATCACCGCGCCGGCACGGTAGTACACCAACGGGGTGAGTCCCAGCTGCAGCGCCTGGTCGGCGGTCATCACCAGCAGCGCAGCCGCACCGTCGGAGATCTGAGACGAGTTGCCGGCGTGGATGATGCCGTCTTCGGTGAACGCGGGCTTGAGTCCGGCGAGCTTCTCGACCGTCGTGCCGCGACGGATGCCTTCGTCATCGGTGATCACGCCACCGTCGACGAAGACCGGCACGATCTGGTCCAGGAAGGCCCGGGCGTCCTGCGCGGCGGCGGCCCGCTCGTGGGACTGCGCCGAATACTCATCGCAGCGGGTACGCGACAGGTCCCATTTCTGGCAGATCAGTTCCGCCGAGATGCCCTGGTTGAACGAGAAACCGTCATAGCGGGCAAGCGCTTTCGGGCCGTAGGGCTGGCCGGTCTGGCGGGCCGCGCCCAGCGGCACCCGGCTCATCACCTCGACACCACCGGCGACCACGATGTCCTGCTGGCCCGACATCACCGCCTGCACCGCGAAATCCAAGGCCTGTTGGCTGGATCCGCAGGCCCGGTTGACCGTCGTGCCGGGGATGTGCTCGGGCCAGCCGGCGGCGAGCACCGCGTACCGGCCGATATTGCTGGATTGGTCGCCCACCTGCGACACGCAGCCCCACACCACATCGTCGATGAGGGCGGGCTCCACCCCGGTGCGTTCGACGAGTTCCTTGAGCACCACCGCGGACAGATCAGCGGCGTGCTGGTCGGACAGGCCGCCGTTGCGCTTTCCGACCGGGGTGCGTACGGCCCCGACGATGACGGTTTCACGCATGGGTTACTCCTTGGAGGTCTCGACGGCGGACGGTACCGCCCAGGTTCCGGTGAACGACGGGTCACGTTTGGCGGCGAACGCCGCGTACGCCTCCGCCGCGTCGATGGTGGCGAAATTGCCCGGCTGGGCGCGCGCCTCGTTGGCCAGCGCCTGGGCGAAACTCGCACTGGCGCCGTCGTTGAGCAGCGCCTTGCTCTGCGCCAGCGCGAACGGCGGTCCCCCGGCGAGTCGGTCGGCCAGTTCGCCGACGAATCCGTCGATCTCTTCGGCCGCCCGCACCCAGGTCACCAGGCCGAGTCGCAGTGCTTCGTCCGCCGATATCATGTCGGCCAGCATCACCAGTCGCTTGGCCTGTTGCAGCCCAACGAGTTTCGGCAGCAGCCAGGATCCCCCCAGATCGACCGACAGGCCGCGCTTGGAGAAGATCTGGCAGAACTTCGATTCCGGGGTGGCGACCACGAGATCGCAGCCCAGCGCCAGGTTCCAGCCGGCCCCGACGGCGACGCCGGTGACCTTGGCGATGGTCGGCACCGACAGGTGGTGCAGCGCCAGCGCGACATCGGTGAGCCGCTGCAGTTTGCGTCGCGGGTGGATGACCTCTCCGGTCCCGATATCGGCTCCCGAGCAGAAGGCTCCCCCGGCGCCGGTGAGGACCAGCGCCCGCACCGCGTCATCGGTGTCGGCGACGCGCAACGCCTCGGCCAGCGCGCCCCACAGCTCCGGGTCGAGGGCGTTCTTGCGTTCCGGCCGGTTCAGGGTCAACGTCCGCACACCGTCGCGGTCCTCGGCCAGCAGCACGCTCACCGGTACTCCGGACCGATCGCGCCGTCCGAGCGCAAGGCGGCGACGTCGTCGGCAGCGAAACCCAGCTCACCCAGCACCGCGTCGGTGTGCTGGCCCAGGCCCGGCACCGCACCCATCCCCATCTCGAAGCCACTGATCACCGGTGGCGGCAGGAGTGCGGAGATCGTCCCGTTCGGGGTACCGACCTCACGCCAGCGGTCCCGTGCCTTCAGGTGCGGGTGCGCGATGACCTCGCTGGGCAGGTTGTAGCGGGAGTTGCCGATCCCGGCCCGGTCCGCGGTCTCCTGAATATCCGCCAGATCGTGCTGGGCGCACCAGGATTCGATGGCGGCGTTGAGTTCGTCGCGGTGCGCGCAGCGGTCGGAGTTGGTGGCGAATCGCGCGTCATCGGCCAGGTCGGGGCGTTCGATGATCTCGCGGGCCAGCCGCTGCCACTCCCGGTCGTTGGTGGTGCCCAACACCACCGTCTGCCCGTCCCGCGTCGGGAACGAGCCGTACGGGGCGACCGCCGGTGAGCTCATGCCGAGCGGAATCTGGTCGATTCCGGAGTGCTGGGTGTAGGTCAACTGGTAGCCCATGATGTCGGTCATCGTGTCGAACAAGCTCACCGCCACCGAGGGCGCCGCCCCCGTGTCGCCCTGTCGCGCCCGCCCGAGCAGCAGCGCCATGATGGACAGCGCCGAATACAGGCCCGTGGTGATATCGGCGACCGCCGCCCCCGGTTTGGCCGGCATCCCGGCCTGACCGGTGGACGCGCACGATCCCGACTCCGCCTGCACCAACAGATCGTAGGCACGCTTCTCCGACAGCGGCCCGCCCGGACCGTAACCGTCGATCTCCAGTGAAATGACCTGTGGGTGGCGCTCTTTCAGATCCTCAGGGGCCAGCCCGAGCCGGGCCGTGGCGCCGGGGGCCAGATTGGACACGAACGCGTCGGCTCGGGAGAGCAGCCGGTGCAGCACCTCCATCCCCGCCGGGGACTTGAGGTTCAGCGTGACCGATTCCTTGCCCCGGTTCGCCCACACGAAATGCGCGGCCTGCCCCAGCACCACGTCGTCGTAGTCGCGGGCGAAGTCACCGCCCTCGGGGTTTTCGATCTTGATCACCCGGGCGCCGAAGTCGGCCAGGACCCGGGTGCACATCGGCGCGGACACCGCCTGCTCCATGGCAACGACGGTGATGCCGGACAGCGGCGCGGTACTGGTCACGACTTCACATAACCATGCCGCCGTCGACCGGCAGCACCTGGCCGGTGATGTACGACGCGGCATCGGAGGCCAGGAAGACGAAGGCACCCGCGACCTCTTCGGCCTCGGCCCAGCGTTTCAGCGGGATGCGGTTCATCATGTTGGCCGCGAACTTCTCGTTGGTGCGGATCGTCTCGGTCATCGGGGTGGCCGCCAGCGGGGCCAGGGCGTTGACCATGATGTTCTTGGTCGCGAGCTCCCGGGCCAGCGATTTGGTCATGCCGATGATGCCGGCCTTGGCCGCCGAGTAGTTGACCTGCCCCAGCGTGCCGGTGATGCCCGCCGAGGACGTCACGTTGATGACGCGGCCGGTCCCGTCGGTGGGGATGTGCGGCAACGCGGCCTGGGTCACGTGGAATGTCCCCATCACGTGGATGTCGAAGGTCAGCCGGAACGTCTCGTCGGTCAGCTTGGGAAACATCGCCGGAGCGGTGACCCCGGCGTTGTTGACCACGATGTGCAGGCTGCCCGCGCCGAGGCCGGCCGCCTGCGCGGCGGCGGCCACCGCGGCGTCCCGGTCGCTCACATCCAGCGGGGCGCTGTCGGCTTTACCGCCCGCGGTGTTGATCCGCTCGGCGACCGCGGCGGCGGCGTCACCGCTGATATCGGTGACCAGCACCGCAGCACCCGCGGCGGCCAGCGCCTCGGAAACGCCGGCGCCGATCCCCGCCCCCGCGCCGGTGACCAGCGCCGAGCGGCCGGTCAGGTCGAAGTATGTCCTCATGTGGCGTGCAGTCCTCTCTGTATCACCGCGAGATTGCGCTTACCGCGCGAAAGTGCGAGTGCACCCCGCAGCACGTGCAATCTCGCGGTCGCGGGCGTCAGTAGCTCTTGGGCAGACCCAGGACGTTGGCAGCCAGGAAGTTCAGGATCATCTCCTGGCTCACCGGGGCGATCTTCATCAGGCGCGACTCCCGGAAGAACCGCGAGATGTGGTACTCCTCCGAGTAACCCATCCCGCCGTGGGTCTGCAAAGCGCGGTCCGCTGCCGAGAACCCGGCATCCGCGCACAGATACTTGGCCATATTGGCCTCGCGGCCACAGGGTTTGCCGTTGTCGTAGAGCCAGGTCGCCTTGCGCAGGATCAGCTCGGCCGCATCGAGCCGGGCCAGCGAGTCGGCCAGCGGGAACTGGATGCCCTGGTTCATGCCGATGGGCCTGTCGAACACCACGCGCTCGTTGGCATATTTCACCGCGCGGTCCAGCGCCACCCGGCCGATACCGAGTGCCTCGGCGGCGATCAGCATCCGCTCGGGGTTGAGGCCGTGCAGGATGTAGGAGAAACCCTTGCCCTCGTCGCCGATCCGGTCGCAGACCGGGACCCGCAGATCGTCGATGAACACCTCGTTGGAGCTGACGGCATTGCGACCCATCTTCCTGATCGGGCGGATGTCGACGTGGTCGCGGTCGATGTCGGTGAGGAACAGGGTCAGGCCCTCGGTCGGCTTACCCCCGCGCTTCTGCACGTCGTCGCGGCTCTCCGTGCGGGTCAGCAGCAGGATCTTCTCGGATTCCAGCGCCTTGGAGATCCACACCTTGCGACCGTTGACCACATAGTGGTCACCATCGCGTTTGGCGAACGTGGTGATGCGTGACGTGTCCAGCCCCGCACCGGGTTCGGTGACTCCGAAGCACACGTGCAGGTCCCCGTCGACGATCCGCGGCAACGTGGCCTTCTTCATCTCCTCGGAGCCGAACACCACCACCGGCTGCATCCCGAAGATCGACATGTGGATGGAGCTCGCGGCGTTCATCGCGCCGCCGGAGCGGGCCACCTCCTCGGCCAGGATGGTCGCCTCGGTGATGCCGAGACCGTGCCCGCCGTATTCTTCGGGAATCGTCATACCCAGCCACCCGCCGGCGGCAATGGCGTCGTAGAACTCGGTGGGGAACTCGTGCGCCTGGTCCTTCTCCATCCAGTAGTGGTCGTCGAATCTGGACGCCAGTTCCGCCACGGACTTGCGAATCAGCTGTTGATCCTCGGTCAGCTCGAAGTTCATTCCCGCAGACATGGTTCCCTCCTCAGTCCGCGCACACGACGGCACGGTGCAGGTGTCCCCTGCACCGCCCGTCGAAGCTGCGCTCTGGCTAGTCTTTGACGCCGGTGACCGCACGTGCGTTGGCGGTGAAATCTGCGATATCCGAGCCGGTGCGCTTGTCGTGGTGACTGAGCGCCTGGATCGACACATCGTGTCCTTCGGCCAGTTTGCGCAACGCGCCGACGGTGGCGTGCTCGCGTGGGATGTGCTGGAACGGCTCGAAGTGGTACAGCCGCATGGCGTTCTCGTGGGTGATCTTGTTGATCTCGTCGTCGGGAACGTCGTAGGTGTCGAACACCGCGCCGAGCTCCTCGGGCGCACCGGGCCACATGGAGTCCGAGTGCGGGTAGTCCATCTCCCAGCAGATGTTGTCCACCCCGATCGCGTGGCGGTTCTTCACCCCGACCGGATCGGAGATGAAACACGTCATGAAGTGCTCGCGGAACACCTCCGAGGGCAGCTTGCCGCCGAAGTCCTGGTGTGTCCACGTCGAATGCATCTCATAGGTGCGGTCCACCCGGTCCAGAAAGTACGGGATCCATCCGGTGCCGCCCTCACTCAGCGCGATCTTCAGATCCGGATAGGCCTTGATCGGCGCCGACCACAACAGATCCGCGGCCGCCTGCACGATGTTCATCGGTTGCAGGGTGATCATCACGTCCATCGGCGCGTCCGGGGCGGTGATGGCCAGCCGGCCCGAGGACCCGATGTGCACGTTCATCACCGTGTCGGTGTCGACCAGGGCATCCCACAGCGGCTTCCAGTACTCCAGGTCGTGAAAGCTCGGATACCCCAGCGCAGAGGGGTTCTCGGTGAAGGTCAGCGAGTGCACACCTTTCTTCGAGACGCGACGGATCTCCTGAGCGCAGAGCACCGGATCCCAGATCGCGGGGATGGCCATCGGAATGAAGCGACCCGGATGGGAGCCGCACCACTCGTCGATATGCCAGTCGTTGTAGGCCTGCACCAACGCCAGCGAGAAGTCGGCGTCCTCGGTGGCGAAAAGCCGCGCGGCGAAACCGGGAAACGACGGGAAGTTCATCGTGGCCAGCACTCCACCGGCATTCATGTCCTTGACCCGCTCGGCCGCGTCGTAGCAGCCTTTGCGGATCTCGTCGAGACCCTGGGGCTCCAGGCCGTACTCCTCTTTGGGCCGCCCGGCCACGGCGTTGAGCGCGACGTTCGGAATGACGGTGTCGCGGAACTGCCAGGTATCCGACCCGTCCGGGTTGTGCACCAGCCGCGGCGCCTCGTCCACGTACCTGGCCGGCAGGTGGTTCTTGAACATGTCGGGCGGCTCGATGATGTGGTCGTCGACGCTGATCAAAATCATGTCGTCGTGATGCATAGATGTCCCTTTCGACGTTCCGCCCCGATCGTCGGGCTCAATTCTCACTGAATGCAAACTAACTTCTCACAACACGAGAATCAACGTCCGCGACGATGTTTCGCACCGCTGACCGTGCTTTTTCCGCCAGCACCGCCATTCCGCGCGGGTATGACCGCTGACGTTGGCGTTGACCTTACGGCCAAAGAGTGGAAATCTGTTAGTCAGATATGAGAATATGATTCTCGTAGCGGAGAAGACACGGCCGAAGCCACCAGGGAGGCGGCCCGGCACTCGACACCGTCGCATCAACAGGAGAGGTAACACCGTGGCGTTTTTCCCCAAACCAGCCGCCGGGAGCTGGACCGAGAACTGGCCGGAACTCGGCACGGCGCCGGTCGACTACACCGATTCGGTCGACCCCGAGCACTGGAAGCTCGAACAGCAGGCCATCTTCCGTAAGACCTGGCTGCACATGGGCCGCGTGGAACTCGTCCCGAAGAAGGGCCGCTACGTCACCCGCGAACTCCCGTCGGTCGGGCCTGGCGTGTCGATCATCATCGTCAACGACGGCGACGAGATCCGCGCCTTCTACAACCTGTGCCGTCACCGCGGGAACAAGCTGGTCTGGAACGACTATCCCAATGAAGAGGTCTCCGGAAGCTGCCGGCAGTTCGTCTGCAAGTACCACGCCTGGCGCTACGACCTGAAAGGCGACCTGACCTTCGTCCAACAGGAGAGCGAGTTCTTCGACCTGGACAAGGCCGACTACCCGCTCAAGCCGGTGCGCTGCGAGGTGTGGGAAGGCTTCATCTTCGTCAACTTCGACGACGACGCCGAACCGTTGGTCGACTATCTCGGCGAATTCGGCGAGGGACTCAAGGGTTATCCGTTCCACGAGATGACCGAGCACTACAGCTACCGCTCCGAGATCAACGCCAACTGGAAGCTGTTCATCGACGCGTTCACCGAGTTCTACCACGCGCCGATCCTGCACATGAAGCAGGCGGAGAAGGAGGAGGCCGAGAAGCTGGCCCAGTTCGGCTTCGAGGCGCTGGCCTACGACATCAAGGGCGATCACTCGATGGTGTCGTCGTGGGGCGGGATGTCACCGCCGAAGGACCTCAACATGGTCAAGCCCATCGAGCGGATCCTGCACAGCGGCCTGTTCGGGCCGTGGGACCGCCCCGACATCGCGGGCATCCTGCCCGACGAGCTGCCACCGGCCATCAATCCAGGACGCCACAAGACTTGGGGCACCGACTCTTTCGAGTTCTTCCCGAACTGGACCCTGCTGTTCTGGGCACCGGGGTGGTACCTGACCTACAACTACTGGCCGACCGGGGTGGACACGCACATCTTCGAGGCCGACCTGTATTTCGTGCCGCCGAAGAACCTGCGCGAACGGCTCTCCCAGGAGCTGGCCGCGGTGACGTTCAAGGAGTACGCGTTCCAGGACGCCAACACCCTGGAGGCCACCCAGACGCAGATCGGCACCCGCGCCGTCACCGAATTTCCGCTGTGCGATCAGGAGATTCTGCTTCGCCACCTGCACATGACAGCACACCAGTACGTTGACAGGTACAAGGCATCACTGGCCGATGACGCCGGGAGTACGACCACCAACGGCAAGCATGCCAAGGCGAGCGAAGCGACGGGAAACACCACCGCGACGACCGAGAAGGAATCAGCGAATGTCTAAGCTGCCCGAGGAATTCGCCGACCTGGAGCGGTTCTCCGACTGGTGCCTGCCCACGGAGGAGGAGCGTTACGCCAAACGCCTGAGCTCGTCGATGGAGCAGATGCAGGAACTCTACGACGCCGGCATGAAACGGCTTGAGGACATCATGGTCTACGTCGACGCGCGCTTTCCGCTGTCGAGCATGCCCGCCGACGCCAAGGCTCTCGTCCACCTCGGGCAGTCGATCGTCATGGTGAGCTTCCCGATCGAGGTGTGGAAGCAGCCGCGGGTGCTCGACAGCGGTGCGGCCTACATCCAGCTGATCGAGGAGCCGGTGGTCTAGTCGTGCTGACCCTCAAAGCCGCGGGTCTGGTCGACGTCGAAGCCGGGGCGATCATCCGCCCCGGCATCGTTCGGGTGTCCGGAGACCGGATTGTCGGCATCGGTGAAAGTGCAGAAGGTGAGAGCTCCGACGTCATCGACCTGGGCGACGCCTACCTGCTGCCAGGCCTGATGGACATGGAGGTCAACCTGCTCATGGGTGGTCGCGGGGAGAACCCCGGCCTGTCCCAGGTCCAGGACGACCCGCCGACCCGCGTGCTGCGCGCGGTGGGCAATGCCCGGCGCACGCTGCGCGCCGGGTTCACCACCGTGCGCAACCTGGGCCTGTTCGTCAAGACCGGCGGCTACCTCTTGGACGTCGCACTGGGCAAGGCCATCGACGCCGGTTGGGTGGACGGCCCGCGGATCGTGCCCGCCGGCCACGCCATCACCCCGACCGGCGGGCACCTGGACCCGACGATGTTCGCCGCGTTCATGCCCGGCGCCCTGGAACTCACGGTCGAAGAGGGCATCGCCAACGGCGTCGACGAGGTCCGCAAGGCGGTGCGCTATCAGATCAAACACGGCGCCCAGCTGATCAAGGTCTGCGTCTCCGGTGGCGTGATGTCTCTGACGGGTGAGGCTGGGGCACAGCACTATTCGGATGAGGAACTGCGTGCGATCGTCGACGAGGCCCACCGCCGCGGCCTGCGGGTGGCCGCCCACACGCACGGCGCCGAAGCGGTCAAACACGCCGTCGCATGCGGTATCGACTGCATCGAACACGGCTTCCTGATGGACGACGAAGCCATCCGGGCGCTCGTCGACAACGACCGGTTCTTGGTCACCACCCGGCGGCTGGCCCAGGCGATGGACGTCTCGCATGCACCGAAGGTGTTGCAGGACAAGGCGGCCGAGATGTTCCCGAAGGCCGAGACGTCACTCAAGGCGGCGTACGAGGCCGGGGTGAAGATCGCCGTCGGGACCGACGCCCCGGCCATCCCCCACGGTCGCAACGCCGATGAACTCGTCACCCTGGTGGAGTGGGGCATGCCCCCGGCCGCGGTGCTGCGGTCGGCCACCACCATCGCGGCCGAGCTGATCAATGCCACGGATCGAGGCCGGCTGGCCGAAGGGTTGCTGGCCGACATCATCGCCGTCCCGGGCAACCCCCTGGAGGACATCACCGTTACACAGAACGTTACATTTGTAATGAAGGGCGGTAAGGTCTACAAGAATGAGTACGCCGATGGCTCCTAGCCGAACTGACGACCTGGTCGAGATCCAGCAGCTGCTTGCCAAGTACGCGGTCACCATCACCCAGGGTGACATCGAGGGGCTGGTCAGCGTGTTCACCCCGGACGGCACCTACAGCGCCTTCGGCGAAACCTATGTCCTGGAACGCTTTCCGGTGCTGGTCGACGCCGCACCGAAGGGGTTGTTCATGACCGGTACCGCGTTGGTCGACCTGGTCGAGGGCGCGGACACCGCCAGCGGCACGCAGCCGCTGTGCTTCATCGAGCACTCGGCGCACGATATGCGGATCGGCTACTACCGCGACACCTACGTGCGCACCGAAGCGGGCTGGCGCCTGGCGACCCGGGCCATGACGTTCATCCGGCGCAGCGGCGCGCACGATCACGGCAAGCCGCACGCCATCGGACGGCCTACCGCATGAGCGAGCTCCACGACCCCGCCACATTCCGCGCGGCACTGCAGCAGTGGCTCGCCGAGAACGACCTGAACCCACCGGACGATCACTCCCTCGAAGGCCACATCCGCCAGTTCGCCCGCGTGCAGAAGGCGTTGTACGACGCGGGCTGGAGCCGCTACGGCTGGCCCGAACACGCGGGCGGGCTCGGCGGCCCGGCGATGCTGCGCGCCATCGTCGGCGAAGAGGTGGTGGGCCGGCGGCTGGCCGAGCCCGGGCCGTATTCGATGCTCGAGGTGCTGGCACCGACGATGATCGACTACGCCCCCGAGGCACTGGCGGCGGAGATGGTGCCCAAACTCCTGTCCGGCGAGGAACAGTGGTGCCAGGGCTTCTCGGAGCCGGGCTCCGGCAGCGACCTGGCCTCGCTGACCACCAGAGCCGACAAGAAGGGCGATGAGGATCGCTACGTCGTCAACGGGCAGAAGGTGTGGACCAGCTTCGCCCAGTACTCCCACCGCTGCATCCTGCTCACCCGCACCGGCGACGCGGACACTCCCGATCATCAAGCGATCACGGCGTTCTTCGTCGACCTCGACAGCCCCGGTGTCACCGTGCGCCCGCTGCAGACCATGCACGGCGTCGACGAGTTCTGCGAGGTGTACTTCGACAACGTCGAGGTCGACGCAGCCCGGATGCTCGGCAAGCCCGGCGACGGCTGGCAGCTGGCGATGGACCTGCTCCCCTACGAACGGTCGACCTGCTTCTGGCAGCGCATCGCCTACCTGTACTCCCGGTTCGACACCCTCATCGACGAGGTGAAGCGCGACGGGCAGACGGTGGACGCCGACATGGGCGAGGTATACCTGGCCCTGCACACCCTGCGCTGCCGGTCCCGCGCCACCCAGCACCGACTGGCCGACGGCCACAAGCTGGGCCCGGAGACCTCGATCGACAAGGTGCTGCTGGCCGCTGCCGAACAACGGCTCTACGACACCGCCCACGACCTGCTGTCCGGTGTCATCGAGCTCGATGACACCGAATGGCGCACCGAGTACCTGTATTCGCGCGCCGCGACGATCTACGGCGGCACCGCCGAAGTGCAGCGCAACATCATCGCCCGCCGCCTGCTGGACCTCGGGAAAGAGTGAACATGGCCACCGCGCTCGACGCCGAGTCGCTGACGCTTCTCGAAGACACCCTGCGCAAGACGATGCTGGCCACCTCCGGCCCCGCACTGGATGCAGCCCTCACCGACCTCGGCTGGGCCGAGATGCTGACCGACATCCCCGAACTGGCGGTGCCGCTGGTGTTCCGGCTGCTCGGCGAAACCGGTTCGCACGCTTCGGTTCTGGTCGACGTCGTGCTGCACGCCACCGGCAACACCATCGGTGACACCGTCGAACTGCCACTGCCCTACGCGGGTAACACGTGGGTCGTCTGGGACCGGATCTCGGCGGAAACCACCGAACCGACGCTCGGTGGTCTGCCGTTGCGCCGTGAGGAGGAGGGCTATCCGATCCGGGTGGCCGAGGCACGCATCGCCGTGGCCTGGTGGCTGGTCGGCTCGGCAAGGGCCATGTTGTCCCTGGCCCGTCGGCATGCGCTGGACCGGGTCCAGTTCGGTAAGCCGATTGCGTCGTTCCAGGCGGTGCGACACCGGCTGGCCGAGACGCTGGTGGCCGTCGAGGGTGCCGAGGCGACGCTGATCCTGCCCGGCGCGGCCAACCCGGATCTCACCGCGCTGCTGGCCAAGGCTGCCGCGGGCAAGGCGGCGCTGACGGCGGCCAGGCACTGTCAGCAGGTGCTCGGTGGAATCGGGTTCACCGAAGAACACGATCTGCACCGCCACGTCAAGCGCGCGCTGGTGCTCGACGGGTTGCTGGGCAGCTCGCGGGAGCTGACGAAGAAGGCCGGCGCGGGACTGCGCGCCCGTGGCTCGGCACCGCGGCTGGCCCAGCTCTGATTCGCATTCCCACGCGACGACCGTCGGTGGTCCGGAAAGCCGCTTTCCCCGTAGCCCTTCTGAAAATGCGGAAATGAGAATATTATTCTCGCCATGAGAAAGCTACAGTCTCCGACACGAGCGTTCGGAGGGGGTCGAGCACCGCGATGCCCAGGCGTTCTCCGGTACAGTCCACTCATGTTCTCCCGAATCGGCAAGCAGCTGAGCAGCCGGTGACCAGCGCAAACGAAGAACCCGCCTGGAAGCAGCGCGCGGTCGAACGCTCCATCAAGACGGCCAAGCTGCGTGCCGCTCAGCGCGTCCAGCGGTTCCTCGACGCCGCGCAGTCGATCATCATCGAGAAGGGCAGCACGGATTTCACCGTGCAAGAGGTCGTCGACCGCTCCCGCCAGTCGTTGCGCAGCTTCTACCTGCAGTTCGACGGTAAGCACGAGCTGCTGTTGGCACTGTTCGAGGATGCACTGAGCCGTTCCGCCGACCAGATCCGGGCCGCCACCTCGGGCCAGGCCGATCCGGTTGAGCGCCTCAAGGTCGCCATCGAGTTGCTGTTCGAGTCCTCGCGGCCCGACCCGGCCGCCAAGCGACCGCTGTTCACCGACTTCGCGCCCCGGCTGCTCGTCTCGCATCCCTCGGAAGTGAAGGTTGCGCACGCTCCCCTGCTGGCCCTGCTCACCGAACTGATGGAAGACGCGCACGCAGCAGGCAAGATTCGTCCGGGCCTCAACCCACGCCGGATGGCCGCGATGACCATGCAGACCGTGATGTTCGTCGCACAGTCCAGCGGCGGTGACGACACCACCAACAAGCCGATCTCGGCACAGGAAGTCTGGGATTTCGTCGCGCACGGTTTCGCCGTCGACGATTGAGAATTCGGTTCTTGCAGACCTAGACCTCTGCTCGCCCCGGGGCGGCGCCGACGCCGGACGCTGACCTGTCCCGACCGGCTCAGCCGACCCGCACCTCTTGCGTGCATTCGCTCCACGGTGGACCCCTGGTGCCCGAAACACCTCTGACGAGAGCGTGATTCTTCTAAGCAGAGAGGTTAGTTATTCATATCTGATTTTGCCATTGACATGGGCAGACGCGCGGTGACAGAGTGCTGAGCAAGTGCACAAGTGACTGACGCAGAATTGAGGACCAGATGGCAGGCCGGGTAGAGGGCAAGGTCGCATTCGTGACGGGCGCCGCGCGCGGGCAGGGCCGCAGCCACGCCGTGCGACTGGCCGAAGAAGGCGCCGACATCATCGCGATCGACATCGCCGGACCCATCCGGCCCGGCGTGGAAACGGCCATCCCCGCCTCCACCCCTGACGATCTCGCCGAGACCGCCAACCTCGTGAAGGGCCTCAACCGGCGCATCGTCACCGCCGAGGTCGACGTCCGCGACGCCGCCGCTGTCAAGGCCGCCGTCGACAGCGGGGTCGAGCAGTTGGGCCGCCTCGACATCGTGGTGGCCAACGCCGGTATCGGCAACGGCGGCGATCCCCTGCACGAGACCAGCGAACTCGACTGGGACGAGATGATCGACATCAACCTGTCCGGCGTGTGGAAGTCGGTGAAAGCCGCTGTGCCGCACATCATCGCGGGCGGGCGGGGCGGTTCCATCATCCTCACCAGTTCGGTGGGCGGATTGAAGGCATACCCGCACTGTGGCAACTACGTCTCGGCCAAGCACGGTGTCGTCGGGCTGATGCGCGGTTTCGCCGTCGAACTCGGCCATCACAACATCCGCGCCAACACCGTGCACCCCACCCACGTCAGCACCCAGATGCTGCACAACGAGGGCACCTTCAAGATGTTCCGGCCCGACCTGGAGAACCCGGGCGCCGAGGATATGGCGCCCATCTGCCAGATGTTCCACACGCTGCCGATCCCGTGGGTGGACGCCATCGACATCAGCAACGCCGTGCTGTTCCTGGCCTCCGACGAGGCCCGCTACATCACCGGTGTCACCCTGCCGGTCGACGCCGGTAGCTGCCTGAAGTAATCGATGTCCGACACTGTCCTCGTCACGGGGGCGTTCGGTCTCGTCGGGTCGGCCACGGTCCGGGCATTGGCCGCCGAGGGCCGCCGGGTGGTGGCCACCGATCTGGGCACCGACGCCAACCGGGCCAAGGCTCAAGCCCTTCCGCCCGGAGTGCAAGCGCGCTGGGCCGACCTGACCGTGCCCGCAGATGCGCAACGGCTGATCGCCGATACCGCCCCCGACGCGATCGTCCACCTCGCTGCGGTGATCGTTCCCCCGATCTACCGCAACCCCGCGCTGGCCCGCAAGGTCAACGTCGACGCCACCAAGACCTTGGTGGACGCCGCCGCGGCCGCGCCGAATCCGCCCCGGTTCGTGCAGGCCTCCAGCAACGCGGTCTACGGATCGCGTAACCCGCACCGCCATACCGAGCCCGTCAGCGCGGACACCCCGCCCCGCCCGACCGAGTTGTACGGCGGGCACAAGCTGGAATCCGAGGCATACGTCCGGGCCTCGGCACTGGACTGGGTGGTACTACGGCTGGGCGGGGTGATGAGCACCGACCTGTCGGCGATGCCGGTCGGCCTGGACGCACTGTACTTCGAGAGCGCGCTGCCGGTCGACAACAGGATCCACATGGTCGATGTGCGGGACGTGGCAACCGCTTTCGCCGCCGCGACCGTCGCCGACGCGGTCGGTGAGATCCTGCTGATCGCCGGCGACGACTCCCACCGGATGCTGCAGGGCGACGTCGGCTCGTCGCTGGCCGCGGCGCGCGGCCTGCCCGGAGTGCTGCCGCCGGGTCGCCCGGGCAATCCGGACAGTGATGACGACTGGTTCATCACCGACTGGATGGATACCACCCGTGCGCAGGAGGTGCTGAAATTCCAGCACCATTCCTGGCCGGCCATGCTCGAGGAGATCCGAACGGAGACCGGGTGGAAACGGCACCCGGCCCGGCTGATCGCCCCACTGGCGCGGGCCTTCGTCACACGCCAAGGCGCCTACCGCAATTCCCCGGGCGTCTATGCCGACCCGTGGCGAATGCTCAGTGCGCGACTCGGTGACACCAGACTGGATACATCGCTCGGATAGCTCAGCGGGCAGCTTTGCGCCGCCCGCTCTTACCCGGTTCGGTACCGATCACCCCGTCATCCACCAGGACCGCGATCTCCTCATCGGACAGGCCCAACCCGGTCAGCACCACATGGTTGTGCTCGCCGAGCAGCGGTGCAGGTTCGCGATGGAAGGCCGCGGGACCGTTGGCCAAGGTGACCGGCAGGGTGCTGTAGGGGGCGACGGGATTCACCGGATGCCCCACGTGTTCGAAGAATCTGCGGTGCCGCAATTGGGGCAGTTCGGTCTGGCGATGCGGCTGCATCACCTTGGCCACCGGAACCCCTGCGCCCCAGAGGTTTTCGACGATCACGTCACCGGTACGGGTGCGGCACCAGGCGGCCAGGTGGTCATCGACCACATCGTGGGCGGCGCGGCGTCCCTCGGCGCATGACAGCGCGGGATCGGCCGACCAGTCCGGCGAACCGAGTGCCGCCCGCAGCGCCTCCCACTGGGCGTCGGTCTGCACCGCGATGGCCACCCAACTGTCGTCGCGGCCGAACTCGTCCGATTCGGCACTCCGGTAGAGGTTCTGCGGCGCGGCGGTGGGGCCGCGGTTGCCGTCGCGCTGCAGCAGCGCCCCGTAGGCGGAGTATTCGATGACCTGCTCGGCCGCGATGTTCAGTGCGGCGTCGACCATCGCCGCCTCGACCAGTACGGCCTGCCCCGTGGTGCGTCGGTGCTCCAGCGCCAGCAGCACGGCGTTGAGGGCGTGCACCCCGGCGTTGGGATCACCCACCGAGTACGGCTCGAACGGGGGGCGGTCCGGGTAGCCGGTGAGCCAGCTCAAGCCGGACGCGTCCTCGATGATGTAGGCGAAGGCGGGATTGTCCCGCCACGGTCCCTGCAGCCCGAAGCCCGGCATGCGCACCATGACGATGTCCTCACGCAGTGCGCGCACGGCGTCGAAGTCCAGGCCCAGCTGGTCGATGACGCGTGGGGTGAAGTTCTCCACCACCACATCGCTGGCGGCGATCAAGCGGCGCAACACGTCCCGGCCGGCCTCGGTCTGGAAGTCCACCGTGACGCTCTTCTTATTCGTGTTGAGCGCACTGAAGATCGGGGATCGTTCCCACCACTGCTCCACGGTGGCGGGGATCCCGGCGATCAGCCGGGTCCCGTCGGGACGTGAGGTGGACTCCAGATGGACGATATCGGCCCCCAACATCCCCAGCGCATGGGTGCAGGACGGCCCGGCCCAGAAGGTCGTCATATCCAGCACCCGCAGACCGCTGAACGGCAGCCGGTCCCGGGTCGGCGCCGTGGTGGGCGCCGGACGTGGGCTCAAGGCGGCCTCCCGTACCTCGCGGCTGTGCTCACCGAGACCGGGTGCGGGCGCGGGTGCGCGCAGCGCGGCGCCGGTGAACCGGTACGGGTGCGCGGGCTGGACGAACCCGTCGGCAGGGTTGCGCACGAACGCGTCCCGTGCCACGAAATGGTCCATCGTGGTGACGTTCTCGCCGTTGCCGACGGGTGAGTTCGGGATCCGGAAGGCTGCTGCCAGGTCGCGCAGGTCATCCGCGGGTTGCCGGCGGATCCACTCGTACAGTTCTTCGGCGTGCAGGTTGGCCTGCTCGGTGATGGTCAGCTCCGTGGTCTCGTCGATCCACTCGTCGTGGCCCGACATCGCGCACAGGTCCCACCACTGCTGAGCGGTGCCGCATCCCAGTGCCACCAGACCGTCGGCCGCCTGGGCCACCCCGGGGACGGTGGGCCGGCGCTCGGTGCGCCAGGGCCGGCCGAGCATCTCGAAATAGGTGACGGGATAGTAGGTGAGGCCGAGGACCTGGGCCTCCAGCTTGGACAGGTCGATGAACTCGCCGTGGCCGTCGCGCAGCGCACGCGCCCGGAAGGCCAGTGTCATCGCGGCGGCGTAGGCCCCGGTCAGCCAGTCCCCCACCTGACCACCGATGGTCACCGGCGCCCGGTCCTGGGTGCCACGGCCGATCCCGATGGCCCCGCCGGACCAGGCTTGCAGGGTGAATTCGGTGGCCGGGCGCCCACTCCACGGCCCGTCCAGGCCGAACGCGGTGATGGCCGTGACGATCAGATGCGGGTACCGCCGGTGCAGGTCTTGCGGCGACACCGACTGGGCGACCGCCGATTCCGGTGACCACACCACGGCGTCGGCCGATGCGATCAGCCGCTCGAGCAAGTCCATGTCCTGCGCTTCCAGGACCACGCTGCGCTTGCCGCCCGCCAGAAAGGCGAACAGGGCGCCGCCCCGGGAGCCCGACGCCGACCAGGTGCGCAGCGGATCGCCCTGCGGGTCTTCCACTTTGACGACGTCGGCACCGCCGTCAGCCAGGATCTTGGTGGCATATGCCCCGGCGATCCCGCTGGACAGGTCGACGACGGTGTAGCCGGCCAGTGGTGCACTCATGACCTACTCCGGTTTCGCCCGGTTCTTCTTGGAGAGCCGGAAGTCGGGTGGGAACTTGCCGTCGTTGTCGTTGACCGCGGCCGACAGCCCGGAATCGATCGAGGAGGACATGTCCATATCGTCCTCGTTGTCGTTGGCCACACCGTTGCCCATCGACTCGAAGAAAGCGGACAACAGACTGCCCATGTACTCGCCTTGCTGCTGCTTGAAGATCTCGAAGAACATCTTCTGCTGAAAGACGGTGTCCACCGGCCTGTTCCGCGCGCACGCCAAGGCGTACTTGTCGGTCTCGGCTTCCAGTTGCTCGCGGGCCACCACCTTGTTCAGGAAATTGCAGTCATACATCTCCGCCGCGGTGAACGGCCGGCCGGTGAAGACCATCTCCTGGAACTTACGCAGCCCCATCATCTGTACCCACGTCCACATGCGCGGGCCCCAACCGTGATACCGGAACGACGGATGCCCGAACAGCGCATCGTCACTGGAGATCACCAGGTCGGCATCGGCACATTGGTAGAAGTGCCAGCCGTAACAGTATCCCTTGGCCTCGACGATGCTGATCTTCTTGAAATCCTGCAGTGCGCGGTTACCGGCCTGCGAGTTGGCGTACCACGAACTGATGGTGGCGCCGTTGCGGAAGGTGCCCTTCGGCGGGTAGGTCACGTCCCCGACACCGTCATCTTCCAATCGCAACTCCGCCAGCCGCGCTGCCGGATTGTCGTTGCCCTCCATGAATTCCGGGAGATCCGCACCGCTGCCCAGGTTGTCTCCGACGCCGCGGATGATCACCACTTTGACATCGTTGTCGGCGTTGGCCGCGCGCAGGACGTCGGCGTACCGCAACCTGGCCATCGAGGTGGGTGCGTTGAGGAACTCCGGCCGGTTGAACGTGATGGTGGCGATCTTCGTCTTCGGGTTCTTCTCGTAGAGGATGATCTCCTCCGGGGAAGGCCGCTCAGGCATGTGCAGCCTCTCCGTACGATGCCGCGGTGGTGAGCACGTGGGCGCCGTCGGCCGTGATCAGCACCGCGTCCCGGGTGAAGACCGCGCCGACGCCGTGTTTCCAGACGTAAGCGGTGATCGCGAGGACCATGCCCTCGGTGAGGATCTCGGCCTCGGCGGTGGCGCGCAGGTGCGGTGACACCACCGGCGGATCGAAGCCCAGCCCCAGCCCGTGTGCGACCGGCATGGCCGGTAACGGTTCGCCGGCGTGGCCGTAGGCGTCCAGCAGTGCACTCGCCGGCTTGCCCGGGCGGCAGGCGTCGACCAGCCTGTCCCACAGCTCATCCCGACGCCGGTACAACGAACGCACCGCCTCTGTCGGTGCACCGACGCAGACCGTCCGCGCGACCTCGCCGACATAGCCGTCGGCGAGCACACCCGCCGACAGTGCCACCAGATCGCCGTCGCGCACCCGGCCGTCGCCGACGGTCCGCCGCCACGGATGGTCTTTCGAGGTCACCCATGCGGCGTCCTGCGTAGCCGGTGTGCTCACCCCGCCGGCCGCCTCGGCCTTCAGGATCGCACCGGTGAGCACCTGTTCGGTGGTCCCCGGGGCCACCTCGGCGACACCCCGCGCCAGTCCCGCCTCGGCGACGGCCAGCGCGCGCCGCAGCGCGGTGATCTCCTCGCTCGTCTTCACCCGTCGCGCGGCCCGCATCGCCTGTTCACCGTCGACGAGCTCGGCCGCAGGGAAAGCCAGCGGCAGTAGTGTGGCGAACGTCGGTGTCAGGGCGTCGGTGCCGACCCGGCGCGCGGTAGCGGCACCCTTGATGCCCTGCAGCACGGAGATCAGCGTCATCGGATTCCACGCCAACCCGTAGAGATTCTCATGCGGGATCTCCTCGGGCATGCCCTCGTCCCACGTGCTGTTCAGGTGGATCTCACCGGTGGCCCGGACGAAGGTGCAGATCGGCCCGAACGGGCGGGTGCCCACCACCCACAGTTGCGGCGCGCCCGAGATGTACCGGACGTTGGCCTGCCTGCCGAGGACCAGCACGTCGAGGTCGTGCGCCGCCATCTGCGCCAGCGCACGTTCTCGACGGCTGAACCGCAGGGCCCGGTCGTCGGCCTCGATCTCAATTCCCACTGGGCACCTCATAGGGGTCGTACGGATATGCGGTCAGCGGCATCCAGCCGCCCTCGGTGACCACCACGATCTCCTCGCCGCGGTAGCCGCCGGTCCCGTCCTCCCACACCACCGGCTCGAACACGAGCAACATTCCCTCCGGGAAGACGAAGTTGTCATCCCAAGCCTGGCCGAGATCCGTGCCGATCATCGGCATTTCGGCCGCATTCGCGCCGATACCGTGGCCAAGGTAGAAGTGCGGCAGCCACGGCGGGGTGCCGCCGTTGGCCTCGATCGCCGCACGGCCGAGATCACCGCAGGTGGCACCGGCCCTCGTCACCGAGAGCACCGCGTCGACGATCCGGCTCCAGGTGTCGAACTGCCTCTGCTGAGCCGCCGTCGGATCCTGTCCGACGATCCAGGTGCGCCCGTGGTCGGAGCAGTAGCCGTGGTAGGAGATGGACACATCGGTCCACAGCACGTCGCCCTGCTGCAGTTCGCGTTCGGTGGTCAGCAGGGGCAACGCCAGATCACCGGTGGTGGTCCAGGTGCCTTCGGCCCGGGACGCGGGCATCACCTGCCAGATCGAGTCGAACATATTGGTCGTGGCGCCGAGTTCGAAAGTGCGGCGGACGAATTCGGCGGACAGGTCGATTTGGCGCACCCCGGGTACCAGCGACTTCTGGATCTCGGACACGGCCTGTTCGGTGATCTGGCAGGCCCGCTGCAGGCAGGCGATCTGGTCGATGGTCTTGACCAGTTTCGCCGCGCCGACCACCGGGGCGGCGTCCACCGGCGCGACGGGGAACAGCGCAGTGCCGGCCCGCCGCATCGCCCCGGTCAGCTCGTCGGTCGCGATCGTGGCGCCGGCGGGTACCAGAGCGGTCAGGATCTTCGCGAATTCGGCCACCCCCTCGTCGAATTCGAGGTAGACCGGCCCATGCAGATGGTCGGCGGGCAGCTCTGATTCCATGGCCGCCCCTTCGCGGAACGGCAGGAACAGGTGCGGGTACTCGTCGCCCGCCAGCACGACCGCCACGGGCCGCTCGACATGCGACAGCCCGGCGTCGGCCAGCGGCCACGCGATGCCGGTGGCGTACATGACGCTCCCGTTGCCCAGCAGGACCAGCGCATCCACCCCCTGATCGGCCATCGCGGCCTGCAGGCGCGCACTGACCTCCCTGCGCATCCGGGTGAAGTCGGGCTCCGCGGGGATGTCGAGCCACGAGTACCCGGTCCGGGCGATCTGGGTGACGCCGGACTGAGTGACAGTGCTCATGCGCGATCCGCTCCGCTGCTCGCTGACGTCGTCACACCAGCCCCAGGAACTTCTGGATGTTGGTGCTGACGATCTTGACGGCGTTCTCCGGACCTACCGCCTCCACCACCGTCGCCAGTGACTTCTCCGAGTAGCCGAAGGTGGATTCGTTGTGGGGGTAGTCGCTGGACCACATCACGTTGTCCACGCCGATCTCGTCGATCAACCGCAGTCCCAACGGATCCACCATGAACGATGCGCTCATGTGGTGGTCCCAGTAGTACCGCACCGGATGCTGCAGTTCGTGGTTGAACATGTGCCGGTAGGAGGCCAGCATGTGCTCGGCATCCTGCAGTGCGGTGGGCACCCAGGCGATACCGCCCTCGAACCACCCGAGTTTCAGCGACGGGTGACGGTCCAGGATGCCGGAGAACACGTACTTCGCGAACTGCTCGCGGAACGAGTCGACGTTGACCATCATGCCGACGACGACGCTGTTGTTCTGGCAGGGCGTCTTGGGTGGCGTCTCGCCGATGTGATGGCTGACCGGCAGACCGGCGGCCTCGATCTCGTCCCAGACGGCGTCCATCTCGGTGCTGCCGTAGTCGTAGATGTTGCCCTCGTCGTCCTTGCCGGGGTTGAGCGGCAACAGGAAGGTCTTGAGTCCCAGCGACTTGAGCTGTTCGAGGGTGGACCGTGTTCCGGCGGGGTCCCACCAGTTGATCAGACCGACACCGTAGAAGTGACCGTCGCTGGACTCCTGCAGTTCGGCCATCACCTCGTTGTAGATGCGGAACACCCGCTCCCGAATTCCCTTGTCCGGGTAGTGGAACAGGGCCAGCACGGCGTTGGGGAACGCCAGCTCCCGGTCGATACCGTCCTCGCGGAGCTCGCGGATACGTGCGGCGATGTTGTTGGTGGCGGCGCCCGCCAGATCGTCGTACTGCATGAGCACCCGGCCGAAGTCACCGCCGGTCCAGGCCTTACCCTTCATGCCCACCATGTAGGCGCCGTCCTCGTACCAGATGCGGGGTGCGGCACCCTTGAGGTCCTCGGGGAAGCGCTCGTAGAAGATGTCATCGGCCACCGAGATGTGGTTGTCGGCCGAGAAGATCTCGGTGCCGGCGGGCAGCCCGAGATTCCCGCCGGCATGGCCGCGCCGATTCTTCGGCGCCCCAAAGCCTTCGGGCGGATAGAGGGTGGTGCTCAGAGCAGACATCGGTGTGACTCCAATCGGGACTGTAGAGCAGATGTCACCAGGTGACGGGAAGTTCGTAGACGCCGTAGGCGAGTCGATCGTGTTTGAAGGGCACCTCGTCGAACGGGATGGCCAGACGCAGGGTGGGAATCCTGCGCAGCAGGGTGTGGAAGACGATCTGCAGTTCGGCGCGTGCCAGTTGCTGGCCGACGCACTGGTGCCGCCCGTACCCGAAGCCGAGTTGCTGCCCGGCGTCGCGGCTCAAGTCCAGCTTGTCGGGTTCGGGGTAGGCCTTGGCGTCCCAGTTGGCCGGCGCCAGGTCGATGATGATGCCCTCGCCGGCCCGGATGGTTTCACCGCCGATCTCGATATCCTCGATGGCGATGCGGCGCTGTCCGTTCTGGATGATCGACAGGTAGCGCATCAGCTCCTCGCACGCGTTGGCGATGACCTTGGGATCCTCGGCATTGCGCAGGAAGTCGGCCTGCTCCGGATTCTCCAGCAGCGCGAGGATGCCGATGCCGATCACATTGGCGGTGGTCTCGTGCCCGGCGATCAGCAGACCGGTACCCAGCTGGGCGGCCTCCTTCACGCTGATCTCGCCGGCGGTCACCCGTTCGGCCAGATCCGACACCGCGTCCTCGGCGGGATCGGCCTGCTTCTTCTCGATCAAGTTGATCAGGTACTGGTGCAGGCTCATCGCGCCCTTCTGCATGGCGTCCGCCGCGGCGTACCGGGCCAGGCCGGCGTTGGCGTGCTCCTGGAAGAACTCGTGGTCCTCGTAGGGAACTCCGAGCATCTCGCTGATCACGACCGTCGGTACCGGCAGCGCCAGTTTGTCGACGAGATCGGCGGGCTGCGGGCCGGCCAGGATCTCGTCGATGCACTCGTCGGTGATCTTCTGGATGATCGGCCGCAGGCCCTCGACGCGGCGGAACGTGAAGGGCTTGGAGAGCATCCTGCGGAACCGGGTGTGCTCCTCGGCATCGGCGGTGAACACCGAGCGCGGCCGCTTGTCGACGGTGGCGAGCATGTGCTCGTTCCAATGCGGAAAGCCCTCCCGCCGGTCGTCGACACTGACCCGGGCATCGGCGAACAAGGCGCGGGCCTCGTCGTGCCCGGTGATCAGCCAGGGCGTGGTGCCGTTCCAGATCTTCACCCGGGTGAGGCCCTTGGCATTGCCGAGCATCTGCGGCGGTGGCGCGAACGGGCACCGCAGGTCGCGCTCCATCGGGTAGTCCGGAATGTCGACTTCTGTCAGCGTCTCAGACATGTAGTGGTCTCGTTCCTCAGTCTTGAATAGCGATGGCCAGGGCTGGGCAGGCCGCTGCGGCGCGGCGGGCATTGTCGAACTGGTCTGGGCTCGGCTCGGGTTCGAGCAGTTCCACCACACCGTCTTCGTCGCGCTGGTCGAACAACTCCATCGCGTTGAGTACGCACTGCCCCGAGGACACGCACTTGTCTTGGTCGACAGCGATTTTCACGCCAGCCCCCCGATCTCGGTGACCGGCGCCCGCCACAGGCCCACGATCGCGTCGATCAGTCCGGCGCCGGCGGCACTCCAGGACCGTCCGCTCACCACCGCACCACCGGTGGCCAGCGCCCGCTCCCGGTCGGCACAGCTGTGCATCAACAGGTTGCGGGCCATGACGTTGCGTTCGAATCGCACCTCGGCGGGCAGCTCGGGCAGGCACTGGTTGATCCGGTCGATGACCTGCACCAGCGAGGAGGAGCTCAACGCGTCCTTGACCACGATGGTGTGGTACTCCGGGTCGGTCATGGCCTGGGCGGCGAACCGCGCATACCAGGTCGGGTTGCCGAGTTCGGCGAGATGATCGGTCAGCGGGCAGACCAGGCAGGCCACCCAGTCACGCAGATCGTCGGAGCCGGCCACCGCCTCGATCATCCGCTCCCGCAGCATCTCTATCGGCTGCCGGTGCTTCTGCTCGATGGCGCGCACCAGGTCCACTTTGGCGCCGAAGTGATATCCGACCGCGGCGTTATTACCTTGTCCCGCAGCCTCACTGACCTGCCGATTGGATACCGCGAACACACCGTGCTCGGCGTAGAGCCGTTCCGCGGCGACCAGGATCGCCTCCCGGGTGCCACTGGCACGCTCGGTGCGCAGTGATCTCGCTGCCGTCACCGTTACAGTCAACGCCTCTCCTGTAATTAAGTCAAGCGATTGATTTAAAGCCGCATCCCTCCCGCCCAAATGCACGTTTGGGCGGCGAAGTGCGAGAACATGCCGACCGAACGTCGATCTCGGCGTCAGGTCTTCTCCTTACGCACGATGACCTTGCCCGCGACCGTGCCGCCGTCGATCGGCAGTACCGTGCCGGTGACATAGCGCGACCTGTCGGTGGCGAAGTACAACGCGGCTTCGGCGACGTCGTCGACGGTGCCCTCGCGCTTGAGCGGCCGGTCCTGGCGCATCTGTTCACGGATCTTCTCCTCGAACTCCGCCACGCGCCCGCGATCCTCGGCCGAGGCCGATTTGGCCACAATGGCCGTCCGGATATTGCCCGGCGCGATCGCGTTCACCCGAATCTCGTAGTACGCCAACTCGATCGCGACCGATTTGGTGAACTGGATGACCGCGGCCTTGGAGGCCCGGTAGGTCTGCACTCCCCCGCCGGCCTGGATCCCGCCGATCGAGGTCAGGTTGATGATCGACCCACCACCGTGTTCGACCATATGGCGGGCGGCGTCGCGGGTACCGGCCATCACCGCCCGCAGGTTGATGCGCATCACGGTGTCGAAATCGGCGAGATCATCGTCGAGGAAGCGGCGGTGCATGGTGCCCGACACCCCGGCGTTGTTGACCATCACGTGAAGTCCGCCGAATCTCTGCACCGCGGTGTCCACCAGCGCGCCGATCTGCTCGATATCGGTGACGTCGGTGCGCAGGAATACCGCGTTCGGGCCGATCTCGGCCGCCAGCGCCGCACCGCCCCGTTCGTCGACATCGCCGAACACCACCTTGGCGCCTTCCGCGGCGAACCGCCGGACCAGACCCGCGCCGAGTCCACCCGCGCCACCGGTGATGACGGCGACCTTGCCGTCCAATTCGCTACTCATCCGACCTCTTTCAGGAAGTTCAGCACGACCCGGTTGAGCGCCTCGGGCTGCTCGATCTGCGGGCAGTGTCCGGCGCCGTCCACCACGGCCGAGCGGCCGTCGGGAATCTGGGCGGCGATCTCGGCGGCCCATCCGGGCCTCAGCAGCTTGTCGCGGGCGCCCTCGACCATCAACACGGGCACCGCGATGCGTGCGTAGGCACGCTGCGATGACGGTGTGGACGGCGCCTCCAGGCCCGGCCTGCGAAACCGGGCGGCCGCCAACGATTCCCACGCACCCGGGGCGATGCTGGATTCGTACCGCCGCCGCACGTACGCCTCGTCGGCGGGGTAGGACGGATCGAAGAACAACGCGGTCACGATGCGGCGCATCGCCTCCGGCGTCGCGTCATAGTCGTAGAGCGCGTCGGTGTGCGCGTTGCGCTGGATGTCACCGCCCCCGCAGATCGCCACCAGGCTGCGGACCGGGAGCACGGGATTCTCCGATGTGGTGTCCACGAGCAGGTTGATCGCACCCATCGAGTTCCCGACGAAGTGCGCCGAGCCGATCCCGAGCACCTCGCAGAACCGGGCGATGTGCCGGATCCGCAGGCCGCGGCCATCGGTGAAATCGATGACCTTGGCCGACTCGCCGAAGCCCAGCATGTCGGGCGCGAGCACCCGGTAATGCTCGGCCAGCGCGGCGATGTTCCGCTCCCAGCCGAGTTCGGCGCCGGCACCGAACTCACCGCCGTGCAGCAGCACGACAGGATCGCCGGACCCCGCTTCCAGGTAGCCGGTCGTCAGGCCGTCGACGGCAATGGTCTTGCGCACGACGTTCATTTGATCGCTATCGGGCTGACGGGCGCACCGACCGCGCCGACCACCTTCAGCGGGGGTGCGATCAGCTGGAATTCGTACACCCCGTCGGCGCGGCAATCGGCGGCCAGCCCGGTCAGATCCCAGTACTCGCCGAGCATCAAACCCATATCGCGCAGGCACAGCATGTGCATCGGCAGGAAGGTGCCCTCCACACCATTGGCCGGGTCCGGATCCTCGACCATCAGGTTGTCGGAGGCGACGGCCGCGACCTCGCGATCGTGCAGCCATGAGGCGCACGTCCAGTGCAGGCCGGCGCCGGCCTCGTGCCCGTCGCCGGCGGACAGGAATCGCGTCCACCATCCGGTGTGCACCACCACGATGTCGCCGCGTCCGATCTGCACACCCTGTTCGGCCGCGATATCGTCGAGTTCGGCCGGTGTGATCGGCCTGCCGGGTTCGCAGAACACCTCTTCACCGCGGTGGGCGACCACGTCGAGCAGCACACCGCGCGACACGATGCCCTTGCCGTCCACCTTCTCGATACCGCAGCGGTAGGCCCCGAAACTGGTCACCGAGTCCGCCGGGAAGCCGTTGTAGAGCTTGTCCTCGTAGTACACGTGCGATAGCGCGTCCCACTGGGTGGCGGCCTGCAGCGACATGGTGATCATATCGTCGTTGAAGCGGAAGATATTGTCGACGAAGAACGAACTGAGCTCCTGGGCAACGGATTTGCGTGCCCATTCCGGTGCGTATTTGACCAGCGTCTCGGCGTCACCACCGTCGACGGTCATGACGTGGATCGGGTTGAAGCGGAACTTGAAGGCCCCCTGCGGGCCGTTCGACCCGAAATCTCCGCCGAGGGAGATCACCTTGCCCTGCCTCACCAGCGACGCCGCCTCGGCAACCTTGTCGGCGGTGATCAGATTCAGCGTGCCGAGTTCGTCATCGTCCCCCCAGCGGCCCCAGTTGCGCACCTCATCGGCGACCCGGCGGAAATCCTTCATGGTGGACATTCAGAGGGTTCCTTCCCGGGCCTCATATGCCGTCTCCGACGGCAGGGTCGCTGCGATCCGGCCTGCGACGGTGCCGCCGTCCACCCAGATCACCTGTCCCGAAATGTAGCTTGCCGCTGGGCTGTTGAGGAAGGCCAGCACCGACGCCTGCTCGTCCGGACCGCACACGTGGCCCAGCAGCGTGGGGAACGAATCCAGATAGTCCGGTCCGTAAGCACCGCGCAACTGGTCCAGAATCGGCGTCTCGGTCACGCCGGGTCCGGTGCAGTTGATCCGGATGCCCCTCTCCCCCAAGGCAAGTGCCCGACTCATGCCGTACAGGATGATCGCCTCCTTGGACAGCCGGTAGCCACCGTCGGCCAGCGCCTGCGGATTGCGGCGGCACCACTCGATGCCGTCGGCCATCGAGGTGGTCGCCAACAGGCCCGCCGTCACCGCGGTGTTGGCCAGGTAGTCGGCGGCGGCCAGCGACGAGACGTTGGCGATCGCCGCCCCCGCCGGCAGCTGCGGAATCAGCCCTTCAGTGAAATGGCGCATCCCGAGGAAGTTGATGGTGACGACCAGCAGCGGTTTGCCGATACCCGAGGACACCCCGGCGACATTGAACAACGCGTCGACGGGACCGTCGATCGCCGCGACCGCGGCATCGATGGACGCGGCGTCGGCGAAGTCCACCTTGATGAACTGCGCCGGCTCGGTCTGCGGTGGGCGTAGATCGAGCCCGGTGACACGTGCGCCGAGATCGGCCAGTTGTGCGGCGAGATGCGCGCCGATACCCGATGCGCATCCCGTCACCACCACCCGGCGACCGTCATAACGCCAGCGTTCGTCGGTCATCTCTCCTTGCTTGCCTCGCGCTGTTCCTTCTCCAGCTGAGCGGCCTTCACGCGGCCCTCGTTGATCTCGGCCATGGCCTCGGGAATCTCACCGGCGGTGAACTTTCCACCGCGGCCGGTGGGCAGACCGCCGAAGGAGTAGGTCTCGTCGAACAGCGGAGCATCGGAGGGCTGCCGGCGCGCCTCGACCTTCTCGATGACCGGCGCCAGCCGCTTGGCCTTGGCGGCCACCGCCGACTGGTCACGCTCGATGAACTCGGGCAGGATCTCCTTGCCCATGATCTCGATGGATTCCATGGTGCCCTCGTGGCTGCGCGGGTTCATCAGCAGGATGATCTCGTCGACGCCGCTGGCCTCGTAGCCGCGCAGGAACTCCCGCACCGTGTCCGGCGAACCGATGGCGCCGCGGCCCGGACCGTAGGCCAGCGTCGGGTCTTCCTTGACCGCCTCCTGGTAGAGGTCCCACACACCGGTCCGTCCCGGGGTGTGCATACCGGTCAGGTAGTAGTGCATGATGCCGAAGGAGAAGAACCCGCCGCCGGTACCGAGTCGCTGGAGCGCCTCTTCATCGGTTCGGGCCACCATCATCGAGAGGTCACCGCCGATGGCCAGGATATTGGGATTGATGGCCGGGGTGACCGGCGCGCCCTGCTCTTCGAATTCCTGGTAGTAGCCGTCCACCCGGTCCTTGAGCGCTTCGGGCCCGGTATAGGCGAAACTCAGTGCGCCGATGGCCTTCTGGGCGGCCATCTGCACCGACGACGGGCGCGTGCACGCCACCCACACCGGTGGGTGCGGGCTCTGCAGCGGCTTCGGGATGACATTGCGGGCCGGCATCTCGACGTGCTCGCCCTTGAATCCGGTGAACGGCGCCTCGGTCATACAGCGGATGGACACCTCCAGCGCTTCTTCCCACATGGTGCGCTTGTCGGCCGGGTCGATGTCGAATCCGCCCAGTTCGGCGACCGAGGAGCCCTCACCGGTGCCGAATTCCACCCGACCGTTGGACAGATGGTCCAAGGTGGCGACCCGCTCGGCGATACGGGCCGGGTGGTTGATGGGCGGGGGCAGGTGCATCACACCGAAGCCGAGTCGAATGTCCTTGGTGCGTTGGCTTGCTGCGGCCAGGAACATCTCGGGCGCGGTGGAGTGGCAGTACTCCTCCAGGAAGTGGTGCTCGGTGAGCCAGACGGTGGAGAAGCCGGCCTTGTCCGCGGCCTCCACCTCATCCAGGCCATGCTGGAACAGCTGGTGCTCGTCGTCCTCCGACCACGGCCGTGGCAGCGGGAATTCGTAGAACAGCGAGATTTTCATGCGGTTACCTCTCGATCGGAATTGTGGGAGATGTGTTCTGCTGCGACGTATCCGAACGTCATGGCCGGTCCGATGGTGGCGCCCGCACCGGCATAGCTGCGGCCCATCACCGCGGCCGACGCGTTGCCGGTGGCGTAGAGCCCGCCGATGACGGTCCCGTCCTCGCGCAGCACCCTGGCGTGCTCGTCGGTGAGCAATCCACCCGAGGTGCCCAGGTCACCGAGGATGATCTGAAACGCCAGATAAGGTGCCTTGCCCAGCGGGGCCAGGTTGGGGTTGGGCAGGGTCGGGTCGCCGTAGTAGTTGTCGTAGGCGCTGTCGCCGCGGTTGAAGTCGTCGTCGTGTCCCCTGAACGCGAGTTCGTTGAACCGGGTTGCGGTGCGCTGCAACTCCTCTGCCGGCACCCCGATCTTGGTCGCCAGCTCACCCATGGTGTCGGCGGCGACCACGATGCCGGAGTCCAGCCACGCCTGCGGGATCTTGCGGCCGGTCGGCACCGGAGCGAACGGGATCTTCGGGATAGGCAGGTGCCCGCCGACCACGTACCGGTGGAACGACGTGATATCGGTGATCAGCCAGCACGGGATGTGCGGCGCCGCCTTTCCCTCGTCGCCCTCGTCGCTTCGCTCGCCCAGCCACGCCCGCTGGCCCTCGATCATGGCGTGCGCGAAATCCATATACGGCGCGGCCTCGTTGATGAACCGCTTACCGGCCCCGTTGACCACGAACTGCGCCGGCATCATCCGCTCGTTGAGCATGAACTGCAGCCGCCCGTCGGGCCAGCACATGGCCGGGAACCACCACGCCTCGTCCAGCAGGTCGGTGGCCGCGCCGACCTTCTCGCCCGCACGGATCCCGTCGCCGGTGGCCGCGGGATTACCGAAACTCCAGTCCTCCTCCAACAACGGCAGATGCTGCCGGCGCCAGGCCATGTCGTGGTCGAACCCGCCGGAGGCGACCACCACACCGCGCCGGGCGGCGACACGCAACGACGTGCCGTCACGTTCCACCACCGCACCCACGACGTTCCCGTCCACGTCGGCGATGAGCTCGGTCATCGGCGCGGACAGCCACAGCGGGATGTTCTTCTCCTTGAGCGCCAGCCGCATCCGGGCCATCAGCGACTGCCCGATGGCGGCCATCCGGTCTCCGAACACCCGGGCCCGGAACATCCGCCAGATCAGCTTGAGCAGCACCGCCTTACCGCGCCAGTTCTGCCGGACCTGATAGAAGAGCCGAAGGTCCTTGGGGGCGAACCAGATCCCCTTGGGAGCAAGCGCCAGCGGAGCGAGCAGGTTCTGCTCCTCGTCGCCGAGTTTGCGCAGATCGATCTCCGGCACGTTGATGGTGCTGCCGAGCGCGGAACCACCGGGCAGTTCCGGGTAGTAATCCGCGTAACCCGGCTTCCACACGAACTCGAACCAGTCGCTGGACTTCTCCAGAAACTCCATCATCTCCGGGCCGGTGTCGACGTAGGTGCGCAACCGGTCGTCACTGACCAGCCCTCCGGTGATGGTCTTGAGATACTCGAACACCCCGTCGGGGTCCGGCGAATAGCCGGCCTTGCGTTGGGATGGGGCACCCGGCACCCAGATACCGCCGCCGGAAAGGGCCGACGAGCCACCGAATCTCGGCGACTTCTCCACGAGGAGGGTGTCCAGCCCGGACGCGTCGGCGCGCAGGGCCGCGGTCATGCCGCCGGCACCGGAACCGATGACGAGGACATCGACGGTGTGATCAAAGGGTTCTGTCATCCTGCACGAACCGCCGTCCGGATCGCGAAGCCCGCGATCAACTCGGGAGCAGCACGGTAATAGCGCTGCTGCGTGTGGTAGTCACCTTGACTGGCCAGGGCGGCGAAAGCCGCCACCCAGGTGCGGATCTCATGTGCCGAATTGCCGGCCTCGCGCGCAATCCAGTCGTTGCTCCAGCCGTCCACCTCGGCCAGCCGGTTGGTGTCGATCAGATCGAGCAGTGCGTGATCCCAGTCCGGGTTCAGCGGCTGCAACGGACTCTCCCCGTGCGCGAAGTCGTGTGCGGCCGCGATCACCGCCTGCTGCCGCGCTGCCCGTCCTTCCGGGGACATCGGCGCCCCGCCCACGATGCGCGCCAGCGCTGCCGGCGGAGCCGTGGCCAGCGTGGGCACCGGCGGATCGTGGGACAGCCCACCGGAACCGACCACCAGCACGCGCGTGCCCAGCGATCCCAGGTACTCACCGATCGCCGACCCGAGAGCGCGGGTGCGCTTCAGCGGACCCAACGGGGTGGCCACCGAGTTGATGAACACGGGGATGACGGGAGGCGACGCCGCGCCCAGATTATCCGAGCCGAACAGGACTTCCAGCGGCTGCGTCGTCCCGTGATCCACGTCCATGGCCGCCGACAGCGACACGTCGACACCGGCGTCCCACACCGCGGTGGCCATCTCGTTGGCCAGCTCGGCGGGTACGTCGAGCGGCCCGGCGTAGGTGCCGTAATCGCCGACTCCGGTGGCGGCACTGCCGATGCAGAACGGCGGCATCAACCGATAGAAGAACCCGTTGTAGTGGTCCGGGGAGAAGATCACGACGAGCTCGGGATCGAAGTCCGCGACGAAGGCACGCGTCCGCGCGAGCTGGGCGTCGATGTCCTCAAGCAGTTCCGCCGACGGTCCCGGCAGATTCAGCAGCGGGCTGTGCGACATACAGCACAGGGCGACTTGCGACATGGGATTCACCTCCCTCGGTCAGGTGCAGGACGTCGAACAACTTGACGCTCAGCTCGTTTGACAATTGGGCGATACCTGCGGCGGCGATGCACCGGTCCGGGCGCAGGAAGAGCACCGATGCGGTGTGGGCATCGAAGAACTTCTTCAACGCGCCCGTGCGGTCCCCGACGATGGTGATATCGGGGTCGTCGTGACCTGCCCACTGCAGCTGGGTGCCGGGCCGGGCTTCGACGAACGTCGCGCCCAGTGCTTTCCACCGTGCGAATATCTCGTCGTCCAGCAGCTCGCGGAGATTGTTGTTCCACGCCAGGACCGCGAATCCGTTTCCCAACACCTCATCGAGGAGCAGGTGCTGAGCAGTGCGCGTGTCCACGTGCGGCTGGATGAACAGGGTGCCCACCGGAGAGGTCGAAGTGGCGGGGCTGTCATGTACCACCGCACCCGTGTCGTACCTCGGCATCGGCTTGAACCGCATCTCCAGCACGTAACGCTTCAGCGTCGGCACCACCGATGCCGCGCGGATGAGCTTGTCCCGCAGCATCGCCACGTGCCGGTTCGTCGGCGAGATGACTCTGCCGACCAGAGTGGAGAGGTCGATCATCGCGCGGGCATGCTTGCGCCGTTCGGTGTCATAGCTTTCCAGCAGGGCGTCCCCGGCGTGTCCGTTGACGACGGCGGCCAGCTTCCAGCCCAGGTTGGCCGCGTCCCGGATACCGCTGTTGTATCCCTGCCCCTGCCACACCGGCATCAGGTGCGCGGCATCGCCGCCGAGCAGCATCCGGCCCTTGCGGAACGAACCCGCGATCCGGGAGTGATGGGTGTAGACGCGGTGCCGGATGATGTCGACCCGGTCGGGGTGCGGAACGAACGGTGCCAGCATCCGGGCGATGAATTCCGGCCGCTCCACCTGCTCGTCGGTCTCATCGGCGTGGATCATGAACTCGAAGCGCCGGATACCGTGCGCGATCGAGATGGAGGCGTACGGCCGGGCCGGATCGGCACCGACCTCGCTGTTGGGATGCCCGAGTGGGTCATTGGCCAGATCGACCACCAGCCAGCGGGTTTCGGAGGTGGTGCCGTCGAAGCTGACATCCATCATGCGCCGGGTGGCACTGCGTCCGCCGTCGCAGCCGACAAGATAGCGTGCCCGCACCGTCGACGGTGTGCCGTCGTGGAGCAACTCGACGCTCACCCCGTCGCCGTCCTGGGCGGCGCTCTCCATCTTGGTGCTCCACAAGACCCGGACGGTCTCGAACCGGGCCAGCCCCTTGAGCAGCTCCGCGTCGACGAGCGGCTGGACGAAACCGTTGCGCTTGGGCCAGCCGAACCGCGCGTCGGGCGGTGCCATCTCGGCCAGCAGGCCACGGTGGCCGTCGTAGAACCGCAGGATCTGGTTGGGCACGGTGTGCGGCAGGATCTGTTCGACCAGACCGATCGACTGGAACGTGCGCAGCGACTCGTCATCGAGCCCCACGCCACGCGGATAGTCGATGAGGGTGTCGCGGTCCTCCACCACCAGCGTTCGCACACCTTGCAGGCCAAGGATGTTCGCCAGCGTCAGGCCGACGGGGCCGGCTCCGACGATGAGGACGTCGACCTCCGTCATGCCCGCCCCAGTAAGAAGTCCAGGTGCAGGCGGTTGAACGTCTTGGGGTCCTCGTACTGCGGCCAGTGCCCACAACCGGACATCACCTCGAAGCGCGCACCCGGGATCATCTCCGAGATGCGTCTGCCCTCACTGACGTCGGCGGTCGGGTCATCGCTGGTCCACAACACCAACGTGGGCGCGGTGATGGCCCCGTACTCGGCCGGGCCGAGCAGGTTGCGGGCCCGGATCTGCGGATCCTGCAAGGCCATGATGTCGCTCATGGCGGCCACGAAACCTGCTTGCTGGTAGACCTTCTGGCGGCTGGCGACGATATCGTCATAGCCCTTGGACTTGTCGGCCATCAGCCATGTGATGCGCGCCTGCACGGTATCCCAGTCCGGGTTCTCGGCGGCGGCCATGGACAGCGTGATGATGCGCTTCATCACCTCGGGATCGGCCTGTGACCCGCCGGCGGTGTTGAGGACCAGTCGCTCGATCCGATCGGGGTGGTCGGACGCGGCGCGGGCGGCAACCCAGCCGCCGAGGGACTCACCGGACAGATACACCTTCTGTGCCCCGATCGCGTCGAAGACCGTGAGCAGATGATCGACATAGTGCGCGACCTCCAAAGGGTGCCCCGGCTTGTCGGTGTAGCCGTGACCGAGCATGTCGATGGACCAGGTGGAGAAGTGCTCGGCGTGCGCTTCGAGATTGCGTACATAGGCCTCGGCGTGACCGCCGGACCCGTGTAGGAAGACCAGGGCCGGCTTGGCCTCACCCCCCGCGTCCCCAGTGTGCAGGTACCGGGTGCGCACTCCGCCGGCGTCCAGATACCCCTGTGTGAAGGCCACGCCCTGTAGGTCGCTCCAGACGCTTTCGTGCACCGGAGTCACAGCCATGCCGCCCCTTCCTGCGGAAATATCATTCTCGTTTTACGTGAATCATCTGTGCTAATATCGGACATCAATGTGCACTATGTATAGAGCATCACTCTCACGATGACGTCTGTCAAGGGACGCGACGGCAGCCCCCGCGCGGACGGCAGCGCGTCGACCGCTGCCGGATCGCAGACTCTGGCCAGGGGCCTTTCCGCCTTACAGGCGGTGGCCAGCGCACCCTCGGGTGTCACCGCGGCCGAGGTCGCCGATTTCGTCGGCGTGCACCGCACCATCGCCTACCGACTGCTCAGCACGCTCGCGCAAGCGCGCTTCATCACCAAGGGCGAAGACGGTAAGTACCGGCCGGCCGCGACCCTGGCCGTGCTCGGCGCCGCCTTCGACAACAACGTGCGCCAACTCAGCGTGCCGACCCTGCGCCTGCTGGCCGACGACCTGGGCACCACCGTCTCGCTGCTGGTGGCCGAGGGCGATCAGCAGGTCGCCATCGCCGTGATCGTGCCGACACTGGTGTTCTACCAACTGTCCTTCCATGAGGGCAGCCGCTACCCACTCGACCGCGGCTCGGCCGGAATCGCCCTGCTGTCGAGCATGCCGCCGCGCCCCGGTGAGCGAGATCTGGTCAGCCAGGCCCGCGAACAGGGCTTCGTCATCACCCATGGTGAGATCGAGCCCGATACCTATGGTTTGGCGGTCCCGGTCCGACGGCGACCGCCCTCGCCTCCCGCCTGCATCAACCTCATCTCCCATCGGGAGGACGTGGTGCTGCGCGGCCGCGATGCCGTGATCCGTGCCGCCAGACAACTCTCCGAAATCCTCGGCTGAAAGGACAGGCAATCGTGTCGGATTGGGATCAGGAAGTCGACGTCGTCGTCCTGGGTACCGGTGGCGCCGGACTCTCGGCCGCGCTCACCGCCGCCGTGAACGGGGCGTCGGTGGCTGTGTACGAGAAGGCGCCGACGGTCGGCGGCACCACCGCGGTATCCGGCGGCATCGTCTGGATACCCGCACACGACCGACTGGCCGGCGCGGACCTCAACGTCGAGGATGCCCTCAAATACCTTGAGGCCCAGTCCCTGGGCCTGATGGATCGTTCGCTGGTCGAGACGTTCGTGCGCACCGGTCCGGTGATGCTGGACTTCCTTGAGGCACACAGCGAGTTACGGTTCGAAGTCGCCGAGGGCTTCCCCGACTACAAACCCGAGTTGCCCGGCGGACGGCCCGGCGGCGGACGGTCACTCAACGCCACACCGTTCGACCGGTCCCGGATCGGCGACTGGGGTGACCGCATCACGGCGTTCCCGGTGGACTTCAGCAATGTCGGGATCGATGCCGAGACCCGGGCACGCATCCATGCCGCCGCCGACGACCTGGACGGTGACTACTGCGTGGCCGGCTCCGCGCTGATCGCCGGCCTGCTCAAAGGGCTGTTGGACCGCGGCGTGACCCCGGTGACCGAGGCGCGGGCGGTGGAACTGATCGCCGACTCAGGTGACGGGGAGGAGAGCGGCCGCATCACCGGCGTGCGAATCACCTTCGACGGCACCGAGATCCGGGTCGGTGCCCGCCGCGGGGTCATCCTGGCCACCGGCGGGTTCGAATGGGATCCGCAACTGGTGGAGGCCTATCTGCGCGGGCCGATGCGCGGGGCGGTGTCCCCGCCGAACAACACCGGTGACGGGTTGCGGATGGCGATGGCCCGCGGCGCCGATCTGGCGAACATGGGTGAGGCCTGGTGGGTGCCGATCGTGCAGATCCCCGGTGACACCCTCGGCGGCAGGCCGCGCAGTCGCAGCGTCCGACTGGAACGCACCCGGCCGCGCAGCATCATCGTCAACCGCGCGGGCAAACGCTTCCTGAACGAGGCGGGCGAATACAACTCCATGGCCGGGCCCTTCCACCATCTGGACCCGCGCGCCGGCTACCTCAACGACCCGGCCTGGATCGTCTTCGACGACCAGCACCTCAAGCGCTACGGCTTCCTGGGCACCGAACCCGGCAGCGAGGCGCCCGACTGGTTCAACAAATCGGCCGGCCTGGAAGAACTCGCCGAGAAGACCGGGATCTGCGCTGACGGACTCGCCCACACCATCTCGGCGTGGAACGCGAGCGTCGAACACGAGCAGGATCCCGAATTCAACCGCGGCGCAAGCGCATACGACGGCTATTGGGGCGACAACTCCGCTCCGACACCGGCACTGCAGACGCTCGGACCGCTGGACACCGCGCCGTTCTACGCGGTCCCCGTGGCCGTCGGCGCGATGGGCACCAAGGGTGGACCACGCACCGACCGGGACGGCCGGGTACTCCACGTCAACGGCAGGGTGATCGAGGGCTTGTTCGCGGCGGGCAACGCGATGGCCGGGGTGACCGGTAAGGCCTACGGCGGCGCCGGTGGCACGCTGGGGCCGGCCATGGTGTTCGGCTACCGCAGCGGATACGCCGCCGCCACCGGCGAATCCGCCCCCACCTAGACGCGATTTGTGCACGTTTACCGGCGGCGACCGCCGGTAAACGTGCACAAGTCACGGAAAAACTAGGGCTGGTCTTTGACGGCGGCACTCGGCGGACCGGACGTGCGCCAGTCCTCCAGCCCGTCCTCGACCAGTCCGACCGGGAACTTGTTCTCGTGCACCTGGGCCCAGTGGCTGTGGTTCAGCTCGTGCAGGGTGAAACACGCGTTGAGCGAGTTATAGAAACCCTGGTTGTCCTGCGTCTGGTTGACCGACTCCTTGATCAGCAGCGCGGCCATGGTCGGCACCTTGGCGATCCGCCGAGCGAACTCCACCGTCTTGTCCGCGAGTTCCTCGGCGGGGAAGATCTTGGAGACCATGCCCAGCGCATGGGCCTCCTCGACCGAGAGCGTGTCGCCGGTGAGCATCAGCTCCTTGGTCTTGCGGGCACCGAATTCCCATGGGTGCGCGAAGTATTCGACGCCACACATGCCCAGTCGGGTGCCGACGACGTCGGTGAACCGGGTGTTGTCGGCGGCCACGATCAGATCGCAGGACCACATCAGCATCAGCGCCGCGGCGTAGACGTCACCGTGCACCGAGGCCACCGTGATCTTGCGCAGATTGCGCCAGCGCCGGGTGTTCTCGAAGTAGTGGTGCCACTCCTGCAGCATCAGGCTCTCGGCACCTTGACGGGTGCCGCCGTTCACCGTGAAGCTGGGATGCTGGTCCGGACCCGGGGTGTACTCGGCGCGCTGCACCTTCGACCCGACGTCATGGCCGGCGGAGAACATCGGGCCGTTGCCCCCGAGGATCACCACGCGCACGGTGTCATCGGCTTCGGCCCGCAGGAACGCCTCGTGCAACTCGACCAGCATGCCGCGGTTCTGCGCATTGCGCGCTTCGGGCCGGTTCAGCATGATCCGGGCGACGGTGCCCTCGTCGAGGGTTTCGTATGTCACGAAGCGATATTCGGGAGTTTCTGCGTCTTCCAAAGCCATGAATCGGACTCTATTCCTTCGAGAATGCCGTTACCACGGCGGGCACGCTAGAGCGAAAGGATGGTGGCCGACGCGGTGCCGGGCGCGCCGTACACCTGGGCCAGTCCGACGCGCGGGCTACCGGGAACCTGACGCTCCCCCGCCTCACCGCGCAACTGGCGCACCAACTCGTGCATCTGCCGCAGACCCGAGGCGCCGATGGGCTCGCCGTTGGCGATCAGGCCGCCGTCGGTGTTGACCGGAATGGATCCGCTGATCTCCGTGGCCCCTTCGAGCAGCAGCTTCTCCTGCTCACCGTCGGCACACAGACCCGTCTCGGCCATGTGGATGATCTCGGCCCCGGCATCGGTGTCCTGCAGCTGGGCGATGTCGACGTCCTCAGGACCGATTCCGGCCGCCTCGTAGGCGGCCTTGGCCGCGAACACCGTCGGCGACGGATCCTGCTCCAACGGAGCCGAGGTGCCGTGCACCTCGTAGGCGCCGTAGGTGCGGGTGCGGATCTCACTGGCCCGCACGTACACCGGCGTGTCGGTGTAGCGGTGCGCGATATCGGCACGGCACATGATGACCGCGGCGGCACCCTCATCCGGCGCGCAGAACATGTACTGGCGCAGCGGGTAATTGAGCACCGGCGAGGCCATGATCTCTTCCACCGAGATCTCCTTGCGCCGGAACGCATTCGGATTCAGCACACCGTTACGGAAGTTCTTGTTGGCCACCCGCGCCAGCGTCTCCTCGGAGATGCCGTGGGTGTGGATGTAGTGGTTGGCCTTGATGCCGAAGAACTTCGTGGTGACGAACTGACCGTTGTGGGCGTACCACTGCGGCAACGCGAGCTTGGCCGGGTCGTCGGTGAAGGCGCCGCGCGGATGCTTGTCCAGCCCGACGGCGATGCCGATGTCGTACTTGCCCAGCCGGATGGTGTCGGCGGTCTGCTGGATGGCGCTGGCCGAGGTGGCGCAGGCGTTGAACACGTTGGTGAACGTGATGCCGGTGAGCCCGACAAGACGGGTGACCGCGTCCGGATTGGACACCTCGTAGCTGCCGCCGAAACCGAACTGGATGTCCTTCCATTCCAACGTGGCGTCGGTCAGCGCGCCCTGGATCGCCTCGGCCCCCATCTCCATCGCGGTCTTGTCGAACCTGCCGAAGGGGTGGATACCGACACCGATGATGGCGACGTCATTGCTCATGCGGGGACCCCTGCCTGGACCGGCTTGAACCAGAAGGTGATGAGCTCGTCTCCCTCGGCGTCGGTGGCGAACGGCTGCATGGTCAGTTCGACCTCCATGCCGAATTTCAGCTTGGCAGGGTCGTTCTCGGTCAGTCTTCCCTCGACGCGGATGACATCACCGAGTTGCACCAGGCCGACCCCGAACGGGACGAAATCCTTGCCGGTCGGCCCCGCGTAGGGCGCGCCGGGCGGGAAACCCTGGGTGGTCCAGGCGACCACCGTGCCGCGACGCGGCAGCAGCACATCCGACATCTCGGCCTTACTGCACTTGGGGCAGCGCTGCTGGCGCGGGAAGGTCGTCGCCGCACAGGCGCCGCACCGACTACCGATCAGTTGTGGGTTCTCCTCCGGCCAGGTGGAGATCTCGGGGGCAAGCGCCTTCGGCATCGGACTCCTCGGGACGAAAGAATACGTTAGCGATTTAGTACAGTATCACTTCCGAAAGATGGAAACTATATTCTCATTCGGGCGTGACCTGGACACCGTCCAGCAGCCGGGCGGTCGCGGTGTAGACATCGAGGTCGCCACCGGCGACAGCGGCGGACAGCTCCGCCAGGCCCGGGTGGGTACGCAGCGCGCTCTGCGCGAGCGAGAGGATCTGCAGTCGGGCCCGCGCTGCCCGCCGCCGCGGATCGTCGGTCCGGTGGTGGGCATCGATCGCGCCGACCAGGTCGTCGATACCGGTGTTCTCCGCGGCGATGATCTTCAATACCGGCATCCCGGTTTCGATGTGCAGATCGCGCACGGTCTGGTCGGCACCCTCGCGGTCGGCCTTGTTGACCACGATGATGTCGGCGACTTCGAGCAGGCCGGCCTTGGCGGCCTGGACCGCGTCCCCCGCACCGGGATTCAGGATGGCCACGGTGGGGTCGGCGACCGCCGCGATCTCCACCTCGGATTGCCCGACGCCGACCGTCTCCAGCACGACGATGTCGTAGGACAGCGCGGCCAGCAACCGGATCGCTGCGGGCACCGCGGCCGACAGGCCGCCGAGATGCCCCCGGGTGGCGACCGACCGGATGAGCACACCCGGGTCGTTGATATGCGCGGCCATCCTGATCCGGTCACCCAACAGCGCTCCCCCGCTGTAGGGCGAGGACGGATCCACGGCCAGTACGGCGACCCGCAGGCCGCGGGCCCGATAGGCAGCCACCAGCACCGCGACGGTGGTCGACTTACCCGCGCCGGGCGGGCCGGTGATGCCAACGGTCCGAACCGGGCGCGACTGCAGCACCGCGAGCACGTCGTCTCGACGGTCGCTTTCCACCAGGCTCAGCAGCCGGCCGGTGGCGCGCTGCGATCCGGCCCGGGCCGCGGTCAGCAGCTCGTGAATATCCATCGAGACAGAACCTTAGGGCGCCACCTCGAGGGCCGGGGCCGAACCGATGCCACCGCCGGGGAGCAAAAAGGGTTCGCAGACAATCACTTCGGCGATCTGCCGCGCACGGATGACAGAGGCGATGACGGAGTCAAGCATGGGAATCTCGTTTCATTCCGGTATGAGAATGCTATTCTCTCAAGTCGAGAGTGACAGTTGCAAGAAGGAGGCCCCATGCAGATCGCCGGTAGCTCCGCGCTCGTCGTCGGCGGCGCGGGAGGCCTGGGCGAGGCGACCGTACGCCGCCTGCACGCCGCCGGCGCCAAGGTCGTCGTCGCCGACATGGCCGATGAAAAGGGCACCGCGCTGGAGAAGGAGCTCGGTGTCCGCTACATCCAGACCGACGCCACCTCCGAGGACTCCGTCAACGCCGCGATCGCCGAAGCCGAAGCGCTTGCCCCGCTGCGCATCTCGGTCGACACACACGGCGGTCCGGCCGCCGGTGGCCGGTTGATCGGCAAGGACGGCTCGCCGCTGAGCCTGGACGGCTTCGAGACGACGATCACGTTCTATCTGACCGCCGTGTTCAATGTGCTGCGCCTGACCGCCGCCGCCATCGCCCGGACCGAACCACTGGACGAGGGCGCGCGCGGTGTCATCGTCAACACCGCGTCGATCGCCGGGTACGAGGGTCAGATCGGCCAGCTGCCGTACGCGGCCGCCAAGGGCGGCGTGCTCGGCATGACGCTGGTGGCCGCCCGCGATCTGTCGCCACTGGGCATCCGCGTCGTCACCATCGCCCCCGGCACGATCAACACCCCGGCCTACGGCCAGAACGCCGACCAGCTGGAAAAGTACTGGGCCCCGCAGATTCCCTTCCCCAAACGGATGGGCCGCTCGACCGAGTACGCGCAGCTGGCGCAGAGCATCATCGAGAACGACTACCTCAACGGCGAGATCATTCGCCTCGACGGGGCACTGCGGTTCCCGCCCAGGTGAGCCTGAGCCTGCAGGGGAAGACCGCGTTCGTCGCGGGTGCCAGTCGCGGCATCGGCGCCACCATCGCCCACGCGCTGGCGGCGGCGGGCGCGTCGGTGGCGGTGGCCGCCCGATCCGAGGAACGGGGCAAGTTGCCCGGCACCATCGGCTCGGTGACGGCCTCGATCATCGGCCGCGGCGGCCGAGCCCTGCCGGTGGCCTGCGACGTCACCTCCGAAGAGTCGGTGAACGACGCTGTCGCGGCGACGGTTTCGGAGTTCGGCGGTATCGACATCCTGGTCGCCAACGCCGGCGTGCTGTGGCTGGGGCCCGTCGAGTCCACGCCGCTCAAGCGCTGGCAGCTGTGCCTGGACGTCAATCTGACCGGAGTGTTCCTGGTGACCAAGGCGGTGATCCCGCATATCCGCGCCCGCGGGGGCGGATCGTTGACGGCCATCACCACCACCGGGGTCGGGATGTCCGGCGCGAACGCCTACTGGGTTTCCAAAGCCGCCGCCGAACGCCTCTACCTCGGGCTGGCCGAGGACCTGAAAGCCGACAACATCGCCGTCAACTGTCTGAGCCCGTCCCGGGTGGTCCGCACCGAGGGATGGCAGGCCGGCGGCATGGGCGTCGAGATCCCTGCGGAGATGGTGGAACCACCCGAGGCGATGGGCGCGGCGGCGGTCGTGCTGGCCGGTCAGGATGCCGGCGGTATCACCGGCACCGTGCAACGCTCCGAAGAGTTGATCAGGAGCTGACCGCACGACGCGCGTACCGATCACGCAGCACACGGCGCAGCACCTTTCCCGAAGGCAGCCGCGGGATCTCGTCCACGAACACCACCCTGCGCGGTTTCTTGTAGGACGCCAGCCGCGCCCCGACCCAGTCGATGAGACCGGATTCCGGCACCGCCCGCCCCGTCACCGCCGCGACGATCGCCTCGCCGTCGGCCGGATCGGGAATCCCGAACACCGCGCAGTCGGTGACAGCGGGGTGGGCGTGCAGCACCGCCTCCACCTCCGCGGGCGCGACCTGGAACCCGCGCACCTTGATCATCTCCTTGAGCCGGTCGGTGATGTGCAGCCAGCCGTCCTCGTCGAGATGGCCGATATCGCCGGTGCGATACCAGCCGTCGGCGAACACCGAGCCGGTCTCGGCCTCGGGCAGATAGCCGGCCATCGCCGAATCCGAGCGCACCTCGATCTCACCGGCCGCCGAGATCCGCACCGCCACCCCGGACACCGGTTTGCCGACGGTGTCCAGCCGGGCCGCACCGATCGGGCAGCAGGCGATCACCGGGAGCTCGCTGGCGCCGTAGGCCGAGACCCCATTGCACGCCTACCCGTTCGGTGACGGCATCGGCGACGGTCTTGGTGACCGGAGTAGCGCACCACATGATGTAGCGCAGCGAGGACAGGTCATAGGACTCCAGATCAGGGTGAGCGGCGATCGCCAGCGCGATGGGCGCGACGGCCATCTCGATGGTGATCCGGTCTGACTCGATGTGCGCGAGCATGGTGGCGATATCGAAGCGCCGGTGCAACCGCAGCCAGCCGCCGGTGTCGAGCACCGTGGCGATGTTGAGCAGACCGAGGATGTGCGACGGCGGCGTCATGATCTGCATCCGGTCGGCGGCAGTGAGCCCCAGCGCATCCCGCCAGTGCCGGATCGCGGTGGCGAAACCGCGATGCGTGTGACGGACCGCCTTCGGCATGCCGGTGGTCCCGGAACTGAACACGAACAACGCGTCGGACTCCGGCGCGGCCGGCTCCCACATATCCCCCGTCGCTTCGCTCACACCGGGCACCACATCCCCCGTCGCTTCGCTCGGATCGTCGAAGTGCACCGTCGGCAGCAATTCGGCCAGCAGAGGCTGGTCTCCCACACCCAACACCGGTGTGGTCAGGGCCAGCGCGTGCGCGACCTCGGCGTGCTTCCAGGACGGGCTGATCAGGACGACCGCCGCGCCGATCCGCCAGATGGCCCGTAAGGCGATGACGAACTCGGGGCGGTTGGACGACATCAGGGCCACCCGGTCGCCGGTAAGTACACCACGCCGGACCAGGCTGGCGGCCATCCCGCCGGCGAGCGCGTCCAGCTCGGCCGCGGTGTACTGGCGGTCGTCGAATGCGAGCACGGCACGGTCCCTCCCCGTCGCTGCGCTCACCCCAGGAACCATCACCGGCTATCTTATCCAGAACGGAGAATGATATTCTCCGTTTGCCAGAATCAAACCCCCAGGAGAGTGTCATGACGGCAGAACCCGTGCCCGCCGACGAGGTGACGATCCTGCTGGACCGCGCCAGAACGACGGTATCGGCCGTACCCGGGGAGACGCTGCTGGACACCGCCCGCCGAGCCGGACTGACCCCGCCGTTCGCCTGCGAGGCCGGCAACTGCGGCACCTGCATCGCCAAGCTCACCGAGGGCAGCGTGGTCATGCGGGTCAACGACGCGCTCGACGACGACGAGGTGGACGAGGGTTATGTGCTGACCTGCCAGGCCGTCCCGAACCCCGGCAATATCGTCGTCGACTACGAGGGCTGAGGCTCGAACCCCGGCGCCGGCCGGTACACGGGCCGGTAACCCTCGACCTTGATCGGGCTGCCCACCAACCGCATATCCCCCGACGCCACCACCATCTCCGGTGTCTCGGCCAGTGCCTGCGGCAGGGTACGCACCGCGGCGGCCGGGATCCTGAGCGGCTTCAGCCGGGCCTCCCAGTTCGCGGCCGAATCGGTGGCCAACGCCGCCGAGACGGCCGCCAGGACCTGATCTCGCGCCGCGGCCCGCTCGGCCATCGTGACGAAGCCGTCGATCCCGGCCTCACCGGCGAACGACTTCCAGAACCCGTCATGGGTGATGAACAGTGCCAGATATCCCTTGGCCGTCGGGAAGAGCTGGGCTGGAACGTAATACGAGTGCGCACCGAAGGGCTGCCGGCGCGGCTCGACGCCGTCGTTCAGATAGGCCGACGCGCGGTAGTTCAGCTGCGACAACATGACATCGCGCAGCGACACATCCACCTGACCACCGCGGCCCGAGACGATCTGGGCCAGCAGCCCGAGGGCCGCCGTCAGGCCGGTGGAGTTATCGGCCGCCGAATAACCGGGCAATGTCGGTGGCGCATCCGGGTCACCCGTCATCGCGGCCACCCCGGTGGCCGCTTGGATGACGTAATCGAAGGCCGGGTCGTCCCCGCCGTGCAGCCCGTAGCCGGTGAGGGCGACGCACACGATCCCCTCGTTGTGCCGGCGCAAGGAATCGTAGGTCAGGCCCAGCTTCTTGATGGCCGACGGTTTCATATTCACCAGCAGCGCATGCGAATCGGCCACCAGTTCAGCGAGTTTCGCCTGCCCGTCGCCCGAACGCAGGTCCAGGCAGATGCTGCGCTTGTTGCGGTTCAGGCTGGCGAAGTAGCTGTCGCCGACCTGCCGGGAGATCTCCCCGCCGGGCGGCTCGACCTTGATCACCTCGGCGCCGAGATCGGCCAGCAGCATGGTCGCATAGGGGCCGGCCAGCATCACGCCGACCTCGATGATGCGGATGCCCGACAGCGGCCCTGCCAAACTCACGGGAGCTGCTTGGCGAGCTCGGCGATCACCTCACGGGTCCGGTACTTCGAAGCGATCAGTTCATCGCGGTTGTCGCCGATCGGCAACAGCCGCACCGACAGATCCGTCACACCCGCGTCGGCGAATTGCTTGAACCGCTTCAGAATCGACGCTTCGTCCCCCGCAGCACAAAGGTCACCGACCGTGCGGGCATCGCCACGGTCCAGCAGCTTCTGATAGTTCGGCGACGTCTCGGCCTCGGCAAGGATGCGGTTGGCGCGGTCCTTGGCCTCCTCGATCTCGGAGTTCGCGCACAAGGTGACCGGGATACCCGCGACGATGCGGGGCGCAGGCTTACCGGCCTCCGCGGCCGCCTTGTTGATCTTGGGGGCGATGTGCTCACCGATGGCCTTCTCGTCGGCCATCCACAGCGAGGTGCCATCGGCGTGCTCGCCGGCGATCTGCAACATCACCGGGCCCAGCGCGGCCACCAGCACCGGCATCGGGGTCGCGGCGCCGAGCACCGTCGGGTTGTGCACGGTGAAGCTGTCGTTCTCGACGTCGATCATTCTGACCCCGGTCGCTTCGCTCCCGCCCGCCGGCACGGCCGAAGGCCCACCGATCGCCGCATTGAGCACCTGCAGATAGTCACGGGTATAGGCGGCGGGTTTGTCATAGGGCAAGCCGAGCATGTCGCGGATGATCCAGTGATGCGACGGCCCCACCCCGAGCGCGAGCCGGCCGTTGGAGATGGCATGTACCGACAATGCCTGGCGGGCAAGAGCAATGGGATGCTGCGCCTGCAGCGGTACCACCGCGGTCCCGAGTTCGATCCGGGTGCTGTGCGAGGCCATCAGCGCCACCATGGTGAGCAGGTCGAAATCGTCGGGTACCTGCGGCATCCACGCGGTGGCCAGACCCGCCGAGTCCGCCCATTCGATATCGGAGATCAGCTTGGCGACCTTGCGCGCCATGTCACCGCGCTCGGCCCCGATCATCACGCCCAGTCTCATCGCCCCGCCTTCTCGGTCAACGCGCGCACCTCGGTGACCAAGGTGTCCAGGCCGGTCCCGGTCGGGAACACCGCGGCCGCCCCGGCATCGAGCAGCTTCTGCACATCACCCTGCGGGATGGTGCCACCGACGACGACGGCGATATCCCCGGCGTCGGCGGCACGCAATGCATCCACGGTCCGCGCGGTCAACGCCACGTGCGCCCCGGACAGGATCGAAAGGCCCACCAGTGCAACATCTTCCTGAAGCGCGATGGAGACGATGTCCTCGATGCGCTGCCGGATGCCGGTGTAGATGACCTCGAACCCGGCATCGCGCAGCGTACGCGCGACGATCTTGGCCCCACGGTCGTGGCCGTCCAGACCGGGCTTGGCCACCAGTACGCGGGCCGGGTGGGCTTGGGCGGGCGCGGATTCTGACATTCAGAACACCACCGGCTGGACGAACTCGCCCCACACGGCCTTGAGCGCCGACACCATCTCCCCGACGGTGCAATACGCGTTGGCACAGTCGATCAGCTTGTGCATCAGGTTGTCGTCTCCTTCCGCGGCAATGGACAGCGCAGCCAGGGCTTCTTTGACGGCGAGGTCACTGCGCTCGGCCTTCACCCGGGCCAGACGCTTGAGCTGCAGATCCCGGCCCTCGGCATCCAGTTCGTAGGTCGCCAGATCGGGTGCCGGCTCGTCGACGACGAACTTGTTGACCCCGACGACCGGCCGCTCACCCGACTCGGTCTGGTGGTGGATCTTGAACGCCTCATCGGCGATGAGACCCTGCAGGTAGCCGTCCTCGATGCAGCGCACCATGCCGCCGTGCGCGTCCAGGTCAGCCATGATCTCGATGATCTTGGCCTCGGTGGCATCGGTGAGCGCTTCGACGAAGTACGAACCCCCCAGGGGGTCAGCGACCTTGGTGACACCGGTTTCGTAGGCCAGGATCTGCTGGGTCCGCAGGGCCAGCGTCGCGGACTCCTCGCTGGGCAACGCGAACGGTTCGTCCCAGGCGGCGGTGAACATCGACTGCACACCGCCGAGCACCGAGGCCAGCGCCTCATACGCCACCCGCACCAGGTTGTTCTGGGCCTGCGGGGCGTACAGCGACGCACCGCCGGACACGCAGCCGAACCGGAACATCGCCGCCTTGTCGGTGGTGGCGCCATAGCGTTCCCGCACGATGGTGGCCCACCGGCGTCGTCCCGCACGGTATTTGGCGATCTCCTCGAAGAAGTCACCGTGGGTGTAGAAGAAGAACGAGATCTGCGGGGCGAACTTGTCGATGCTCATCCGGCCGCGTTCGATCACCGTGTCGCAGTAGGTGACGCCATCGGCGAGGGTGAACGCCATCTCCTGCACGGCGTTGGCACCGGCGTCCCGGAAATGTGCACCGGCCGCCGAGATGGCGTTGAACCGCGGGACCTCGGCGGCGCAGAACTCGATGGTGTCGGCGATGAGGCGCAGTGACGGTGTCGGTGGCCAGATCCAGGTGCCGCGCGACGCATATTCCTTGAGGATGTCGTTCTGGATGGTGCCGGTCAGCTTCTCCCGCGGCACGCCCTTCTTCTCCGCGGCCGCGACGTAGAAGGCCAGCAGGATGGCGGCGGTGCCGTTGATGGTGAAGCTGGTGCTGATCGCCTCCAGCGGGATGCCGTCGAACAGGATCTCGGCATCGGCCAGCGTGTCGACGGCGACGCCGACCCGGCCGACCTCTTCGCCGTATTCGGGATCATCGGAGTCGTAGCCGCACTGGGTGGGCAGGTCCAGGGCCACCGACAGGCCCGTCCCGCCTTGATCGAGGAGGTAGCGGTACCGCTTGTTCGACTCCTCTGCGGTCCCGAAGCCCGAATACTGGCGAAACGTCCACGTCTTTCCGCGGTAACCGGAGGCGAAGTTGCCACGTGTGAAGGGATACACGCCTGGCGCGGGCGGCTCACTGGCACGGTCGTCCGGTCCGTAGACGGTCGCCAGTGGGATGCCCGATGGGGTCTCTACCCGAGGGGTGACTTGCTCGCTCATCAGTGGATAACGTACTTGCAAAAAATGAGAATGCCAATACCGCACGCGGGAAACATGCACGGTGCAGCGCTATCGAGCCATACCGCCGAATGCCGCGCACCGCCGGACCCGACCCCGATCAACCGTCGTCCCTGCACGTGGGCGATTATGAGACTTGCTGAAAATGAGAATGCCAATACCATCTAGAGGTACGAAGCCAGGGAGGCACATGTCCAGCGCGCAACGTCCACTCGCCGATCGAACACTGGTGGTATCCGGCGGTAGCCGCGGCATCGGCCTGGCCATCGCCCTGGGCGCGGCGGCGCAGGGCGCCAATATCGTCTTGCTCGCCAAGGCCGCCGAGCCCCACCCCAAACTGCCCGGCACCGTCTACACCGCGGTGACCGACGTCGAGGCGGTCGGAGCCAAAGGTGTCGCCGTGGTCGGTGACGTGCGCAGCGAAGAAGATGTGCAGCGCGCGATCGACACCGCGGTGCAGACCTTCGGCGGCGTCGACATCGTCATCAACAACGCCAGCGCGATCGCCACCGAACCCACCGAGTCGCTGTCGGCCAAGAAGTACGACCTGATGATGGATATCAACGTCCGCGGCACCTTCCTGCTGACGAAGGCAGCGCTGCCGCATCTCAAGAAGTCCCCCAACGCGCATGTGGTCACCTTGGCGCCGCCGCTGAACCTCGACCCGTACTGGCTGGGCGCGCACCCCGTCTATACCGTGTCCAAATACGGGATGACGCTGCTCTCGTTGGGCTGGGCGCAGGAGCACAAGCATTCCGGTATCGGGTTCAGTTGCCTGTGGCCGCAGACCTACATCGCGACATCGGCGGTGACCAACCTTGCCGACGGCGACACCCTGGCCTCGTCCTCCCGCAGCCCGCAGATCATGGCCGACGCCGCCGTGCAGATCCTCACCGCACCCGCCAAGGAAGCCAACGGCCAGACCTATATCGACGCCCATCTGCTGGCGGCCGCGGGCATCACCGATCTCTCCGGCTACGGCGGTGGGGATGACCCCATCTGGGATATCTTCGTGGACAAGCCATGAGTATTTCGCTGCTGTTGGAGATGGCCCTGGATGCGGCCCAGTCCGGTAACCCGGGTCGCACCGCTGTGGTGTCCGGCGATCTGCGCCTGACCGTGGACGAATTGAGCACGCTTGCCGACGGGGGCGCCGGCGTGATCGCCGCCTCGGGCGCCGGCCATGTCGCCTACGTCGGGACCGGCGGAGCGCTGCTGCCGCTGCTGCTGTTCTCCGCCGCGCGCGCCGACGTCGCCTTCACCCCGCTCAACTACCGGCTGTCCGCCGACGGGCTGCGCGCCCTGATCGACCGGCTGCCCAACCCGTTGGTGATCGTCGACGACGAGTACCGCGCGGCGGTCGGCGACGGCTACCGGGTGCTCGGCTCCGAGGAGTTCGTCGCCCAGGCCCGCGACCAGGAGCCCGACGAGGACGGCCGCGCGTTCGCCGATCCCGATGCGGTGGCGGTGGTGCTGTTCACCTCTGGTACCACCTCGCAGCCGAAAGCCGTTGAGCTGAGCCATAACAACCTCACCAGCTATATCACCGGCACCGTCGAGTTCGACTCCGCGCAGCCGGACGACGCCGCGCTGATCTGTGTGCCGCCGTACCACATCGCCGGCGTGAGCGCGGCGCTGTCGAACCTGTACGCCGGCCGCAAGATGGTGTACCTGCCGCACTTCGACGCCCGCGAATGGGTGCGCTTGGTGCAGACCGAAGGCGTCACCTCGGCGACCGTGGTGCCGACCATGCTGGATCGCATCGTCACGGTGCTGGAGGGGCAGAACGCTGGACTTCCCACGTTGCGCACGCTGGCCTACGGCGGATCGAAGGTCGCATTGCCGTTGGTACGCAAAGCACTTGGACTGTTGCCTGCGGTCGGCTTCGTCAACGCCTACGGCCTGACCGAGACCAGTTCCACCATCGCGGTGCTCACCCCGGACGATCACCGCATCGCACTCGGGTCGGCCGATGGCGCGCTGGCCAAGCGGCTCGGCTCGGTGGGCCGGCCCGTGCCCAGTATCGAGGTGCAGATCCGTGGCGAGGACGGCACCGTGCTCGGCGCAGGCGAGACGGGTGAGTTGTTCGTCCGGGGTGAGCAGGTCTCGGGCCGCTACACCGGGATCGGCTCCGTGCTCGACGCCGACGGCTGGTTCCCCACCAAGGACGTGGCCACCCTCGATGAGGACGGCTACCTCTACATCGGCGGGCGCTCCGATGACACGATCATCCGCGGCGGGGAGAACATCGCCCCCGCCGAGATCGAGGATGTCCTCGTCGAACACCCACATGTGCGGGACTGTGCCGTCGTCGGCGCCGAGGACCCCGAGTGGGGGCAGATCATCGTGGCCGTCGTGGTACCGGCCGCCGAGACCAGCCCCGACCCCGAGGACCTGCGATCGTTCGTCCGTGGTCAGCTGCGTGGGTCCCGGACCCCCGACCGCGTGGTCTTCCGCGACGAACTACCCACCAACGCGACCGGCAAAGTGCTGCGCCGCGAGCTCGTCAGCGAGCTGAACGCATCAAAGGAGCCCGCATGATCAAGAACGGCACCCGCCTGCAAAGCCAGGTCTGCGACACCCAGGTGATCGTGGTGCGCAGCAGCGACAGCCTCGATGACCTGCGCGCGGGCGGTGCGCTGCTGGTACCCGTCGGCGGCGCGGTGGACGATTCGCTGACCCTGGACGCGTCGCTGTCCGACGGCAACCTGATGGGCAAACGCTATGTCGACGACACCGGCGCGGAGGTGCTGGTGACCAAGGCCGGAGCCGGCACGCTGAGCATCGGCACCACCCCGCTGAGCATCAAGGAAGCCAAACCGCTGCCCGCCAGCGATTGATCGGTCAGCTGATTGCTGTGGAACCGCACAGTTGAGCTGCGAGTGCGTGCGGTGATTTTTCCCAACGGCTAGCATCCTGGATGCAGTAGCCACCGGACGACGGCGCGGAGTGCAAGTCAGTAACGTCCGCGACGAAAGGGCAGCAGCGTGTCAGGGCAGGCGCCCGACCCCACCGGAGCCAAGATCCTCGACGCCGCGGCGCGCGTGCTGACGGATTTCGGATTCAAACGCGCAACCGTGGAACTGGTGGCGAAATACGCGGGCGTGTCACATATGACCGTTTATCGGCTCTTCCGGATTTAGAGTGCGTCGATCTGGTGGGCGAGGTTGCCGCAATGCAGCAGTGAGCGGATTCGGTAGTGGGTGAGGTTGCGGAATCCGAGGGCGTTGCGGCGTAGGGCTTCCAGGCGGCCGTTGATGGCTTCGGTGGGGCCGTTGGAGGCGTGGTGGTCGAAGTAGGCCAGTACGTCGGAGCGGCGGCGCCACAGGGTGCGCCCGAGTTGGGCCAATTCCTCCAACTGTTCGGGAACGCCGCTGCGCAGCGTGGTGATGGTCGTGGTCATCATGGCCTTGCCGCGACGTCGGTCGGGGTGGGCGTAGGCGGCGATCATCTTCTGGTAGAAGCCCCAGCAGACCTCGACGCTGAGGTGGTTCTCGTCGGCGAAAACGGTTTCCAGCCGGGTCTTTTGGCGTGTGCTGAGCAGCGGGTAGCGGGTGCGCAGCGTGCGGCGCACCCCGTAGAGCGGATCCCCGGTGCGGCCGCGATGCCCCTGGGTCTGCTGTTGAATGCGCTGGCGGCACAAATCCAACTTCAGACCCGCCAGCGCGACGACGTGGAACGGGTCCATCACCGAGGTGGCCTCGGGAACCTGCTCGGCCGCGGCGGTCTTGTAACCGCCGAACCCGTCCATGGCAACGACCTCGATGCGATCCCGAAACGCTGGGCTTTGGGCGAGCAGCCAGGTCTTGAGCGCGGCAGCCGAACGCCCAGGGACCAGGTCGAGTAGCCGCGCCCGGCCGGTGCCCTCGAGCACCGCGGTGAGGTCCACGATGACCGTGACGTAACCGTCCTCACCGGCCCGACGGACATGGGACCAGCGGTGCTCGTCCACGCCAATCACCCGGACCCCGTCGAGCCGGCCGATGTCGGCAGCCACGATCATCCCTGTGGCGTTGACGGCGATGGTGTTCACGGTGTCCCATGACAGACCCAATTCCCGCGCGACGGCGGCAACGGTGGCCCGGTCGATCATCAGCCGGCGGCAGATGTAGCGGGCACAGCGCCGGGTGGTCGACCACCCGCGGCGCGCGAGGCGATCGGTGTTGTGGGCGAACACTTCCCGCTCGCAGTCGGCGGCCACGCACCGATAGCGCGGTACCCGAACGTGCAGTCGTAGCGGATGCCCGACCACGGGCACATCGGTGACCCGGCGGATCACGGTGTCGCGGTAGACGCCGTCGACACCACACCCAGGGCACTGCCGTCGGCCGTCGTCGAGCAGATTGCAGAACACCACCGTGGCCTCGGCGTCGACGGCGGCATCGGTGATCGTCACCCCGAGTTCGACCGTGCGCACGATCGTGTCGGCGACAACAGCAGCAGGCAACGACGTAGAGTCAGGCACAGGGCTCCCCGGTGGCAGATCTGCAATGGTGTGAGAACCTGCATCCTCTGCCTGCCGGGGCCCGTTTCAGCTCACCGACACGACCTGCAATCGCGGCTAACCGCCACGCTCACCTGCACTCCATTTCCGGAAGACCCCGTTTATCGCCGGTGGTCGAGCAAGAATGAATTGTTGCGAACCGCGGCACTCCGTGAATTGTCGAATATCTTGGACAACGCCTTTTCCGGGGCGGGTGCATCCGAGTCTTTTCGTGAGCAGGTTCTCGACGCCTTCGCCGACACCGTGTGGTCGGTGTATCACCACCCGCTGATGCGCAGGGAATTGGACACCGACCGCGACGCGCTCCTTCCGTTGATGTCGCCCGGTTCCGGGGCCGTCATGGAGTCCGTCCTGCCGCAGATCTCCGAGCGCCTGCAACGGCTCGCCGCGGAGTCGGACATCGTCGTCAACGATCCGGACGCGCTCGCCGACGTCTTCGTGCGCCTGGCGCACTCGTTGCTGCTGTTGGAGCGCACCGACCGCCCACTCAGCACCAGATCCGATATCGCCGATTACGCCCAGCGCGCGCTCGGCCCACTGGCCGCGTCAGTGGCGGTATCCCCCGTCACCGACCTCCATGCGGTGGCCGACGAGCCCGCGGCGGTTCCCGGTGATGCCGGTAGCAAACCGTTACGCACCCGCCCACGGCTCCATCTGGCGGCGGCCAGCCTGCTCGTCACCGGATTGCTCGGTGGGGCGCTGCTCGCGTATCCGGTGGAGCGTGAGTTCACGCCGACGGATTCGACGTCGGTGAGTTCGTCGACTCCCGCTCCACCGCCGTCGCCGCTGCATCCGCCGCCTGCACCCCCTGCGCCGCCGTCCACATCCACCGCGGCGAACACCCCTGTCACCGTGCCGCCCGAGCCCGTCGACATATCGACACCGTCGCGATCCGCCACGGCGCCGAGTACGCCGACTGTGACGAGCCCGGCGACAAAGAACGACCCGCGTACGGGTGACAACACCACCAAGCCCAGCCCGCCACGACGGCCGCCCACTCCTCCGGCACTACCCCCGAAGCCACCGACCATGCCGATGCGCCCGCCGCCACCCGGCCCCGGTACGCTGCCCCCGCCCCCGGCGGGCACCCCGCCACGCATCGGTCCCGGAGCCGGCGGACCGGGCGGTCTCGGCCCGCACTAGCCGTCTCATACCGACGCCGGCGTGCGGATCAATCCGTTGCTGAGCGCCGGCTGTGCCGTGCGTGAGCGTCACCTTGGCGAAGGCCCGGCCCACTTCCCGGCGCCGACCCGCCACCTAAGCGAAGGCCGCGGTGCGCCACCTCCCCGACACCCTCGGCGCACGCGTGCGGCGCCGAATCTGACGTCCCCCGGCGCCCGGTGCGTTCCCTGTGCATCTTCACAGCGGGAAATCCACAAAAGAGCAGATCAGAGAGTTATTGTTACGGTGTGTCGGGATACCTAACATGCTCTCTTCCTCCCCTGATCGGCGCGACTCACCCTCCTGAATGGCGCCGTGTCCCCTCGGCGCCACCTCGGGGCTCACGCGGTCGCGGCGCACGGCTGGCCGGGTATCCGGGCACCGACCTGCCACTGCCCCTGGACGCGGGACGGCCTCGTGACCTCGCTTGCTGAATCACCCGACTGGCGCATCGGCGTTGCCGAGTCGAATGGGCCGGACCCGCACGACAGCAATGCACCGGTACGTGCCCTGATCGTCGACGGCGAGCCGCTCATCCGCGAGCTGATGTCCATCGCGTTGCGGCACGAAGGATGGAAGGTGGCCACGGCGGGCGACGGCGCAACGGCCCTCCGGTCCGCCCGGCAGACAGCCCCGGACATCGTGGTGCTCGACGTCGAGCTGCCGGATATGGACGGGCTCGAGGTGATGCGTGCGCTGCGGGAACAGACCCGCGGACTGCCGGTGCTGTTTCTCAGCGCCCGGGCCAGCGTCGAGGATCGGATCGCGGGACTGGAGCACGGCTGCGATGACTACGTCAGCAAGCCCTTCAGCCTGCAAGAGGTGGTGCTGCGACTCCGCGCGCTCAGCAACCGATCGGCGGCCGGTCCCGAAGTCGGGGGCCGGCTCCGGATCGGCGATCTCGTCCTGGACGAACGCTCCCTGAGGTTGCGCGCGCCGGCCGGACGGTGGCCCTGTCATTCACCGAATTCCGTTTGTTGCGGTACCTCATGCGAAATTCTGGTCGCGTCGTCTCCAAGACCGATATTCTGCAGGAAGTCTGGGGCTCGCAATTCGCCAGAAGCACCAATCTCGTCGAATTGTTCATTTCCTATCTACGCAAAAAGGTCGACGCCGGGCACCCCCGATGATTCACACCCTGCGTGGCGCCGGCTACATCCTCAAGCAGCCCGCTCGGATCGACTCCCACAGCTAGCGCTCGACCACGGGTAGGGCCCCTCCCCCGAACGGTGCACCGAAAACGAAGACTGACATCACGTGATGTCATAAGTTGACGCCATCGATGGCACCGTCAAGGGGGACGTCAATGGCGCATGCTCGCCGCAACAGCCGTGGATCCGGCCGATACGGCTTCGCCGTCCTGGCGGTGGGGATGGCCCTGTCGGCGGGCACCGGCCACGGCGTCGCGTGGGCCGAGACCGGGCAGCAGGACTCCCCGGACACGTCATCCAGCCCCGCCACACCCGCGAAGGCCGACTCCAGCACCGAAGCACCCGAGGCCGAGCCGAATCCTGCCGCCCCGCAGAAAGCCGCGGTCCCCGACAGCACGCGCGTCAGTAAGCCGAAGTTCGGCTCCCACAGCCGCAGTTCGCGCACACATGATTCCGCTACGACGGCAGACGCCACTTCAGACGCGATGGCCAAGCGTGCCGCGTCGCACCCGGAACCGCCGGCCACCGACAACTCCGTCACGCCACAGTCCGCCACCGCCACGAAGCCGGACACCGGCGTCACCGCCGTCGTCGTGACCGCCCCGACCGCGAAGACCACGAAGATCGCCAAGACCGCGGTGGCCGGCCGGCTCGCCGCCGTCACCACCGTCGGCAGCGCCGACAGCGTCACCACGACGACACCGAGTCCCCCGAAGCCGCTCTCCCCGATCGCGAAGATCGCCGCGCTGCCCGGCAAGATCATCAACGCGGTACTGCAGCTGCTGGACTTCACTGTCGCGGCGGGCGGTCCGCACAGTCCGTTCAACTTCAGACCGATCGATGAGGCACTGTTCGGGGTCTTCCGCAGGATCGAGGATGTCCTGGGCCTGAGCAAGGCACCTGTCGTGCAGCAGTATCCGCCGGCCGAGATCTACAGCGGCCCCATCTCCACGAAGACGCCGACCGTGGCGCAGTTCCTCAATGCGGCGACCGCCGAGTACGTCCTCGGCGGCACTCCGGGCGGGTTGAAGCCGTTCCCGGTCAACGGCGTTCAGATGGCCTCCACCAACATCCTGTCCGGGATGCGCTCGCAGGTCTGGGTCACTCCGGACAACCAGCTCATCATCGCCTATCAGGGCACGACTGGCGGTACGAACCTGTTGGCCAATCCGCTGATGGCCGTCTCCCAACTCGTCGCCGACCTGCAGGTGATCTTCACCAACACCACGCCGCAAGCCTTTTGGGACGCACTGCATTTCCAGCGGCGCGTGCAGACCCAGGCCGCACTGCAGGGCTACAGCAGCGACGACATCTTCGTCACCGGGCACTCGCTGGGCGGCTGGGAGGCCGAGTTCGTCGCGCAGCAGGACCAGCTGGGCGGAATCGGCTTCGAGAGTCCCGGTTTGAACACCAAAAAGGCCGGCAACGGGCGTAATTCGGGGTTCGTCAACGTCGAGACCTACGGCGACCCGGCCGCGTACATGGCCACCGACCTGCCTGGGTTGCAACCCTTCATGCCGAAGTACGTGCCGGGCGGGGGCAGCAAGCCGCACTACGGTTCGATCGTGATGATCGGCGACCCCAAGGCCGACTACCCGCTGATTAACTCCTCGGCCCTGTTCGGAAAGAGTGTTCTCGGCAGCCTCCTCTTCGCCGGGGATTTCCTGGTCAACTTCCTCGGACATCACCTGCCCGGCCAGCAGGCCTACAACCTCGACGTCGACCCCGATCCGGGCGTGGTGCCCTGGCTGGGTTACCGTTCCGGCCCGGTCGACGAAAACTATGGGGAGCTGACGATTCCGCAGCTTCAGATCGCCGCGTCGGGCGCGGGAAAGCTGTTCGCGGCCTAGATGACTCCCGCCGCTAGGCTCCGACGATGACGACCGTCAACAAGGCACGTTCGCTCGGTGTGGTCACCTTCGCGTACGTCATCGCCATCGCGGTGGCGGCCGCGTGGCTGGTGTGGGGTCCGCGCGCCGGACAGCTCTGGCTGGATACCCTGATCGCCGACGTGCTGGGCACCATCGTGATCTTCGTCTTCAGCCGGATCTACCGGAACTCCAGCTTCTATGACGCGTACTGGAGCGTGATTCCCCCGCTGCTGCTGTTCTACTGGTGGTATCGCACCGGGCCGGACGTGAATGCGTTGCGGTGCTGGCTGATCGCCGTCGTCGTGGTGGTGTGGGCAATCCGGTTGACCGCCAACTGGGTGTACGCGTTCCCGGGTCTGCACCACGAAGATTGGCGCTACCCGAAGTTCAAGCAGCGCGCCGGACGCTGGGAGGTCGTCGCCGATCTGGTGGCCATCCATCTGATCCCGACTCTCCAAGTCTTCCTGGGCATGGTGCCGGCATACGTGGCGGTGACCCGACCCGGTCCGGGACTGGTGTGGCTGAGCTGGATCGCATTCGTGTTGGGCCTGGCCGCCGTTGCCCTGGAACTGGTCGCCGACGTGCAGATGCACCGCTTTGTGGCCACTCGGCAGGCCGGTGCGTCGATGGATCGCGGTCTGTGGAGTTGGTCGCGGCATCCGAACTACTTCGGCGAGTTCAGTTTCTGGGTGGCGTTGGCGCTGTTCGGCATTGCGGCAGCGCCGGCGGACTGGTGGTGGCTGATTCTGGGCGCGGTCGCGATCCTGGCGATGTTCCTCGGCGCCAGCATCCCGCTGATGGAGGAGCGCAGCCTGCAGCGCCGCCCCTCCTATCAGGACGTCGTGGACCGGGTGTCGCGGTTCGTGCCGCGTCCCCCGCGGCAATCCAACGGCTGAAGAGGCTCAGCGGGTGGTGTAGCCGCCGTTGGCGAGGATAGTCTGACCGGTGATCCACCAGCCTTCGCCGACGAGGAAGCGCACCAGCGGCACGATGTCGACGGGGTCGGTGAGCCCGGTCCTGGTGAACGCCGACAGATCGGCGGCGTGCTGGTTGTACTCGGCGGACTCGGCGGTCTCCTGCCCGTAGAAGAACGGCGTCTCCATCGGGCCCGGGGCGATGGCGTTCACCGAGATGCCGCGCGACCCGAATTCCTTGGCCGCCGCACGGGTGAAATGTTCCACCGGCGCCTTGGACCCGGCGTAGATGGAGTACAGCCCGGTGTACGCCGACAGCAGAGAGGTGACGAGCGTGACGAGCTTGCCGCGTTCGGTGAGGCTCTCACCCGCCTGCTGGATGAAGAAGAACGCCGCCTTGGCGTTGATGGCGAAGATCCTGTCGAAGTCGGCCTCGGTGATCTCCGGTATCGGCTTCTTGGTCACCATGCCGGTGGTGTTGATCGCGATATCGATCGAGCCCATGGCCTCGCCGGCACGGGCGAACAAGGTCCGCACCGCATCGGCTGTGGTCAGGTCCGCCTGAACCAGGTACCCCTCGACCCCGGCTCCGGTGATATCTGCCAGCGTCTTCTCGGCGTCGGCGCGGGTCGCATCGCTGTTGTAGTGCACCGTGACGGCGCGGGCGCCCTGCGCCGCGAGATCACGGGCCACCAGCCCACCCAGATTCTTGGCTCCCCCACCGATCAGGACGTTCTTACCTTGGATCGAGTTGACGGTCATGCGGTCCTTCCCCCGGGCGCGGTCCATCGGTCGGCCGCGAACGGTCGCCGACGGTAGCGTGACCAGATCGGGGGTGCATTCGAAAAGCGAGGCACTTGCCAAAAAGTTCGGGGGTTGTCGATGCAGGTTTGGGACGGTCGCCGGCCTCTCTCGGACCGCACCATCACCGCCGCGCACCAGTTCAGCCTGCAGGGGCTGGACTACCGCTTCGTGGCCGAGGCGGTCGAGGCGCCCACGGATTGGTGCTTTCGGGAACCGCACCACACCTTCGTGATCCACCGGCGCGGCACGCTCAAGACGATGGAGATCGAGTTCGAGCGCGGACCATCGGGACCGTGTCTACCGCGCATCGGTGACGTCTGGGTGATTCCCGCCGAGCACCGTTACGCCGCCCTCGCGCAGGGCGCCACGGTCGGGTTCTGCGAGATCACCGCACCCACCTCGTTGTTCGGCACGCGTGGGCTGACACCGCGGGTCGGCTACCGCGACATCTTCCTGCACCGGCTGGTCGATCGGCTGGCCGGCCAGCTGACCCAGGCGGGGCCGATAGCCGCGTTGTTCCGGCAATCGCTGGCCGACACCACCCGCCTGCACATCGCCGAGCACTACGGCGAGCGACCGGCTCGAGCACCGCAGCGTGCCGGCCGGACTCTCGATCAACGCACCCAGACCGCCATCGTGGACTATCTGAATTCCGAGCTGGACCATCGGATCGACCTCGACGCGCTCGCCGGTATCGCCCAGATGTCCGTCAGCCGATTTCTCACCGCATTCGCCGCGGCCTTCGCGACCACGCCGCACCAACTGTTGATCGACCTGCGCATCCAGCGCGCGAAGGCGCTGCTGGCCACCACCGGTGTCACGATCACCGAGATCGGCACGCAGGTCGGTTTCGCCACCCCGAGCCATTTCGCCACGTGCTTCAAACAGCGCGTGGGCGTCAGTCCGACCGCCTACCGGGACAGCGTCTGAGCGTTGGGCCCGGGCAGATCGAGGAGTTCCTCGTGGAACCCGCCGTACCTGCGGTCGGGTTCGACGAGATGCACCTCCAGAATCCAGTGACACTGGTTGCCGGAGCGGTCTTTTCGGCGCATCGGATGGGTGGAGCCGGGGGCGACGTACGACTCGATCTTGTCGCCGGGGATGTTCTCATGCGGAAACTGTCCGACCAGGTGACCCGCGATGACACCACCGAAATGCCAGCCGGCCGCTTCACTGAGCTCCACCACATGGTCGAACAGGTCCGCCCCGGTGATCTCCGGGTGCCGGTCGAAGAAGTCCCGTCCCGCGTTCCAGATCCGCGGGAGGTCATCGCGCAGCGCCAGCTTGCGCGGGTCGTCCCCGAGCACGAAGGTGCGGCCGAAATCGGCTTCCCATTCCTCGAAGATCGGTCCGAGGTCGACGAACACGATGTCGTCGTCGGCGATGGTGAGGTTGGGTGGATTGCCGCGCGCGGTCTCCAGCGTGTTCTCCCCCGCCCGGACGATGCGCTTGTGCCAGTGCCTGGTGACACCGAGTAGCTCGGCGGCCAGATCGCGGATCTCGTCGGACAGCTCTCGTTCGGTGATACCGGCCCGTACCATCCGGCGGGCGCTGATCGCGTCGAACAGTTCGGCCGCCTTGTCCTGGGCCTCGAGCAATCGGGTCGCGCGGGTACGTTCGTCCACGGCCTCAGCGTAGTGACCCGGCGACGCGGCTATCCCCACTGATAGGGCAGGAACTTGCCGTCGAAGGTGACGACGACGCGGTCGCCGCCCGGGTCCGCCCGCCGTTCGAAGGACACCGCGAATTGATCGCGCTCATGATGCCGTCGCCGAACTCCTCATGGATCAACTCTTTGAGCGCCCCGCCGTACACATCGACGGCTTCGTGCAACCGATAGATGGTGGGATCGCTGGAGAGCCCCGGCTCGGGAATGCGGTAGGGCTGCCGCTGTAGCGCCGCCTGCACCTCGGGGCCCAACCCGAGCTTCGCGCAGATGGTCGTCGCGTCCTCGGCGGAAACCGGGTGCTTACCCAGCAGCGCGGCGACCGTCCAGACCAGCGGGCGGTTGATCGCGGCGGCCAATTCGGCCCAGGTGACGCCCTGCGCTGTCCGCGCATCGTTGAGCAGGCGGCCGGATTCGGATTTGTCCAAGGACGGTGGGGGCATCAGGTACCTTCCGTTGTTCGATGTTGTTCGGGTACATCATCGATTCTGTGCCGTCGCGGTCTGCGCCGCACATGAAGTCTCAGCGGGCGCCGTCGACGACCGGTTCCGCGCGGCCGTGCGGGCCACCAAAATAGGACCGGCACAAGATATCCCGCACATCACCGTCGAGTTGATCCACAAGTACCTGACGGATCTGAAGAAGCTGGGTGTGCTCTAAGTGGAGCGGACTCCGAGGGTGCGCTGGATGTCCGGCTTCATCTGCTGCAGTTGCTGGCCCCAGTACTCCCAGGAATGCAAACCCTTCGGCGGCAGATTGAAGGTGGCGTTCTTGCCGCCCGCGGCCAGATAGGCCTGCTGGAAGCTCTGGTTGCTCTGCAGCGTGAGGCCTTCCAAGATCCCGGCCCCGGGATTCGTCTGGGCCGCCGCGGGCGCCAGGTCGCCCGGTGCGCCGTTGCCGCAGTAGATCCAGATCCGGGTGCCGTTGGCGACCAGCTCGGGGATGTGCAGCGAGGGGTCGTTGCGCGTCCAGGCCGGGTCGATCGGTGGTCCCCACATGTCGGTGACCCGAAAGCCGCCGGCATCGCTCATGGCGACCCCGACCAGGGTGGGCCACCAGCCCTGGGACAGATTCAGGAAACCGGACAGCGATCCGGCGAAGGCGAACCGGTCCGGGTGGTAGATGGCGTAGGTGAGGGCGGGGGCGCCACCCATCGAGAGCCCCACGACCGCGTTGCCGGTCGGGTCGACACCCTTGTTGGCCGACAGCCACGCGGGCAGCTCCTCGGTGAGGAACGTCTCCCATTTGTAGGTCTGGGTGCCGCCGTTTCCGACGGCCGGTTGGTACCAGTCGGTGTAGAAGCTCGATTGGCCGCCCACCGGCATCACCACCGAAAGCCCGGACTGGTAGTACCACTCGAACGCCGGGGTGTTGATATCCCACCCGTTGTAGTCGTCCTGTGCCCGCAGGCCGTCCAGGAGGTACACCGCGTGCGGACCGCCGGGCTGGAACTGGACCCGGATATCGCGGCCCATCGCGGCTGACGGTACGAGCAGGTACTCCACCGGAAGACCCGGGCGGGAGTGTGCGACCGCGGCACCGGCGCCGGCGAAGGTGGAGACCAGGCCGGGAAGAAGGGTCACGGCAAGAATGGTTGCTACCCAGCGCGTCAGTCGAGTCATGACCATCCGTACGTCGTTCACCGATCCGTTTCAGAAAAAGCCGATACCCCTTTGTCTAGCGGAGCCAAACCGCGGAAGAACACCAGAGTGCCGCATCTCACAATGCGTGCCGCATCGTGACGTAGGGGCACCGCAGCGGCGGACCCACTGGTGGACAACAGGTTCCGCTGCCCACGCGGCGCCGGCGGTGACGACCGCGGCGGGCTTCCCAGTCGGGCATCCCACCGCGGCCGTCCCCGGGCCTCAGACCAGTGGACGCTCGGCCGTCACCGTCGCGAATCCGCCTGTCTTCCATGCCTTCATGAACTCGTCGATGGGAACGGCCAGCCCCTGTCCGTGCGGCGGTGCGCTGTCGTTCAGGTAGACCACGCCCTTGGTCAGGTTGACACTGAGCACCACGACCGCGTGATTGAGTTGAGGATTGGCATCCTCGGGGTACCACGTCTGGTCCTGACCGAAGTACTGGCGGGTGTAGGCGTTGTACACCACCGCGTTGTTGACGCCGACGATCACACCTTGCTGTTGGTTGAGCGCCGCGATGAGGTTCGCCTTCGCCAGTTCGTCTTCACCCTTGAGGTAGGTCGTGTAGTCGGCGTTCAACCCGTTCATGTTCAACAGGCCGACAACGTCTTCCAGCGCGGTGCCACCCTTGCCGTCGACGTACATGACCCCTTGCTTGACACCGCTGGCGGTCGATTCGGCCATGTCGATGATCCGCTGGCCGAGGGCCGCCATATCGGCAGGGTCGGGATTGGTGAACTGACCGATGACCGCCGCGGTGGCCATCAAGGCGCAGGTACCGTAATTGCCCTGGTAGACCCAATACGGGAGGTTGGCACTGTAGTTTCCGTACTCGAGGTCGCCGGGCGACGGCGCGGCGATCGCATGCGAATCGGCGACACCGAAGGTGCGCGCCACATCGAAGCCGAGGGTCGACAGGCTGTCCTGGGCGCCGTCGATCTGGTGCACGACCGCTTGGGCGAGCGCAGTCGCGGCGTGTTGCAGGGCCTGGCCGATCCTGTCCGGCGCAGGCAGCGACCACGCCAGCCTGGTCGTACTGGGTGCGGGCGGCGGGGTCAGCGGCGCGCTCGCCAGCTGCGTCGTCACCAGTTGGTAGCGCTGCTTACCCCAGGCATCCATGAAGTCGTCGACGCTCATCGTCAGACCTTGACCGTCGGACCTGGTGGGGTCGTTGAGGGTGACGGTGCCGTTGACATTGTCCACGCCGATCACGGTGGCCGTCTTCAAGCCGGTGCCCTGGTAGCCGGTGACCGGACCGGTGATGGTCACGATCATGGCCTTGCTCGCATCCTGCAGACCGTTGGTGAGGTCGTTGAAAGCCTTGTCGCCCTGGTAGATCCCGTAGCTACGGGAGATGATGCGGACGCCCTTGTCCTGCAACACCTCATAGCTGTCTGATGGGATGACGAACTGTGTGGAACCGGGCCCGAGGTAGATCTTGTGGTTGGTGTAGAAGAGGCTGTCGACGGTCTGGGCACGGTCGATGAAATCCTGGAGGTCGGGCGTGGTGCCGGTCAATTGCCCGTACGCCATCGCCACGGTCGCCAGCGCCGACGAGAAATAGTCCTGCGCGCGTACGAAATACTGCGTGTTCAACGCGGGGTTGCCGTATGGCAGCGCTTTCGTGATGACGTTTCGGGTGATGCCCAACACATTGCCCAGGTCGTCGCGCAGGGTCTCCAGGTTGCGCCGGACTCCGTAGATCTGATTCGTCACGGTCAGATAGACGTTGCGCCCGAAGTCCTGCAGTCCCTTCAGGAGCTTGTTCGGGGTGGGCAGGGCAATCGGCGACCGCGCCGTCGCGGCCGTCGAAACCGTCGGGTTGGCGGTCACCGCGGCGACCGCCGCCGTCGTGGCGGACGCCGAGGCGGTGGGTGTGCCCGCTGCGGTCGAACGCGTCTGGGCTACGGCCGCGGACGCGCTGTTCACCCCGGCGCCGGTGTCGGCGGCAGAGTTGGTCTTGAGCGTGGTGACCGGCTTGGTCGATGCGGCCTTGGAACCTTTTTTGTGCCCCTTCGTCGCTGCCGACGAGGTGGTCGTCGCGGGGGCTACTTCAGCGGACTCGGATTCAGAGACGGCCGACTCGGGACCTGCGGCGGATTCGGATACCCCCGAGGTGGTCGACGAGGGGCTGTCGGTCGAAGATGTGGACGGTTTCGTCGAGGCCGGTTTCGGGCGAGGTTTGGTCGACGTGGCGGACTTCGTGACGTTGACCGCACCCCTGTTCTTCTTCGGTGCGCCCGTCGAGGTGGTGCCATTCGCGGGGGCCGACGAGCTTGAGGCGGAATCGCCGGCGCCGGCACTGCTCGACGATCCGTCACTCGTGCCGGTATCGGCCGCCGCGACGCCGGCGCCACCGACCACGGCGGCGCCCACACCCAGAGTCATGGCCCCGACCCCCAACCACTTCCGCGCGTGGTGCGCTCGCCGATGATCGACTCCGTCCGATCGCTGGCACCCGTTCTCTTGGCCCATCCCCACTCGCCTCCCCTTAATTGACGCCCGTGCAAAAAATGACGTTTCGGATGCTAGCGGGTGGCCGGCGAACGGGCCGGGCAAATCGGCGACATGCCAACGATGTTGTCTCAGAAGGTGATTGAAGTCGACAGCGACAGGGGCGCGCACATCGCCGCGTCATTCTTCGCTGAGAATGCAGTACGTGGTGATGTTTCGGGATCGACGGACGCGCACGGCCCGAGACACCGGCGACGGCACGTCCAGCTACGCACAGCATCCCGATGAGTGGGTGCGCAGATCCCCTGCGGTGACCCGACACACGGACGACGACCAGCCTCCGGACTCCGGGACCGAGTTACCGACGGGTATCGGTCAGGTGGTCACCAGCTCCGATACTCGAACGGAATTCGCCACAACACGAGCCCCATGCGATTCTGCACGTGTACTCCGAAAGCCGACGGAACCATCCCCTCGGCGTCGGTGACAGGTCGCCCGGCCGGGTCGGCACTCACCCCCGAGATGCCGAGCGACACCGAGACGCCCGGCATCTCTCGCAACCGGGTGCCAGCTTGTCCAGTCGGTCCACGCCCATCCGGCTGTCGGTTTCCGTCTGCGCGCTTTGCGCCGCGGCAGCCGGGGCACACAATGGGTGCCACCATTCGCACCCACGAGGGAGAACCATTGTGCCGATTCCTGTTGCCCGGGCGTGGGAGATGGTCACCGCCGCCCATGACGAGGCGCGCCGCCGTGCGGTCCGCGTCTCCGTCGCAGTCGTCGACGCGGGCGGCAACCTGGTGGCGTTCGGACGGATGGACGGCGCGGAGATCGCCGGCCCCACGCTGGCGGTCGACAAGGCGTACACCGCCGTGGCGAACAGCACCGCGACCAGCGAACTGGCGGTGCTGGCAGCGCCCGGCGGCGAGCTCTTCGGCCTGCAGGCCAACGGGAACGGCCGGTTCGTGATCTTCGGTGGCGGCATTCCCGTCACCGACGGCCAGACGATCCTGGGCGGGATCGGGGTGAGCGGGGCCAGCATGGCGGACGACGTGGCGTGCGCCGAGGCAGGTGTGGCCGCGTTCGGCGGGTGAGGTTCGAATTCAGGGTCACGTGAGTAGGCGTGGCCACGACCCCGGCGCGCGGTGCCGTCTGTCCCGCTCACTGGACCTCAGGGCGGCCGGCGATGTCACCGGCTGCCAGAGTGTCGAGTGGTTGACCCCAGGGTGACCGTGGCACCGGGCCAGCGCGGAGAGGGTGACATGAAGCTACTGCTGCTGGGTCTCGCGGTCGTGTGTGGGTCGGTGGTGGGTGCGCCTCGCGCCGTTGGCGATACGCCGCATGGCAACTTCGAGTTACGCATCCACGGCCGCTACGACTTTCATACCTGGATCTGGGCACTATCGGGTTGCGATGGCGACTGTCTCCATGTCCAGGCGATTCCACAACCCAACGCGAAGGCCTTCCCTTATTCAGGTGATGCGCATCTGGTCGACGGCCGCTACACCCTTGTCGTCGATGTTCCGGACGGGTTGCGTTGCGGCAACGTCTATTACGGTCCGGTGGTACCCACCCGCGACGTCTATTCATGGGATGCGGTCACCCGCAGCGGAACACTGTCTTCGTCGTTCGCCGCCGGGTGTGACGGCGCACCGGGCGCAACGTTGACCTACCCGTTCGACCTCGCCCTGATGTGACGGCGGCTCAGACTCCACCTCGTGGTGGTGTGGCGCGCTGGTGCGCTTCGGTTTCCCGGCGGGAATCGCTGCCCGAGCCGCGCGTGCTTGGTCACTTGTGGCCGTTCGTCTGTGCGGCCATGGCTTTGGCATCCATTCCGCCGAGCGATCCGGTTCCCGTCTCGGCGTTGTGGGCGTGGGCGAAGTGGTGCAGGCCGAAGACGCTCTCCATGCCATTTCGCAGACCCATCTGGTCCTCGCACACGTTGACCGCCCTTTTTGTCAGCGCCAGACCAAAGGCAGGCATCTTCGCGATACGCCCGGCGAGATCCAGCGTTGTCGCCTCGAGCGCGTAACGGGCTACCACACGGTTGACCATGCCCACCTCGTAGGCGCGCTGAGCGGTGAAACGGTCTGCGGTGAACAGGATCTCTTTGGCGAACCGTGGGCCGAGCACCCAGGGATGGGCGAAATACTCGACGCCGGGGATACCCATCCGCACCACCGGGTCGGCGAAGAAGGCGTCTTCGGCGGCGACCACCAGGTCGCACACCCAGGTCAGCATCACGCCGCCGGCAATGCACGCGCCCTGCACCATTGCGATCATCGGCTTCGGTAACTCGCGCCAGCGGCGGCACATGCCGAGATAGACCTCCATCTCGCGGGCGTACCGCTGGTCACCACCGTGCTTGTCGACGTGGTCCCACCACAGCGCCGCCTTGTTGTCGTAGGACACGTGGTGGTCGCGGTCGGGGGTTCCGATGTCGTGCCCGGCGCTGAAGTGTTCGCCGCTCCCGGCGAGAACGATGACACTGATGGCAGCATCCTCGACGGCGCGTTGAAACGCAGCGTCCAGTGCGTAGGTCATGACGGAGTTCTGCGCGTTGCGGTAGCGGGGTCGGTTCATCGTCACCATGGCGACACGCCCTTTGACCTCATAGGTCACGACGTCGCCCTCGGATGTCGTCATATCAGCCCTTCGTCGCGCCCTCGTGCCCGTACCGGGAACCAAGGATGCGCAGGATCACTGCCCCGCCTCGAGCCGATTTCCGCTCACCGGGAGTCGGCCGGATCACAGACCCAGCTGTCACACCGGGTCGAATGACGAGATACGCCAGTTACCGTCGACTTTGGTGAGTCCGACCTTGACGCTGCTCGCGGTCTGCACCGGCGCCGGGTTGTCCCGACTGGTGGTGTTCTGGTTCAAGAACACCAGCACCTCGGCGGTGTCGGGATGCGCCGCGATGGTGGCGGCACGAACCACCGTTGCGCTGGCATGGACGTCCTTCTGCCTGGCGGCAGGTACCAGGATCTCGTCGGCGAACTTGCTGTAGTAGGTCAGGAAATCTCCGGCCAGATGGGTCCGCGCGTCGGCAATATCGCGGTCCAAACTGTCAGGCGCATAGGACAGCAATGCCACAGATCCCTGCTTCGCCGCGTCGACCGCTTGGGAGGCTGCGGCAGCGGTGTCACGGTCGTCCCGATGTGGGCCGAGATATGTCGTCGCTGCGGCACCGATGGAGCCGAGCAGAAAGCACACCACTGCCAGTGGGCGCCATCGTGCTGCCACCCCACGCACCAGTAGCCGAATCCTGTTGGTGGGCTGCACTTCTGGGCCGGTTCCTGCCGCAACGGGGAGCGCCGTATCGGTGGCAATACTCACGGGATGAACTCCACCTTCGCCAGTTTGATCTGTTGGCCTTCGTCAACCATGTCGACGCTGAGGCGCCAGTTTCTCGGTTGTTGGTTCGCTCCGGCAGAGTTACTGACGGTGGTGGCGGCGGTGACAAGAACTGTCGCGGAGTTCTCGGTCATCGAATCCACGGCCGCCACCTGCGCGGTGGCCTTCGTCACCGCCCTGGACGCCTCCGCCGTTTTGATGAAATCTTCTGCCTCGGCTTGGAAATCATCGCGGAACTGTCCGGTCGAATTGTCGATGATCTGGCGGACGTTGTCTTTGGCCTTGGCGCTGTCGATCGAGAGCAAGGTGATGACTGCTTGGGATGCGGCCGCGGTGAACTCGTCGCGGCGGTGTTCCTCCCGCTGGGCCACGCGGTGGCCCCACAGTAGGTAGCCGCCGGCCGCGAGCAACGCAACGCCCGTGAGGATCGCGGCGAGGGCCAACACCGTCGCCGATTTCGGCCGCCGCCGACGCTGGGCCGGCTGGACCGGCCGGCTGCGGGTCGCCGACTGCGCGGCGCGGCTGAGCAGCCGCATGAGGTGCCTCCAGGTACGAGTAGACCGTGTGTCCGATGTCGTCGACACCGCCGAGAATCCGAGGTGTGTGACTGCTGCCACACGTTAGCGCCGGCCCGTGCGGGGCTTCGGCCCGTTGTCCCGCCCAGCGGTCATCACCGGGCGTTCGCTCCGAAGGGGGTTACCAGTGTCGCAGTGAGCACAACGCGCCGCGAGCGCCTTGTGCACGAGCGACTTCCACGCCGTCGACGGACATCTGGCAGCGCAGAGTCTGCCCGGCCGGCGATGGCTGACCAGCCGTGGTGACGGTGACCATCGCCCATTGCGCGGGATCGGCCAACATGGCTTCGTGCACCCACGGTGTGTCCGGCCCGAGGCGGACATCGTCTCTGGGACTGAACTCATAGGGATTGTGGCTGTAGTCAGCCCACGTGGATGGGTCGACGTCGCGGTAGTAGATGCCGGCCGCCACGGGCTGGTCGGCGGTCACCGTGTAGACGACCCGATGCTGGGGCGGGTCATTGTCGGCCGACGCCGAACTGGCCACGCTCGCAGTGATCGCCACGCCCACGACCGCGCACTCAGCCACGCGGGCAGACCACTTGAACACGGCCGCACGGTTCATCTCAGGTGTCGCCACGAAGCCACCGGCTCGCGCCGTCGCTCGCCATACAGGTCAAGAAGAGCCCGTCCGGTGCCTGCGCAACGGTGTTCAGAGCGCCTTCGCACGACGAGTTCTCCTCCCGAATGCCCTTCAACGGCGGTGACCGGAAATAGCGGGGCTCATACCGACGCGGAGATCCGCAGAACACCAACCGCCCCCACGAGGTGGTGCCGAACACGTAGTGGGCCGTGTCGCCGCAGGGCGCCCCGAGTACGACGCCGCCGGTGATACCCGGTACGCAAGAGGGATCATTGCACTCGTCGGGGGCGGCGTTGGCTCCAGCCGGGATGACGAGTCCAGCAATGAAGAACGCTACCGCAGCTGCCGCCGATGACCGCATGGTCGACACCATGCCACCCCTTACACCGGCCGCCACCGCGTTGCCCGCTAGATGGGAGATGGACGGTCAGCGAGCGCCGGACGAGAGAGGGTGGAACGCGCCGCGGCACATCCACGCGGCGGGTCATGCGTATGAAGGAGCGGACCATGTGGCCGTCACGGACCTCAGTCGTTGCGAGCGTGCTGTCTGCCGCGGCGCTGAGCTGCCTACACCAGAACGTCGCCCAGGCTGCCCCGCAGTGGGGCCTCAATGGCACCTACGTCGCCACCTCCAATGGGGAGTGGGCGAAGACCAACGATATCTATCACGACGAGGCCAGCATCCGCAGCACCTGGTCGATCGCCACGACGTGCAGTTATCCCGGAGAGTGCACCGGCACCATCGACAGTGATTTTGGTTGGAGCGCAACGATTTATCAGAAGAGCGGTGTCTGGTACGTCAAGAAGATGGTGGAGAAGTGGCAGCCATGTCCCGACGGCAGCGCCGGACCGGGCCTTCAGGTGTTTCGTTTCTACGCGGCCACCGAGGACGGCAGTGGGATGGACCCGGCGTCGACCACTTTGCTGGGCGAGGACTCGACGACCGGCGTCAGCGGCTCGTGCGGTAGCAGCAAGGTCTTGTTCATCACCATGCCGTTCAAGTTGGTCAAGACCGGCTGAACGGACGCCCTCCGCGCGACGACGTCAGCTCGGAAACAGGTCCTTCCAGCTGCGTTCGCCGGTGTGCGGAACGAGGTCTGCCTGCCGGTACACCGCTCCGTCGGGTGTGGCGTACCGGCCGGTGCGTGGGTCATAGGTGGCGATCGCCACTGCCGGTCCCCCAGATCCGTTGGAGCTGAATCCACTTGGGGCTGCCGGTGTTACGCCGGGTGCTGGTGGCGCGTCCGGCGTGGCCGGGCCGGCGCTGGGCGGCGCCTGCGCAGGTGCCGGTGTTGCGGCCACCGGCGGAGGTGGGGTGCCCTCCAGCGGTCCGTAGATCATCGAGTCGCGATCGACGCGGGAATCCGGCCCGACGCCCTGCGCGAGCAGATTCGGGTCGATCGGGTAGGGCCCCAGGGCGTGCTGGCGCATGGCCAGGGGTTCATAGGGTTTGTCACTGTTGCAGATCTCCACAGTGGGCGCGCGTTTACCCGGATTACCCATGCACGGGTAGTTGCGGGCGCCGCGCACCCCTATGGGCGAATCTTGTGGGAGTTTGCAGTACAGGCCATCTGGAGTGTCGATGTCGCTGGTGTCTTCCGGCGACCGCCACGATGACGGAGGCAGGAAGCCCACGGTGCATGCGGGCGGGTCCCCGATGTTGAGGGTGAAGTCGCCCAACGACATTCCGGTCGGGTTGTTCTTCGGGGCACCGTAGGCCCGAGTGGAGGCGACCACGGGAGGTAACAGCACAAGTAGCTGCTCCAGGGAGGGATGATAGGTGACCGCGACTTGACCGATGCTGACCAGGTTGGCCAAGAGCAGCGGTAGCGTCGGCTTGACTTGGTTGAACAACCGAGATGCCTCGTCAGCCGCGCCGGGCCCGTCTTTGAGCAATATGCGAACTTGTGGGTCGTCATTGACCAGCGTCTCGCTGATGCCGGCGATGCTATGGGCCCAGGTGCGGATGGCCTCGACCGATTCTGCCTGCCCGCTCAGTAAGGGTCCGCTGTCGTCGATGAGTGTGTGGGTCTGATCGGCGGCGGCGTTGGCGTCCGCGATCAGCCGCGACGAGGAGTCCAGCAAGGACCCGATGTCAGAGCCGGAACCGTTGAAGCCCTTGAATGTTTCGTCGAGCAGTGGCCGAATCTTTTCTTTGGGGATACTGCCGATCAGAGCACTGACCTGATCGAGCATCGGTCCGACTGCTTGTGGGATCGACGCCTGAGGCGCCGGGATGACCGACCCGTCGCGCAGATAGGGGCCCGATTCGTGGCGTGGCTGCAGATCGACGTACTGCTCGCCGACTGCCGACACGCTCAGTACGGCAGCGTGCAGGTCAGCAGGGATCTGCGGTGCGGTCTGCAGCGACAGGGTGGCCTCTGCGCCATCGCGGGTGGGCCGCACCTCGGTGACCTTGCCGATCTGGACGCCTCGGTAGGTGACGTTGGAGAACTGGTAAAGTCCTCCGGTGGCCGGCAATTGAAGCGTCACTGTCATGCGCCCGACGCCCAGCAAGGTGGGAGCTTGCAGATACACCACGATCATCACCGCCATCCCGATGATCGAGGCGACGCTGAAGATGACCAGCTGGGTGCGGATCAGTCGGGTCAGCACTAGTTGCCCCCTTCGATTGGCGGCGAAGGCATTGGCGCCGGGATGGATGGCTGATCCGGCAGCGGTGTCGGCCCCGGCGCTGTGGCACCGGCCGGCATCGGGTCCTGGTCTGCTGGTGGGTCGACCAACGGAGGCATCGTCGCCACGGCGGTCGGCGCCGGTGTCAGCGGCATGTTGAGTGGATCCTTGGTGTAGTTCGCGTACCAGGGATCGCCCGGCGCGGGCACCAGCGGAGCGCCCTCTTGCCCCCACCGCGTACCGAGGAACAGGCCTCGCTTGAGCCGCGGAATCGTGAAGTCGAAAGTGATGAACTCATTGAGGTAATCACCGCGGATCCCCCGGTCGATGAAGTTCTGCGGGTACGGGTAGGCCGGTACGTATGCGAGATCGGCGGCCAGATTGGGACCGACGTCGGCCAGGGCTCGTACGGTTGGCTCAAGATTACGAAGGTTGGTCACCAGATCGTCCTGGGTGGCCTTGATCAGCTTGGTGGCCGTGTCGCTGAACTGACCGAACTTCTGCAGCGCGGTGGTGATGCGTGGCCGCTCGTTGACCAGTACGTCAAGCGCCGGCGGAATGCGTTGCAACGCTTGGCTGATGACATCGCTCTGTCCGGCCAGCGTGCCCGAAAGCCGGTTCAGCGCATCGATGGAGGCGTTGATGTCCTCGCGCTGATCGGCGAAGATGCCCACGACGTTGTCCAGTCGGGTGAGCAGGTCGCGGATCTTGTCTTGACGGCCGTCCAAGGCGGCGTTGAATTCGCTGACCAGTTCCCCGATCTTGCCCAAGCCGCCGCCGTTGACCAGTACCGACAGCGACGACAGGGTTTGTTCGGTCGACGGGTAGGTGGAGGTGTGGTTCAGACCCAGGGTGGCCCCTGGGGATAGCCGTCCGGTCGGCGGCTGCCCCGACGGCGGATCCAAGGCGATATGCATGGAACCCAGCAGGCTGGTCTGCCCCACGGTCGCCACCGCGTTGGCGGGGATCACGACGCCGGGCGTGACGGAGATCTCGACGTCGGCGTGCCAGTCGCGCACGGTCATGCGGGACACACTGCCGACACTGACATCACTGACCATGACCGGTGAGTTCGCCTCCAGGGTGCCGACATTGGCCAGCTCGAGGTGATAGACGGTCGCGTCCGGTCCGCGACCGACGGTGCCCGGCAGCGGCAGCGAATTGAGACCGTTGAAGGTGCAACCGGTCAGTGCCAGCGTCGAGAAGCAGCCGATCGCGATGAGACGGACCAGTGATCGGCCGGTGTTCATGGCGTGCCTCCTGTCCCCTGCGACGTGGCCGGCACACCGCCTTCGGCGGGTAGCAGCATGTTGCGCAAGGTGCGCGGTGACTGCTGCGGGGTTTCGTGCGGCGCGGCCACCCCGGCCGGGACCGGAGCACCGGGGAACAGCGCGGGCGACGGATTGGCCGGTAGACCGTCGGGCGCGTACGCCCCCGGTGCCCCCGGAGGCCCGTTCCACCCGGCAGGGGGCGGTACGTCGCCGGCCCCGGTGTAGGCCGACACGGCCGGGGGCGGTGACACCGGCTGGGGCCGGCCGCCGGAGCCGCCGGGTGCCAGATTGGGGTCGGTATACACCAGGTTCTCGGGGCTGGGTGCCTTACGCAGATAGGCGTTGAACGGCATGGGCAGGTAGTTGAAATTGATCAACGACAGCGCGGGACCGAGATACTGGGCGCACAATTTCGAGGTTTCGGCTGCCGTGGCGTTCTTGACCGCAGCGATCGCCGAACAGACGACGGAGACCGGGTCGGCGAAGTTGGACAGGGCGAATGCGCCCGCGGCAGTTCCGCTGTCGGGGTTGTAGATGTTGTATCCGTTCGCGATCGCATTGGGCGCAACATGCAGCACGTTCTCGAGTTTGAGCTTGTTGTCGACGAGATTCTGGGTGACGTTGTTGAGGCGTTGCAATTGTTCGGCGGTGACATCGCGACTGCCGGCGATGAATCGCCGGACGTCGCCGACTGCCGAGGCGAGATTCGTCAATGCCGCATCCAGGTCGGAGCGACTGCCGTCAACGACGCTGGTGACACTGGCCAGACGATGCTGGAATTGCACGATCTGGGTGTTGCTGTCGCGCAACGCGGTGACGAAGATCTGCAAGTTCTTGATGATGTCGACGATGTTGCCGCTGCCTTGGGCCAGGATGCGGCCCACCCCCGAAAGTTGACTGATCGCTTGGTGCAATTTGTCGCCGTTGCCGTCCATGGCGGCCGCAGCGCTGTCGATGAATCGACTCAAGGAGGTGGCCGAAGAGCCCCCGATCGGGCCCAGATCGGTGGCTAACCGCATCAGCTGGTCTTTGACCTGATCCCACTCGACGGGCACGGCAGTGCGATCGATCCCGATCTGCGCGCCGTCGGCCAGGACGGGTCCGCGATCCTCATAGGCCGGCGTCAGCTGGACATAGCGGGCGGCGACGAGGTTCTGCGCCATGATGATCGCCTTGGCGTCGGCGGGGACGGCCACACCACGGTCGATGGCCATGGTGAGTCTGGCCTGTCCGCCGGCGGGTTCGATATCGGTGATGGTGCCGACTTTGACGCCGGCCACGCGGACCTCGTCACCGGGATAGATCGCCGTGGCCGAGGTGAAGTCGGCCGTGATGGTGGTCGGGCCGAAGACACTGTTCCGCACGACGAGTGCCGCACCGGCCAAGCCCAACACCACCAACACGATCAGCGTGGTGCGGGTGATTCGTGCCTTGTGTCGCGCGATCATCGGCTGCCTCCGGGAATGCCGTTGTGCGGCCATGGGAATTCGGCCCGCGGTCCGGCGTTGTCCGGGGGTTGGCCCGCGTTTGTGCCGCGCCGGAATCCGAACGCGTAATCCAGGAAGGGCTGCAGAGTCTCCGATGGCAGCAGGTTACCGACATAGGAGTTGTAGTAGAACCCGTTGTTCACCGACTCACCTTGGGTGACTAGGTATTTGGCCAATCCCGCCAGCGCGGCGGCGATGTTGTCACGGTTCTTCTCCAGCATCGCGGTCACCGAATTCAGCTGCTGCAGCGTGGGAGCGAGTTCTTGCTCGTTGTCATGGACCAAGCCGGACAATTGCTGCGACAGTGCCGAGGTGTTGGCGAGCAGGTTGACGATGGCGTAACGGCGTTGGTCGAGCACCTGAGTCAGCGTGTTGGCATCGAGCAGCAGCGTGTTGACCTGTTGACTGCGCTGGGACAGGATGCCGGTGACATCGGCAGCGCCCTTGAGCAGCTTGGCCAGAGATTCGTTGCGGCCGTTGATTGTCTGCGACAGGCGGGTCAAACCGTCGAAGGTCGGACCCAGCTGCGGCGCCATCCTGTCGATGGTGTCCGAGAGGGTGTCCATTGAGTGGGTGAGCGCGCCGGTGTCGGTGGCGGCGGTGTTGCTGGTGAAGTCGCTGACAGCATCGGTCAGCGAATACGGCGACGAGGTATGCGTCAGCGGGATGGTGTCCGAGGCGTGCATGCTGTCCGCACCCGCAGGCTGCAATGCGAGCATGCGCGCGCCGAGCACCGTCCCGGTGCGGATATGCGCCGTGGTGTCGGTGCCCAGGCGCACCGTGCTGTCCAGCGTGAAGGTCACCAGCGCCTTGCCGTGGCTGAGGCTGACGTCGGTGACCGCGCCCTTGGTCACCCCTGACACCTTGACATCGTTGCCTGCGGTGAGCCCGCCGGCTTCGGCAAACAGTGCCTGGTATTTGATCGAGGTGGCCCACGACAACAAGGCCTGTGGCTGCAGTCCGACGGCGACGATCAGCACGATCAGCACGATGCCGATGAGCCCGCTGCGAACGAGTTGGGATCCGCGGTATTTCAACATCAGGGCTCCCCGCAACGGCCGGTGGTCTGCATGATCCAGGGGAAGTAGGCGGTCCGCCCTTGGAGATCGGTGACGCGGACGTTCATCCCGCACAAGTACTGATTGATGAAGCTGCCGTAGGAGCCCAGACGTACCAATTTGCGATAGTTCGCGGGCGCTTTCTGCAGCGACAGGTCGAGCCGGGCCTTGCCGTCGTCGCTAGCCAACAGCGGCGCCAGTCGCGTGAGCTGGTCCACGGTGCCCGACAACGGTGGGCGCGCCTGAGTCATCAGGTCGGCCAATGACGCGGTACCGGCGTCCAGAGCGGTGATGGCTTCACCGATGGGATCGCGTTGCTCGGCCAGACCGGTGATCAACTGTTGCAGGCGCTGCACTACGCCGGAGAACTGGTCACCGTCTTTCGCCACCGTGGCCATCACGGTGTGCAGGTTGTCGATCAGCTGTTGCACCGCCTGGCCGTTGTCGGCAAGGGTCTGGGTGAACGACGAGGTATGTGAGAGCAGCGATTCCACGGTGCCGCCCTGGCCCTGAAGGATCTGGATGAGCGAGTTGGTCAAGGCGTTGACGTTCTGGGCGTTGAGTCCCTGAATGACAGGTTTGAGCCCTCCCAGCAGCAGATCGAGATCGAGGGCCGGCTCGGTGCGCTCGCGGGGAATCTGCGAGCCCGGCGGTTGGGTCCGGGTCGACCCGGGGCTGTCGAGCAACTCGAGATAGCGGTTACCCACCAGATCCAGATAGCGCACGGCGACCTTGGTCGCGGTGGTCAGCACGACGTTGCGATCGGCGTCGAAACTCACCAGCACGGTGTTGTCGGGCTGGAGAGCCACGTCATCGACGGTTCCGATGCGGACTCCGGCAACGCGCACGGAGTCGCCGGCCCTGAGGCTGGAGGCATCGGTGAACACCGCCGTGTAGCCGTTGGTCGAGCCGGTGCGGAACTGGCCCATGATCACGAACAGTGCGCCGGTCAGCAGTGCCATCGTCACGCCGAACACACCGAACTTGATCGCGGTGCCGTAGCGGCCGGTCATCCGGGTTGTCCGATCTGGGCGGTGTTGCGGGGCGGACCGTCCAGGGGCCCGAACAACGCTTGTTTGAGTGCATCGGAGTTCAACAGGATCCCTTGATTCCCGTATTGAGCCGGGTTCGCATCGATATCGGTGACCACGAACGGAGGGCGCTGTCCGAAACCGACATTGGGCAAATCCATGCACTGCGGGCCACCGGTTGCCGCCACCTTCGGCAGGTTCTTCGGATAGCGGTAGCGTTCGGTCCCCAAGAGGAACGAATCGAGCAGCATGACCCCCGGCAACGGCTGGGGTGCGCCGAGAGCCAGAGGTTCGACGCCCTTGAGCGCACAGGTCAACGCCGGGTTGTACTGGTTCGTCAAGGTGGTGGTGGGTACCAGCAGGTGCATCACGTTGGTCAGCGATTCGCTGTTGGTGGCCACCACGTCATTGCCGATATCGGCCAGTCCGATCGCGCTGATCAGCAGGGCATCGAGATCGTCCCGGCGGTCCACGATCGTGTCGCTGAGCTGCGTGGCGTTGCGCAGGGTGCTCGTCAGATCGGGTGCCGCATCGGCGTACGCGCCGAGCACGCTTGGCATGACGGCGATCTCGTGGCTCAGTGTGGGCAGGCTTGGATCGATCTTGACCAACAGGGCGCCAAGGTCGGCCATGGTCTGTCCGAGCTTGTCCCCGCGCCCGTCGAAGGCTTGCGCCAGCGCCCCGAGTGTTTCGTTGAGCTTTTCGGGCTGAATCTGGGCCAGCACCGTCACCAATTGTTCGAACACCGTGTTGATCTCCACGGTTACGTGCCGGGCGTCGAGGACTTGACCCGCATACATCGTGTCCCGCGAGGGCGTCTTCGGCGGAACCAGGTCGACGAACTTCGCGCCGAACACCGTGCTGGACGCGATCTGAGCAAACGTATTGGCCGGAATGAGGGACAGATCGGCGGGATTCATCGCCAGCCGGATCGCGGCCTGCCCGTCGGGTAGCGAGTCGATCGAAACGACCTTGCCGACCTGGGCTCCGTGCAGCTTGACCTTGGCCTCGGGATTGAGGACCAGGCCGGCCCGGGGCGAGATCACCGTGACCGACACCGTCGTGGCGGCCCCGCCTCGGAACAACACGACAGCACCGGCGATGACCGCAGTGACCACCGCCACGGCGACAGAGCCTGTCAAGAGTCGAACAGTGCCACGCGACATCACATGCCCTGCTAACCGGAGAGGTTGAAGTTGCCGTTGGAACCGTAGACAGCCAACGAGGTGAGCAGCGTGATGGAGACGACGACGATCAAGGAGGTGCGCACCGCATTGCCCACTGCCACACCGACACCCGCCGGACCACCGGTGGCAAAGAACCCGTAGTAGGTGTGGATGAGCAGGATCGCCAAGGCCATCAGGATCGCCTGCAGGAAAGACCACAACAGATCGATCGGATTGAGGAAGGTGTTGAAGTAGTGGTCGTAGAGGCCGCCGGACTGCCCGAGCAGCACCACCGTGGTGAACTGGCTGGCGACGAAGGACAGGATGACCGCGATCGAATACAGCGGCGTGATGGCGATCATGCCGGCGACGATGCGCGTGCTCACCAGGTACTCGACCCCACGGATGCCCATCGACTCCAGGGCGTCGATCTCCTCGTTGATCCGCATGGCGCCCAGCTGCGCCGTGACACCGGCGCCGAACGTGGCGGCCAGCCCGATACCCGCCACGATGGGGGCGGAGATCCGAACGTTGATGAACGCCGCGAGGAACCCGGTGAGCGCCTCGATGCCGATATTTCCCAGCGAGCTGTAACCCTGGATCGCCAGGACGCCGCCGGTCGCCAGGGTCAGGAAGCCGACGATGACCACGGTGCCGCCGATCATTGCCAAAGTGCCTGCACCCATGCTGATCTCAGCGATCAACCGGATCACTTCGTGGCGGTAGTGCGCGGCGGCGTAGGGCACGGCCGCCAGCGCCCTGCCATAGAAGAGCACATGGTCACCGATGCCACCCACCACCGCCACAGGTCGCCGTGCCGTCCGGAACACACGTGAGTAGGTCGCTTGAAGAGTCACCGTTGATCCTGTCATCGCGTGGTCATTTGGATACCGATGGCGGTGACCACCACGTTGACCACGAACAGCGCCATGAAGGCATAGACCACCGTCTCGTTGACCGCGTTGCCGACGGCCTTGGCGCCACCACCGCTGATGGTCAGCCCACGGTAGCAGGCGATCAGACCGGCGATCAGACCGAACAGGCCGGCCTTCACACAGGAGATGATGACCTCGGGCACCCCGGTGAGCAGCGTGATACCGGCCGCGAACGCACCCGGATTGACGTCCTGGACGAAAACCGAGAAGAAATAGCCGCCGAGGATACCGATGATCACCACCAGACTGTTGAGCAACAGCGCCACCAAACCCGAGGCCAGCATCCGTGGCGTCACCAGACGCTGCACCGGGTTGATACCCAGCACCTCCATCGCGTCGATCTCCTCCCGGATGGTGCGCGACCCCAGATCCGCACACATCGCGGTAGCCCCCGCACCGGCCACGATCAACACCGTGACCATCGGACCCACCTGAGTCACCGCCCCGAAAGCCGCACCCGCACCGGACAAATCCGCCGCACCGAGCTCGCGCAACAAGATGTTGAGCGTGAAGCTCACCAGCACAGTGAACGGAATCGCCACCAACAACGTCGGCCCCAGCGCCACCCGCGCGACAAACCACGATTGATCGAGAAGCTCGCGCCACTGAAACGGTCCACGTACCACGTACTTGACGGCGTCCACGGACATGGCGAACATCCCGCCCACCGCCTGTAGCGGTGCTGCGAGCTGTCGTTGCGCCACCAGTCGCTCCGTTCCCGACGTTCGATCCACGGATCTTGTGACCCGGGACACTCTCGACGGGGAACCTTCGCACCTGACGACACCATCACGCATGTCTTGTCCCGCCCATCGGGATGCCGAAGTGGCGACCGTCGCCGGCGCGGGCTCTCACCGGTCAGCGGAACATCCCCTTGCCCTTACCCAACGAGGTGGTGAAGCTGGCCTGGACAGGGCAGGGCTAACGAGGGAGGGTGCGTGTCCGATTCAGTTGCGGTGGCCGACCAGGCCGAATTGGCCGCGGATCTGCGCGAAATCGACACCGCTGCAGGAACTCTGCGCCATTACGATGTCGGCGACGGACCGCCGGTTCTGTTTCTTCACGGATCCGGGCCCGGAGTGACCGGCTGGCGCAACTTCCGCGGCGTTCTGCCGGCATTCGCTCGATACCATCGCTGCCTCGTGCTCGAGTTCCCGGGGTTCGGAGTCTCCGATGATTGGGGTGGTCACCCGATGGTCACCGCCCAGGGCGCCGTCGTCCCCTTTCTCGACGCGCTCGGTATCGATCGCATCGACATCATCGGTAACTCGATCTCATCGACATCGCCCTGGAAATCAAACGCGAGCAGGAAGCCCAGCCGGCCGAGGCCTGACGCCAACGGCCGCGGGCTCACCGGCGAAATCTCACGACGCGGATCGCCGGCGTGCGAATACTGCTTTCCGCCAGAGATAACGCGGCAGCCCGGTCGTGGGCACGCGCCGCGGCCAGGCATCGGCACGGTAGTACGCATCCGTGCCGCCATCCACGACGATCACACTGCCGCAGATGAAGTCGGCGGCATCGGACAGCATGAACGCCATCCAGGCGCCTTAGCCTCGATCCACCGACTGACCTGGTGTAATTCGAGTGTCGGAATGAGGAAAGTGCCCTCTGAGCTGGGATGATTGGTGTTCTCTAGGCATCAGTCGGTCCAGTTCAGAAAGGCACTTCCGGTGCAAGTTTCGCATAAGTTCGTCGCGGAGTCCGCGGTGTTCGACGAGGACAATCTCGTGTCGTGCGCCGGGCTGGTCCCGCTGATGTCGTTGGCCCAGCAGACCGGGCTCTCGCGCCTACTGGCAGACAAGATCCACATCGCGACGCCCCGGATCAAGTCCGGGTCGGCGAACCCGGCACCGAAACTGGCCACGCTGATCGCAGGCATGTGCGGCGGTGCGGACTGCATCGACGACATCGACGTGATCCGCTTAGGCGGCATGAAGACGCTCTTCGGTGGCGTGTATGCACCCTCGACGGTGGGAACGTTGTTGCGGGAGTTCACGTTCGGTCACGCCCGCCAACTCTAATCGGTGCTCCGCGAGCATCTGGTCGCCTTGTGCGGGCGCGTCGACCTGCTCCCCGGCGCCGATGAGCAGGTGTTCATCGACATCGATTCGCTGCTGCGTCCGGTCTACGGGCACGCCAAACAAGGCGCCTCTTACGGGCACACCAAGATCGCCGGCAAGCAGATCCTGCGCAAGGGACTCTCGCCGCTGGCCACCACCATCAGCACACCAGGCGCCGCACCGGTGATCGCCGGGATGAGGCTGCGCGCCGGCAAGACCAACTCAGGCAAGGGCGCCGGGCGGATGGTCGCCCAGGCGATCGGCACCGCCCGCGCCGCCGCATCCAACGGACAGATTCTGGTCCGCGGAGATTCGGCCTACGGCAACCGCAAGGTGGTGCGGGCGTGTCGACGGGCAGGCGCCCAGTTCTCCCTGGTTATGATCCGCAACGCCGCGGTCGACCGCGCGATCACCGCCATCGCCGACGATGCGCGGACGCCGGTGTCCTATCCCGGGGCGGTCTGTGACCCCGATACCGGGGGCTGGATCTCCGATGCCGAGGTGGCCGAAATCGGCTACACCGCTTTCGCTTCCACTCCCGATCGAATCACTGCCCGACTGATCGTGCGCCGCGTCAAGGACGCCCGCTTCCCCGACGCACTGTTCCCGATCTGGCGGTATCACCCGTTCTTCACCAACACCGACCTACCCGTCGAGGCGGCCGACATCACCCACCGCCAGCACGCGATCATTGAAACCGTGTTCGCCGACCTCATCGACGGACCGTTGGCCCACATTCCGTCGGGCCGCTTCGGGGCCAACTCGGCCGGGATACTCTGCGCGGCGGATCGCTCACAATCTGCTGCGCGCGGCCGGCGTGCTCGCCGGAGACCGGCACACCCGAGCCCGAGGATCGACATTGCGCCGCCAGATCATCAACGTTCCAGCCCGACTCGCCCGCCCGCAACACCGACCGGTCCTGCACCTGCCCACCCACTGGCCCTGGTCCAAATCTTGGCTTGCACTGTGGCACAACACCATCGGATACAGCCCGCCGCTGACCACACCAGTTTGACCCCCCGCCGAAAGGCCCGACCGGAACACATAGGAAAAGCTGGACAGACCAGCAACTACCTCACGCCTCCACCCCGGCCACGCCGATCAACGAAACTCGACACCAGCCACCCAGGTCAGTCGGTCGATCGAGGCTAAGTCTATTGGTGAGCCGTAATGCCCTACCGGCACCGGGAAGGCCCGGACCGCCTTGGCTTCCCGAGGGTCATCCAGTTGTTGGCGCAGCAGCGGAGTGTCCAATGCGCCGGGAGCAATCGCGTTGAGGCGGATTCCCGCTCCTGCCCAGTGCGCCTGCACCGCGGTGCGCCGCACCCAACGCATCAACGCCATCTTGGAGGTGCCGTACGCGATCGACGGGGCAACCGGGCCGAACCAGCGCATCGTGCGGGTGGCACGTTCCAGGTCGTTGCGCAACAGCGCGCGTACCGCACGCTGAGGAATCATGGGCACGGTGGTCGTGGAGTTGCTGCCCACCACGACAACTTTGGCGTTGCCGGCCGTTTCAAGGGCAGGACGCCAGGCGTTCAGGAGGTCCGTGACGCCGAAATAGTTGACAGACAGAATCGTGGGCACATGGGCGAACCCGGGCCGCGGTCCGAGCCCAGCGGCGAGCACCGCGCCGTCGAGGTGCCCTTCAACGCGGTCCAGTACCGCCTGGGCTGCGTGCCGGCGACCCTCGGGGACGGACAGATCGGCGACGATGTCGGCCTCACGAATATCGATGCCGATGACCTGATGTCCCTCGGCGCGCTACCGGGCGGCCACCGCGCTCCCCATGCCGGAAGCCGCTCCGCTCACCGCATAGACCCCCATGAGTGCACTCCTTTCTTATTCGCTTGTCACCTGCGTGGACGACGCGCGACTCCACGACCGTCAGGGTGCAGCAGGTGAATTCATCAGGCTCTGGATTGCGTCGTGCGCAGCCGAGACCACCCTGGCGCGGTCGGGACCACTATTGTGTTCCGCCCGCTCGGCGTTGCCGCCGGCGACGAAGACCGGACCGTCGGCGAGGTGCGCCAGTGCTTCCCTGGCCACGTCGGCGGGCTCGCTGACCAGCATCCCCGGCGCATCGAAATTCAGACCGACACGTTGCATCGCAGGGGTGCGCGTCAACCCGAGCACCACCTCGATCACCTCCACACCGAAATCCCGCAGTTCGACCCACAGGCTTTCGGCGAAGATTCTGCTGAACGCCTTGGCACCGGCGTATGCGGCGTGATGTGCCGCACCGAAATAGCCAGACACCGAACCAATGATCATGATGCCCCCTCGTCGGCGGGCCACCATGGGAATGGCGAAGTGCTGGACCAGTTCCATCATGCGGGTGACGTTCAGGTCGACGACCTTACGATGCTCGGCGAGATCGCCGTCGAGGAAGGTCTGGCTGCACGTATTTGCCCCGGCGTTGTAGATCAGCAACCCTACCTCCAGGTCGGCGGTTGCCGCGGCGATCCGAGCCCCGGCGGTGGGCCCCAGCAAGTCCATGGGCAGAGTGCGGACCTCGGCACCAAGGCTTCGGCAACGGCGTGCGGTTTCCTCGAGTGGATCGTTCTTGCGGGCAATCAGCACCACATTGATCCCGCTTTCCGCGAGCTGCTGGGCGAATTCTGCTCCTACGCCCTCAGACCCGCCTGCGATCACCGCCCAGGGGCCGTAAGCAGCCAGATCGGACATCGCTCCTCCTATGGGGTGGTACTCGGCGCCTTGATCAGATCGAATCCCTTGTACCCGGCCCCGGCCACCTCGTTGCAGATGTCGAGGTAGACCCCGAATCCGCCCAGAAAAGAGCATGAACATTCGGGGCTTGCCCGGCACGTTGGCGCCCAGGTACCAGGAGTTGGCCTTTGCGAAGAGGGTGGCCTCGGCGCGTTGGGCACACTCGGCGATCCAGTTGTCCACGGCATCCGCGGTCGGTTCCAGAGCGGCGTACCCGTGGTTGTCGAGGTAGCCGATGGCGTCGGCGATCCAGTTCACGTGCGCCTCGGCGTGCAGCACCATATTGGCCAGCACCGCGGGCGCTCCGGGACCCGACACCAGGAACAGGTTGGGGAATCCGTCGGTGCCCAGTCCGAGGTAGGTGCGCGGTCCGTCAGCCCAGTCGTCGGCCAGTTTCTCCCCGCCGCGCCCCACGATATCGATTTTGGCCAGTGTGCCCGTCATCGCGTCGAAGCCCGTCGCCAGGACCAGGGCGTCGATGTCATAGTGCGCATCGACGGTGTTGATGCCCGTGTCGTCGATCGACTCGATCGGCGTGTTTCGCACACTCACCAGGGTGACATTGTCCCGGTTGAATGTCTGAAAATAGTTGGTGTCGGTGCAGATCCGCTTCGCGCCGATCGGATGGTCAGTGGGTATCAGCATTTCGGCGAGCTGTGGATCCCCGATGACAGCTCGGATCTTGTCTTCGTAGAACTTGCGAGCTTCGTCATTGGCTTCCAGGGTGATCATCTGGTCGCTGAACGTCTTGGAGAACAGCACACCACCGATTTCCCAACGCGTTTCGAAAGCTTCGCGACGCTCCTCCGGATTGGCTTGCAGGGTCAGCTTCGGGTGGGCGATGTGTGGTGACCCCCCACCGCTGTGCCAGGACATCCGGCGGCGCTCGGAGTAATTGGCCTTGATGTCCGCGACCTCCTCCGCAGTCAGCGGGCGGTTACCGGCGGGCACGCTGTAGTTCGGACTGCGCTGGAACACGTAGAGATGTTCGGCTTGCTCGGCGATGATCGGAATCGACTGGATCCCCGAGGATCCGGTACCGATCACGGCCACGCGCCTACCAGTGAAGTCGACGTTCTCGTGTGGCCAGTGCGCGGTGTGATAAGTCTGTCCGCCGAATGTGTCCAGCCCTGGAATATCGGGGGTCATCGCGGCCGACAAGGGGCCGGTGGCCATGACGACAAAAGCTCACCACATGCCGATTCGGCACTCAAGGTGACGGTCAAGCGGACCGTCGGCGGTTACGGATCGAATTGGTTGTGCGACAACATCACTGTCGGCGACACCATCGAGGTGTTACCGCCGTCAGGGGTGTTCACTCCCGCAGACCTCGACGCCGATTTTCTCTTGTGGGCAGCCGGAAGCGGAATCACACCGATCATGTCGATCGTGAAATCGGTGTTGTCGGCAGGCACCGGACGGGTCGTGCTGTGCTACGCCAATCGCGACGAGAGGTCGGTGATCTTCGCCGAGGAGTTGCGCGATCTGGCGGCTGGGTACGCCGGCCGACTGACGGTGTTGCACTGGTTGGAGTCGATCCGGGGCCTACCGACGCCCGCCCAGATGAGCGGATTCACCCGCACCGTGTTCCCAGGGTCGGCAGGTTTCGATTCGTTCATCTGCGGCCCCGCACCGTTCATGGCCGTCATCAAGGACGCTCTGACCGAGGCGGGGGTGCCGCCGGCGCGGGTGCATCTGGAGGTATTCCGGTCACTGTCGGGTGATCCGTTCGACGATGACAATCTTTCAGTGACAACAGATTTCGACGACGGCGATGCTGCCGCCGTGCGCGTCGACCTGGATGGGACCAGCCACCAGCTGCGCTGGCCACGGCGCGCGACGCTGGTCGACGTTCTCGTCGCCGCCGGCGTCGACGTGCCGTACTCCTGTAAGGAAGGTCAGTGCGGATCATGTGCCGCGAGGCTGGTACACGGTGAAGTGGACATGGCCAGCTGCGAGATTCTCGAGCCCGAGGATCTCACAGACGGCCTTATCCTGGGATGTCAGGCCCGCCCGGTCTCCGATGACCTCCATATCGAGTTCTGACGCGTTGGGGCACTCAGATTTTCCACTGACCAGGAATCGCCGCCACCGCGGCGGACACCGTCCTCCACCATCGGTGACAGTCTTCGACGATAGGACCAGATGATGACTGAGCGGGTAATAGACCGAGTGCGCGAGATCGCCGAACAACTGCGCAACCAGGGCGCCGAAGCCGAGAAGATCGGCAAACTCACCGACCAAACAGTCAAGCTCATGAAGTCGGCGGGCAACATCCGCCTGCTGCAGCCCAAGGCGCACGGCGGCCTGGAGGTCCACCCGCGCGAGTTCGCCGAGACCGTGATGGCCACCGCGGCACTGGACCCGGCCGCCGGCTGGATCAACGGCGTGGTGGGCGTGCACCCTTACCAGCTGGCCTATGCAGATCCACGAGTCGCCACGGAGATCTGGGCCGACGACATCGACACGTGGGTCGCTTCGCCATACGCACCGCAGGGTGTGGCCCGACCCGTCGAGGGCGGCTATATCTTCAACGGCCGCTGGCAGTTCAGTTCGGGCACCGACCACTGCGACTGGATCTTCCTGGGAGGGATGATCGGCGACGCCGACGGCAAACCCGCTGATGCCGCCGCAGATGCTGCACATGATCCTGCCGCGCAGCGACTACGAGATCGTGGACGATTCGTGGAACGTCGTCGGGTTGCGCGGCACGGGATCCAAGGACGTGATCGTCAAGGACGCGTTCGTGCCGTCCTACCGGACGATGGACGCGATGAAGGTCATGGACGGCACCGCACAGCGGGAGGCCGGGATGACCGAGACGCTTTACCTGATGCCGTGGTCGACGATGTTCCCGCTCGGCATCAGCTCTGCGACCATCGGCATCGCCGAAGGTGCGCTGGCGGCCGCGCTGGATTACCAACGCGAACGGGTGAATTCGAGCGGTGACGCCATTAAGGACGACCCCTATGTCATGTATGCGATCGGCGAGGCCGCCGCGGACATCAACGCCGCCCGCCAGGAGCTGCTGGCCAACGCGGATCGCATCTTCGACATGGTCGACTCCGGCAAAGAGGTGTCATTCGAGGACCGTGCCGCAGGCAGACGCACCCAGGTGCGCGCGGTCTGGCGCGAGGTGTCGGCGGTGGACGAGATCTTCGCGCGTTGTGGCGGTAACGCGGCCCGGATGGACAAGCCCTTGCAACGGTATTGGCGGGATGTGCACGTCGGCCAGGCGCATGCCATTCATGTGCCGACCACGGTGTATCACGCCTCGGCGCTGAGCTCGTTGGGTGTGGATCCGCAGGGCCCGCTGCGGGCAATGATCTGAGAGGACAGCACACATGGGACTGATCAAGAGCCTCGGCTATGTCACCGTCGCGACGGCCGATATCGAGCGTTGGCGACACTTCGCCTTCGACGTGCTCGGATTCGCACAGGGCACGGGGCCGGACGAGTCCGCGCTGTATCTGCGGATGGACGAACGCGCCGCCCGCATCATCGTCGTACCCGCGGACGTCGACAAGATCATGACCGTCGGCTGGGAGGTGCGCGACCACACAGACCTGGAGCGGGTCAAAGCCGCACTCGATGCCGCGGGTGTGCCGTTCAAACAGCTCTCGCTCGACGAAGCCGACACGCGGCGCGTGGAGGAAGTCATCGCTTTCGAAGACCCCGCCGGCACCTCGCTGGAGGTGTTCCATGGTGCCGTACTGGACCACTCCCCCGTCATCACACCGCACGGCGCCAGGTTCGTCACCAATGAGCAGGGCCTGGGCCACATCGTATTGCCTGCGCTGGATGTCAACGGTTTGTTCGAGTTCTACACCGATGTACTGGGTTTCGTGTCGCGCGGAGCCTTCCGGGTTCCGGTGCCGCCGCAGTTCGGCCCGGTGCGGGTGCGGTTCATGGGTGTCAACCAGCGTCACCACAGCCTGGCGATCTGCCCAGCACAGACGCTGCGTGATCCTGGGCTGATCCATCTGATGGTCGAAGTCGATTCGCTCGATGCCGTCGGGCAGGCCCTTGATCGGGTCAATGCCGAGGGTTTCCAGCTCTCTTCGACATTGGGCCGACATACCAACGACAAGATGGTGTCGTTCTATGTGCGTACCCCCGGAGATTGGGATATCGAATTCGGGACAGCGGGCATGCGGGTCGGCGAAACGTATTACACCGCTGAGGAGATCACGGCCGACAGCTATTGGGGCCACCAGTGGGTGTCCGACCTGCCGGCGGCGATGCGGCCACGACCAACGGCGACGTCCACCCGGTCCCCGCCTCGGCCATCTCCCGCTGGGATCACGAGGCAGATGTCGTCATCGCGGGCTACGGCGTGTCCGGTGCGGCGGCGGCGGTGGAGGCCGCCCGCAGTGGCGCCGACGTCCTGGTTCTCGAACGCAGCGGATCGTGGGGCGGAGCCGCGGCGATGGCCGGCGGCTTCATCTACCTCGGCGGTGGTACACCGATCCAGAAGGCCTGCGGCTTCGAAGACTCACCCGACAACATGGCCACCTTCCTGAACGCGGCCATGGGCCCGGGCGCCGATGCACCACGCATCGAGGATTACTGCGCCGGCAGCATCGCGCACTTCGAATGGCTGGTGGGTTGCGGCGTCCCCTTCAAGGCCGAGTTCTTCGGTGAACCCGGCTGGGAGCCGATGGGCGATGAGGGATTGATGTACAGCGGTGGGGAGAACGCGTACCCGTTCAACACCATCGCCAACCCGGCACCGCGGGGCCACGTACCGCAGATGCAGAACAAGAAGCAGGGCGAGTCCAGTGCCGGCCTGATGCTGATGAAGGGTCTGGTCGACAGCGCCACTGCGGCAGGGGCGCGGGCGCTCTACGACATCCGAGTACAGCGCCTGATCATCGAGTCGGACGGCCGGGTGGCCGGTATCCGCTCCCGCCGCTACGGCGAGACGATCGACATCCGCGCGCGCCGCGGTGTCGTGCTGGCCGCGGGCAGCTTCGCTTACAACGACGCGATGGTGGCGCAGTACGCCCCCCGCATCGCCGGCCGGCCGCCTCGATCGAACAGCATGACGGGCAGGCCATTCGGATGGCCCAGGCCCTCGGCGCCGACCTCGCCCACATGGACGCCACCGAGGTGGCACTGTTCATCGACCCACAACAACTGGTGCGCGGCATCCTGGTCAACGAACGGGGTCAACGCTACGTCGCCGAGGACACCTACCCAGACCGGGCCGGTCAGCTCACGCTCTATCACCAGAACAACACCGCGTATCTGATCATCGACGAGACCGCTCAGCAGGAGGCGATGGCGTCCTTGTCGCCGCAGTTGATGATGCGACCGCCGACGTGGGTGTGCGAAACCGTCGCCGAGCTCGAAGACGAGATCGGACTACCGACCGGATTCCTGCAGTCCACCATCGCCGACTACAACCACGGCGCCGCCCAGCGGCATGATCCGCTGCTGCACAAGAAGAAGCGCTGGTTGCGACCCATCGGCTCGCCGGTGGGGGCCATCGACCTGCGTGAGTCCACCGGCGGATTCACCCTCGGCGGCCTGCACACCACCCTGGACGCCGAGGTACTCCACGTCAGCGGCGTACCGATTCCGGGGCTCTTCGCCGCCGGGCGGTGCACCGCCGGGCTGGCCGCATGGGGCTACGCCAGCGGCGTGTCCCTGGGCGACGGCAGCTTCTACGGTCGACGCGCCGGACGCGCCGCCACCTCCGCATAATCTGCTCGCCGCGACCCGCCCGGAACCATCCGGGCGGGTCTCAGTGCTGCCTGCGACCTGCGCCTATCTCCAATCATATGACAGCGCACACACCGGTGTGCTACAAACAGTCATATTTCTAATAGTCATATGCCGCGTGGCATGTGCGGTCCAATATGGTGAGGCCCTCATTACAATGACAGTCGAGAAGGCGGGCGAGACGCCCAGCGCGGTCATCGACCGGATATCGCTGGTCCTGGATGCCTTCGAAGGACCGGGACGGCTGACCTTGGCCCAGATCGTGCGCCGCACCGGTCTGCCGCGCTCATCGGCCCACCGCATGCTCGAACGCCTTGTGGCGCTGCGGTGGTTGCGCCGGGAGGGCCGCGACTACGAACTGGGTATGCGATTGGTCGAGTTGGGATCGTTGGCGCTGCACCAGGATCGCATTCACCGTGCAGCCATTCCACTACTTCGCGATCTGCACCGCGCCACCGGACTCGTGGTACATCTAGCCGTCCTGGACGGGTCCGACGTGGTGTACCTGGAGAAGACCGGCGACCAGATGGTCGCGGCGATTCCGACGCGAGTCGGCGGGCGTCAGCCGGCGCATTGCACCGCCGTCGGTAAAGCGATTCTCGCCGACAACAATGCCACCGTTGTCGATCTCTCGGCCCGTAAAACCCGGTTCTCGCTCACAACCGCCGCGCAACTCACCGCGGAACTGGCCAAGGTCCGCGCTCACGGCGTGGCCTTCGAACGCGAGGAGTCGTTACCCGGGTTCGGTTGTGTGGCAGCACCGATCGGTCCGGCAGGCCGGGCCGTAGCCGCTGTGTCGGTGTGCGGACCGATAAGCAGAATGAGTTTCGACCAGCGCCTGGCCGCGCCCGTGCGGATGACGGCGATGGGCGTCTGGCGCAACGCCGAAGACGGTAGCGGGCGGGTGGCCCCCACCCTGCAATCGTTGCGACCGCTGCGCAGTGGTCCCGGATCACGTCCCATGGGCGCACCGGAATCGGCAACGCTGCAGCCGGCGTGCCCCTCGACCCGCAGATCGCCGGGCTGATCGAGAGTCTGGATTCCGGCTTCCCGTCCGTGCATACGATGACGGGCGCTCAAGTCCGCGCAGCCATCCGCGCCAGATTTGTTCCCAATCCGGACCCCGAGCCGGTCGCGGTCGTCGAGGACCACCGCATCCCCGTCGACGGCGGCGACATCGACGTCCGCGTATACCGTCCGGCCGGGTCGACGCCGTTGCCGGTGCTCGTCTTCGCCCACGGCGGCGGATTCGTGTTCTGCGATCTCGACAGCCACGACGGGTTATGCCGCAATCTGGCCAATCTCATTCCCGCAGTGGTCGTTTCAGTGGCCTACCGGCTGGCGCCGGAGCATCGTTGGCCCACCGCGGCCGAGGACCTCTATGCGGCCACCTGCTGGGTGGTCGAACACGCCGACGACTTCGGCGTCGACCCTCTCGGTTGGCGGTCGGCGGCGACAGCGCCGGCGGCAATCTGGCAGCCGTCACCGCCATGATGACGCGTGACCGCAACGGTCCCGCGTTGGCGGCGCAGCTGTTGTTGTACCCGGTGATCACCGCGGATTTCGACAGTGAGTCCTACCAGTTGTTCGGTCGCGGTTTCTACAATCCACGTCCGGCATTGCAGTGGTACTGGGACCAGTACGTGCCGGCGATCGAGGATCGGCAGCATCCCTACGCCTCACCGCTACACGGCGCGCACGATGGGTTTCCGCCGACGGTCATCGTCCTCGCGGGGCACGATCCGCTGCGAGACGAGGGTGTTGCCTACGCCGACGCGCTGCAGGCCGCTGGCGTGCCGACCACCCGATGCACGTTCGAGGGCGGCATCCACGGATTCATGACGATGCCGACGCTCGACATCGCCCATCGCGCTCGCCGGCAGGCCGGCCGGGCGCTAGGTGACCTGTTCGTCGGTAGTGCTACGGGCATACCGGCATGCCCGTAGCGCTGCACGGGGTCGAGCACGCAGTGGGTGCGGCCGAACACCGTGACCATGCATTTGTTGTTGTGGGTGCAGCGGCTTCGGGAACCGGGTTCGGCGATCATGGTCTTCACCCGGTCCGGTTCACGCAGCAGCGCCCGTCCCATGGCGACGAAATCGAATCCTTCGGCCAGACCGGTTTCCACATGCTCGCGATCGGTGATGCCGCCCAACAGAATCAGTTTGGTGTTCTTCATCAAGGGGACGAATTGCCGTGCGGCCGCGAGCATGTAGAGGTCCCGGTAGGGGTAGACACCCATCGCCTGTCTGCCGAAAAGCCGGACGGCGGGACGAAGGGCCGGCGGCATGACCGTCGAGAACTCCTTGACGGGCACATCGCCCCGGAACAGGTACATCGGTTTGTACACCGATGACCCCTGGGTCAGCTCGAGGGCGTCGAGGGTGGCATCGTCGTCGAGAAGCTGCGCGGTCCGCAGCGCTTCGTCGATCCAGATACCGCCGGGCATGCCGTCGTCCATGTCGAGCTTGATCTAATCACTGAAGGAGACCACCATGCTGACTGACGACCGGCGCCGCGAACTGTCCGATGTCCTACGGCCGGTTGCACCGCCGCGCGAGATCACCGATATCTACACCGCCGACCAGCGCGAACGACTGCTCGACGTGGTGCGCACCCAGGGACCGTGGAAGCTCATCATCGCCCAGCACTTCGCTTCCGCCGATGAACTGATGGCCACCATGAGCGGTGCCTTCCCCGAGGGCTTCACGCCGTCGTTGGACCTGTGCCTCACTCCCACCTTCCGCGGGTACCTCGCCAATTACGGTGCGGTGCTCTACCCGGAACTGCATGACTGCTTCTACAACGCGCAGTTCCTGGAACATGCGAAGAGCTACTGGAACGCCGAGTACGCCAAGCCCGAACTGATGCTGTTCAACATCAATGGCCCGTGCGCCAACCGTGACCCCGGCCACCTGGACTCCCCCAGCTTTCGCGGCGTGCGCCACGAGAACGCACCCACCTGGTTGTGCAGCGTCATGGGCAAGTCGGGCTTGTTCACCGACTACCTGATCAAGATGGCCCAGGTCATCACCTGGTTCTTGCTGGACGAGACCTCAGGGTTCACCTACTGGCCCGAGGGCCCCCTGAAGGCGGCTGCACGTGTCTTGCCGCCGATCAACAATCGCGTCGTCGTCGTGCAGAACGAGATGATGATGCACCGCGGAGAAGCCAATGGCCCACTGGATCAACAGGTTCCGGCAGGACTGGCGTTCGACACGGTGTTCGCCGGGGATCCGACCGACCGTGACTCGTGGCTGCTCAAGAACGGGGAGGACGTCATCGCGCGCCATCACACCGACGAGCTGCGCTTCCTGGTGCACTGGTCCGCGGAGGTCTTCGCCGACTACGACGAGTTGAAGAAGAACATGGACGGTTCGGACGACCTCAGTATCGATCGTGCCATCGACATGATGGTCGATGATCTCAAGGCCAAGGGCATCAAGCTGGACATCCCGAGCCAGCCGCTGCACGACCCGCAGTTCATCGCCGCACTCAATGCCGGCTACGACCTCGGTGGCCCCACCAACTACCCAGCTGAGGCGCCCCTCAGCGCGTTCCAATTCGCTTGAGCAAAAGGACAACCCAGTGATCGATAGATTCACCGACCGCCGCGTCATCATCACCGGAGCGGGATCCGGTATCGGCGCCGCCACCGTGGCCCGCCTGCTGGACGAAGGTGCCACGGTGGCGGCCTTCGACATCTCCGCAGCGGGGCTGAAGGCCACCGCAGCGGCCGCCGACGAGGCGGGCACCGCCAAGCGACTCACCACCGGCGTATTGGACATCTCGCGCGAAGACGATGTCATCGCGAAAGTCGATGCGGCCGTGGCCGATCTCGGCGGACTGGATGTGCTGGTCAATGTGGCTGGGATGCAGACGTGTTCACACACCCACGAGACCACACTGGAGGATTGGAACCGCACGCTCGCCGTCAATCTGACCGGCACCTTCCTGATGACGCGGCAGGCGCTGCCGGCACTGCTGCAGTCCGGACGCGGCGTGGTCATCAACTTCACCTCCACGTCCGCCACCTATGCCCACCCCTACATGGCCGCCTACGCGGCCAGCTCATCCTGGGCCGCCGCTACGCCGCCGGTGGTCAGGCCTTGGCCGCCGGGCTGTTCGCCGGTGCCATCCGCGCCGGCATACCGATCTGGCTCAATTCTGCTCTGTCTGAGTTGGTCTCCGACGGCACCCGGGTCACCGGTGCCATCGTCGACCACGACGGCAAGAAGATCTCGATCACGGCCCGACGCGGCGTGGTCCTGGCTGCCGGTGGCTTCGATCACCAGATGGACATGCGATGGAAGTTCCAGTCCGAGTCTCTCGGCTCCAATCTGAGCCTGGGCGCCGAATCCAACACCGGTGATGCCATTCGGATCGGCCAGGATATCGGGGCCGATATCGCGTTGATGGACCAATCCTGGTGGTTTCCCGCGGTGGCGCCCTTGCCGGGCAGTGCGCCCGCGGTGATGCTGGCCGAACGGTCCCTGCCCGGATCCTTCATCGTCGACGAGCACGGAAAGCGATTCGTCAACGAATCAACCGATTACATGAGCTTCGGCCAACGCCTCCTGGAACTGGAGGCTGCGGGCACACCGGTGGAGACGATGTGGATCGTCTTCGATCAGCAATACCGCAACAGTTATGTCTTTGCCGCCGAGCGCTTTCCCCGTATGCCGATACCGCGGCGTTGGTACGACGCCGGCATCGCGGTCCGAGCGCAAGATGTGCACGAACTGGCGACCAAGATGGGCGTACCGGTCGACGAGTTCGGCGCGACCGTCACCAGATTCAACGAGAACTCCTTCGCCGGTGAGGACCCTGACTTCGGCCGCGGCCGCAGTGCCTATGACCGCTATTACGGCGACCCCACGATCACTCCGAATCCGAATCTGCGCCCGCTGGTCAAGGGTCCGTTCTACGCGGTCAAGTTGGTGCTCAGCGATCTCGGGACCTGCGGCGGCCTCCGCGCTGATGAGCGCGCCCGCGTGCAGCGCGAAGACGACACCGTCATCGACGGCCTGTACGCGATCGGCAACACCGCTGCAAATGCCTTTGGCAAGATCTACCCGGGGGCCGGCGCGACCATCGCGCAGGGATTGGTCTACGGCTACGTTGCCGCACTCGATGCCGCCAGAAGTTGAGCGGCACAGGGATTCAGCGTGGGGCCATGACGCTCACTCGATGTCTTCGGCTTCGACCTTCTTCTCGATTTCGTACCAGTACTTGGGATCCGGCCAGGGAATCTTGGCGTCCTGGCCGATTTTCGGGAAGTTCGCCTCGGTCTCGTCGAGATCCTTGATCAACTTCAGCGTCAGTTCCCGCTCTGACGTGTAGCAGCGGTCCGCCCAATGTAGGGCGATCTTCGCGTATGCCCAGGACGGATCGGCACCCGCCCAGCGGGCATCCTTGGCGGCATCGCGCTGCATCTGATCGACGTAGGCAATGTGCTCTTGGAGCATTTCTTTGAGCGCTGCCGGGTCACTGAGATGACCCAGCGTCACTCGGAGAATCGCCGGGTGCTTGAGCGACGGCGGCTCGACCGGAGTGTCCCTCGCCCAACGCGTGACGGCCTCGAGACCCTCAGGTGTGATCAAGTACAGCCGGCGAGTCCGGGGCCCGGTGTCCTCTACCCGTGAGGTCAGCAGGCCCAACTTCTCCAGCTTCTTCAACTCCGTATAGATCTGGCTGAACGCCGGGCTTACGTAGTAGTAACGCATACTCCAGTGAATCCATTTGCGGATGTCGTAGCCCGACACTTCCGCCTCATAGGACAACAACCCGAGCAGCGCCCAGCCGGTGGCGGACATGGCGGATTTGCCTCCCGACTCGGGCTTTTCCATCCGCCCAGGTTAACAACACGGCTCACCTGGCCCGCACCGATGAACCGCTGGCCGGGAAACAGCATTGCGCAGGGCCACCAAAATCTCGAACCTGGGTCACAGGACGACAGGAGGAGCACACCGATGGGACGTAACGATGCCGCGGCGACGAAGGCAAGCAGCTCCCGACCCAGACCCCAAGACATGCGCGCGGTACTCGGCCACTTCTGTACCGGAATCGCCGTCATCACGGGTCACGACGGGCAACGGCCACTCGGCTTCACCTGTCAATCACTGACCTCCGTATCGCTGGACCCGCCCTATGTGTCGTTCTGTCCCGCGCTGTCCTCAACCAGCTGGCCGTTGATTCGCGCCACCGGGCGCCTGTGCATCAACATCCTCGCTGACGATCAGGAGGCGATCTGCGCCCAATTCGCCCTTGCGGGCGAAGACAAGTTCGCCGCGGTCGAATGGCACCCCGCCTCCAACGGATCCCCGCAGATCGCGGGTGCCTTGGCCACCATCGAGGCCGACCTCGAATTCGAACATGGCGCCGGAGACCACACCATCGTCGTCGCCCACGTCACGACGTTGCAGGCGCATCCCGGCCGGCCGTTGCTCTTCTACCGGGGGGACTACGGCGGGCTATCCGGCCTGCGAGCAGATCCTGCTGCGGTGGGATAGGCGATCAGTGTCCGTCGATGACAATCCCGATGCCGCCGAGGCCGTTTACGCCTCGCTGACCAACTCCGTTCGTCGACTCGTCGACGCCACCATCCGCAGCCAAGTCGACCTTGCCACCATCGCATCGGTGCAGCAGAAGATCGATGCCGCCGCTGACGAACTCTGTGCCGCACTGATGCCAGGATCCTTCGGACTGCCCGAGACTTCCGACGGTCGAACTCTGACGTGGGGCAACGCCGTGATCGGCGTGCGCAACGCCTTTGCCCCGCCGTTGTCTGTTCATCACCGATCAGATGGGAGTGTGTGGACCGACGTCACCCTCGGAGCCGCCTACGAAGGACCTGCCGGACACGTCCACGGCGGTGTCTGTGCCTTGATACTCGATCACGTCCTGGGTGCTGCGGCGCACAAGCCCGGCCACCCGGCGGTGACGGGCACGCTTTCCGTGCGCTACGAGGCAGGCACTCCCCTTGGGCCTGTACACGCCGAGGCACACATCGATCGGGTCGACGGGGTCAAGACAATCGTCGTCGGAGCTCTCGCGACATCGCAAGGCATCTCCGTGCGCGCAGAAGGCATCTTCTTCCATCCGCCGGCAGCCGCGCGATGAGCCAGAAAGATGACTTGGTGTGCGGCACATCGACGCTCATGCCGTCGACTCGACATGGAGGGTATACCGATGCGCTCGGCACCAGATTCGCCGCCCGGTGAATGAGACGGCGCACAGGCGGTGGGACCAACCGAACCTAGCGTTCGCACTGCGAGGTCACCTATGCCTACCAGGAGCTGGCCATGCCCCATCGCCTCCCCGCGCGCCTCACATCTACAGCGCGCACCAGTGAACTGGCACGAGGACGAGAGACGCGCCGCAAGCGGATCATCGCCGCCGCGGCGCGATTGGCGTCCCGCGGCTACGATCACTGTCAGATCCGATCCGTCGCTGCTGCAGCCGAATTGGCGCCCAGCACCGTCTACCTCTATTTCCCGTCCAAGGACGACCTCCTCCTGGCTTGCTTGCACGATTGGCTGCAGGACTTCGACGAAGGCGCCTGCTCCGAGTCACATACCTCCGTCGACGGCTATCAACGGCTTCTTCACGTGTTCGAGCTGCTCACGGTCAAGTTCTCCGAGTCACCGCACCTGGCCGAGGCGATGATTCGTTCCTACTTGTACGCACAGGGCCCCGCCACCGAGCAGGCGGATCTTGTGCGCACTCGGATCGTCGGAATCTTCGGCAATGCGATGGGCGAGGGCTTTTCGGTCCAGCTGCGCCAGGGCGTCGCCGACATGTTCACAGATGTCTGGACGACCAACATTTCCGTCATCGCTCAGCAGCGAACGACGACGCCTGAACTGATGCAGCGGTTGGCACACGCCATCGCGGCGATCAGACAGCGCGACAGCCGGCGTCAGCCGGCGCCGGACTGCGCCGGTGCGGCGAACGAGGAAGTGGCGTAACAGCTCCCGCATTGCCTGTCAGGCAGCTACGACTTGTTCAGTGATCACGGTGGCAGCGGCACCTCGCGCCGTCATCACAGTCATCCGATGCGCGCGCACTCGGCGAATCCGGACCGGCCTCAGGCGTGACGGCTGGTCACTCCCCCGTCCACGACCAGGTACGTGCCGGTGATGAACGACGCCTTGGGTGACATCAGGAACGCCACCGCGGCGCCGACCTCATCGGGTTGACCCAACCGGCCCAGCGGCGCGGCCTGCTCGAAACCGGCTCTGATCTCGTCGATATCCAGAGCGATCTGCAACATCGGCGTCCGAATGAAGCCGGGACACACCGCATTCACCCGGATCCCCAGCGGTCCGAACTGCGCCGCCATCGACCGGGTGAGTCCCAGAAGTCCGGCCTTGGATGCGCAGTAAGCCGGAATGAACGGGTTGGCACTGAGTCCTTCGATACTCGAAATACCTACCACCGCAGGCGATTCACCGGCCTGGGCCGCCGCCTCGAGTCCCGGCAGCATGGCCTGCACCAGCAGCGCCTGCGCGCGCAGATTCACATCCAGCACCGCGTCCCAGGATTGCGCGGTGTAGGCGCCGACCGGCTCGGCGATGACCCGGCCCGCCGCATGCACCAGTCCGTTGATGTCACCGGCGTTCACCAGTGCTTCGGTGACGGCAGCCATATCGGTGACATCGACGGCCTCGCCGCGGGCACCGAGCGCGCCGGCCACCTCCACCACCTCAGGAGCCACATCCCACAACACCACCTGGCGCCCGTCGGCGATCAGCGCCTCCGCGCTGGCCCGCCCGATTCCCGACGCCGCGCCCGTCACCACCACTACACCCATGCGATCACCTCGCGCGCTTCGCTCATGCGCGCCAACGCTAAGTCAGCAGCACCGTCCCGCGTGCGACTTTGCGCCACGAACCGCGTGCACCACGTCGTCGGTGAAGCGTTCCAGTAACAGTTCCTGCGTCGCGGCGAGGTGCCGCCGCGCGATGCGCTCGGCTTCCTCGGGCCGCCCGGCCGCGATCTCATCGACAAGCCGACGGTGTGTGCGCACCGCGCTGCGGGCTTCGGCTGCCGACGGGTACTCGCCGCGGCGCACCAACGCGTCGGCCCACTTCTCCTCCTGCGCCGACCACAGCGCCACCAGACTGCCCACCACGTGGCGGATGGTGGCATTCGGCGTGAATTCGACCATCAGGTCATGGAATTCGCGGGCGCACCGGGTGAACGCGGCCCCGTCGCCCACCACGTCCGCGCTGGCGTCGACATTGCGGGTCAGCACCGGCACCACCACCTTGAGGCGGTCGGAGCGCCGGGCCACCTCGGCGGCGCACAGCGGTTCCAGCACTTGCAGCCCCGCGGCCAAGTCCCCGATCGGCACCGACGCACCCTGTAGCGCCAGGCCGAGGTGATATGCCGCCGAGGATTCGTCGGGCCGGTGCACCTGCGCCCCGCCGACGCTGCCGCGGCGCACCGTGACCAGGCCCTCGGTCTCCAGGATCCGCAGTGCCTCCCGCACCGAGGGATAGCTGACGCCGAACTCGGCGACCAACTGGTCCTGAGTGGGCAGCCGGTCGGCACCGGCCAGGATCCGGTTGCGCAGATCGGCGGCCACCGTCTCGGCGATACGGCGCTGCGGGGTGGGCACGACACAAATACTAGCAATCCTTATAAGGATTGTCGTAGCATCGCCGCTGTGGACTTCGACATGGGGCCCGACGCCGCTGCCCTGCGCACCGAGCTGCGAGCGCTGGTGAAATCGCATGTGCCCGACGACTACCTGGGCGCGTTCACCGACGACCCGGCTGACCTGGAGGTCGCCCAGAACTTCTGCCACGAGCTCGCCGACCGTGGGCTGCTGTGCATGTCCTGGCCCACCGAATTCGGGGGGCGCGCCTCGTCGCCGTGGGAGCAGACCGTGGTGCGCGAGGAGATGTGGGCGCACCACGAACCGCGCGGAGCGCAGTACATGGGCGTGAACTGGGTGGGGCCGATCATCATGCGCTTCGGCACCGAGGAGCAGCAGCGCACCCATCTGCCGCCGATCGCGGCCGGCGAGGTGATCTGGTGCCAGGGCTTCTCCGAGCCCGAGGCCGGGTCGGATCTGGCATCGCTGCGCACCACGGCGGTGCGTGACGGGGACGGCTGGCGGATCAACGGTCAGAAGATCTGGACCTCCTACGCAACCATGGCGCACTGGTGTTTCCTGCTCGCCCGAACCTCGAAGCTCGGCGAGGGCGCAGCCCGAAAAAAGCAACACGGCCTGAGCATCTTCCTGGTACCGATGTCCGCCCCCGGCATCACCGTGCGACCCATCCGGACCATGATGGGTCCGCACCATCTCAATGAGGTCTTCTTCGACGACCTTCGGGTGACCGACGCCGACCTTCTCGGCACCGTGGACGACGGCTGGACCATCGTGCAGAACGTGCTGGCCTTCGAACGGGTCGGCATCGCCCGCTACGCGCGGTGTGAACGGCTGCTGCAGTTGGCACCCGGCGCGCTGGGCGATCGCTGGGCCGACCTGCCCGCCGAACTTCGCGGCCGGTGGGCGCGGATGCTCACCTACTGTCGCCGGGCCCGGCTGATGGCATATCGGATCGTCGCCTTGCAGAGCACCGGCCAGGTGCGCCCCACCGATTCCGCGGCCTATCGGATCGCGGTGACCAAACTGGACCAGGACAGTGCCGAGGTGTTGATGGAGATCACTGCGGCCCTGCCCGACCAAGAATCCCGGCACTTCCGGGCCGAGGTCGAGGACCACTGGCGGTACTCGCAGGCCTCCACGGTGTCCTCGGGAAGTATCGAGATGCAGCGAATCCTGTTGGCCCGCACACTGTTGGCGGCCTCGTGAACATCGACCTGAGCCCCGAGGCCAACGAGTACGGCGCCGAAGCGCGCAAGGCGTTCGAAGCCGCCGGGGGCGACGAGCTGTTGCAACGCGCCGAGGCCGATCCCGACACCCGCGACACGGTGGTGGCCCCGGTGCTCGACGGGCTGGGCGCGTGGGAGCTGGAGCCCCGCACCGATCCCGACTCCGCAGAGGCCTCGGCGGCGCTGTGCCGCAGCGCCGGCTATTGGGGCCTGCCCTACCCGGTGGCCGAACGACTGGCCCGCCCTGCCGACGCCGACGGACTGCTCGTCGTCACCGAGCACGCCCCGGCAGGCACCCTCGCCGGGATCGCCGGGACGTGGGCGACCGTCACCGCTACCGGCCGGCGGGGCCGGGTGACGGGCACCTCCGAGGACCGGGCCGGCTTTGTCACCTCCCTTCAGGTCAGCGCGCTCGACGGCGACGGCACGGCCGATCTCGCGCTCGCCGTCACGCTGCCGTGCTGGACGCTGCTCGGAATGCTGGACCGGGCACTGGAACTCACCATCGCCCATGTGCAACTGAGACAGCAATTCGGCCAACCGCTGTCCGCGTTCCAGGGCGTCCAGTTCCAGCTCACCGACGCCGAGGTGGAACGCGGCGGCCTGGAGATGCTGGCCCGGTACGCACTGTGGAGCGGGGAGCTCGCCGATGCGCTGGCACTGCGGCTGGCCGCGCTGGAGGCTGCCGACGTGGTGTTCCGGGTTGCCCATCAACTCCACGGCGCCGTCGGTTTCTGCGACGAGACGACGCTGTCCTGGCTGTCGCGCCACAGCCAGCCGCTGCGCCGGCTGCCCTGGGGCCTGTCGGCGACGCGCGAGCTGCTCGCCGACGCGGTGGAGGCGCACGGATTGACGGGGCTCTACAGCGCATGAGCCTGCAGGACTTCCGGCGCCAGGTCCGGCAATGGTGCGAGGAACATGTGCCCACCGACTGGCGCGCCGCCCAGACCGGGGTGAGCGATGCGGAGTACGTACGTTTCCAGAAGGCGTGGTTCGCCGAATTGCACAGGGCCGGTTACGCCGTCCCGCATTGGCCGCGCGAATGGGGCGGCGGGATGTCGGTCGCCGAGCAGGTGGCGCTCTACTCCGAGCTGGCCGCCCACGACGCACCCCGACTGGTGCTGGCGTTCGTCGGCATCCATCACGCCGCCTCGACCCTGCTGACCGCGGGCACCGACGAGCAGCGCCGCCGCCACCTGCCGGCCATCCTGGACGGCGAGATCTGGGTACAGGGCTTCTCCGAACCCGAGGCCGGGTCCGACCTGGCCGCCTTGCGGACGACGGCCCGCCGGGACGGCGAGGAGTACGTCGTCAACGGCCAGAAGCTGTGGGCCAGCGGCGGATTGCACGCCGACTGGTGCCTGCTGTTGGCTCGCACCGATCCGGACGCACCCAAACGCCACGGCATTTCGTACTTCCTCATGGACATGACCAGCCCCGGCATCGATGTGCGGCCGATCAGGCAGGCCACCGGTGAATCCCATTTCTGCGAGATCTTTCTCAACGATGTCCACATCCCGGCCGCCAACTTGATCGGGCCGGAGAACCAGGGCTGGCAGGTGGCGCAGCAGACGCTGGGCGCCGAACGCGGGATGACCATGCTGGAATTGGCCGAGCGGCTGGGCAACGCCGGGTTCGGCTGGCTGGTGGCAGAGTGTGCCCGCGCCGACGTGCTCAATGATTCCCTGGTCGCAGACCGATTGGCGCAGTTCGAGATCGAGATCACCGGACTGCGTGGGATGTGCCGGCAGTTCGTCGAGACACCCGACCCGGCACCGGCGGACGCCTCGATGGTGAAGCTGTTCTACAGCGAACTGCTGCAACGGATGACGGATTTCGGCGCCGAGATCGCCGGGTTGGCCGGTCATACCGTACTGGCCAAGCCGATCTCCAGCGGATGGGAGTCCGGGGCCTGGGTGCTCGATTTCATCGGCTCCTGGGAATGGACCATCCCCGGCGGGGCCAGCGAGATCCAGCGCACCATCATCGCCGAACGCGGCCTCGGACTGCCGCGCGAACCGGCGGCGTCCTGATGACCCGCGAGTACGCCGAGTTGCACGGTGAACTGCGCAGCGTGGCAAGGGAACTGCTGGCCAAGGGTGACCCCGATGCCGATGCCGTCGCGCAGGCCGGCTGGACCGGGCTGGAGGTCCCCGACGCTCTCGGCGGTGCCGGGGTGTCCTTCGCCGAAACCGCGATCATCGCCGAGGAACTGGGCCGGGCCGCGTCCGGCACCGGCTACCTCGGAACCACGCTGGGTATCGGGGCGCTGCTGGAGCTGGTCGCGGACGAGGTCAGGGACGACTGGCTGACCGCCGCCGCGACGGGCCGGCCCTGCCCGGTGGCTGCGCTGACGACCGGGGGCGCAGGCGGTACCGCGTTCACCCTCAAGGGTGCCCAGCTGGACGGGCACGCCGAGTTCGTTGCCGACGCCGCGTCCGCCCCACTGCTGCTGGTACTCGCGGTGGACGGCGCCGGCACACCCGTGGTGGCCGCCGTCGCCCCGGATTCAGACGGGGTGACGGTGACCGCACAACCGGTGCTCGACGAGACCCGGCGGCTGGCCGCCGTGCGCGCTGACGGCGCGCCCGTACACCACGTGTGGCAGTTCGCAGGTGATCCGGCGGCGGCCGCGCGGCGGCTGGCCGACCGCGCCGCGGTCATGATCGCCTGCGACAGCCTCGGGCTGGCCGAGGCCATGCTGGCCGCGACGGTCGGTTACGTGACCGTGCGGCATCAGTTCGGCCGACCCATCGGATCGTTTCAGGCGGTCAAGCACGCGTGTGCCGATATGGCGGTGCACATTCGGGTGACCCGCCGGCTGGTGGACGCCGCCGTCGACCGGCTGTGTGACGTGGACGCCGCGTCGGGGGCTGCGTCTATGGCTGCGTCGATGGCTGCGTCTATGGCGAAGGCCTACGCATGCGACACCGCTGTGCAGGTTGCCGGCAAAGCGATGCAGTTGCACGGCGGCATCGGCTACACCTGGGAAAGCGGGATCCACGTCTACCTGAAACGGGCCTCCTTGAACCGATCGCTGTTTGGTTCGCCCGCCACACACCGCAAAGCACTCGCCGTTCGCTACCGATAAGCGCCGACGGCACACTACGCAGCGTGAGATGTGCGATTGTGGTCGCGATGCATCGACGTGAAGGAGGCTCCATGAATCGGTGGTTGGCTGCCCCATTGGTGATGGCGGCTGCGGCAACACTGGCCGCGTGCTCTTTCTCGACGTCGGTCGGCACTACGTCGGTGAGCAAGGACGACGTCCAGAAGCAGATCAGTGAGAAGGTCACCGAGCAGGGCGGCACCAAGCCCGATTCGGTGACGTGCCCGTCCGACCTCAAGGCCGAGGTCGGCGCCACGTTGGACTGCAAGATGTCCGACGGCAAGAAGAACTACGGCGTGAACGTCACCGTGACCAGCGTGGACGGCAAGACCGTGAACTTCGACATCGTGCAGACGGTGGACAAGGACGCCGTCGCCGAGCAGATCTCCGAACAGCTCACCCAACAGGTCGGGCGTGCCCCGGAATCGGTGACCTGCCCGTCGGACCTCAAGGGCGACAAGGGCGACAAGGGCGCGACCCTGCAGTGCGAGCTCACCGATTCCGGTGAGACCTACGGCGTCACCGTCACCGTCACGAGCGTCAAGGGCGGCGACGTCAAGTTCGACTTCAAGGTCGACGACCAGCCCAAGTAGGCGTCCAGACCAGCGGCAGGATCCGCCCTGGCTGAACTGAGCCCCCGCTGCGCGGCCTGTCCGAAGTCGCTGGGAGTTGACTGTGTCCGCGAGCGCCGAGAGTGCCGGGTCGACACACTGAATGCTGCGGCGATACCGCACGGCCATCTCGCCGTCACCCGAAGAAGGAGTAGACATGCACGTCCGACCGACCCGTCTGGCCATCGGCGCAGGCACCCTCGCCGCATCCGCGTTGTTCGGATTGTTCGGTGCCATCCCCGCTGCGCTGGCCGACCAGGACCCGGCAGCGAACCCGCCGAACTGCAGCGCCGGCGATCTGGAGCAGGTCCGGGCCGGCGTGTCGGCAGCCACCTCGGTGTACCTCTTCACGCACCCGGACGTCAACGCCTTCTTCAGCAGCCTCAAAGGCCTCACCCGCGAGCAGGCCTCGCCGAAGGTGAAGGCCTACCTCGCCGCGAACCCACAAACCCATGACGAGCTGACAGCCATCCGGCAGCCCCTGACCGATCTGAAGAACCGCTGCGCCGCGGCACCCGGCGCCTGACGCCACCCTGACGGCGCCGCCGACGCGCCGCCGCCTTGTTAGCCTTTTCGTCATGCAGCGGTGGGCGCAACGCACGGTCATGGTGGCCACGGCCGCTCCGGCCGCCGTCGCCATCGGCACCGCAACCGGCGACGGCTATCCCGAACACAGTTTCAACTGGGACTTCAACTGGGACGTCGTGCAACGGGTGCGGGCCGGCCTGGAACAGGCCGGTGCGCACACCGTGGCCGGCTACCTTCGATCGATGTCCACCACGGGCTGATCGATGACCATCCCGCTTCGTCCGTTGCTCGGCTGCGTAGTGGCCGCAATGATGCTGCTGACCGGTTGCAGCACAACGGTGCTCCACGGGCACGCGGTGTCCATGCTGTACGACCCCAGCCGCGCCGGCGGCCTGCCGGCCAAGGACGGCTACAGCGGGCAACGGGCCGGGGCCCCCGATCCCACACACACCGCTGCCAACAGCGACGGCGGCCCCGCCGACCGCCTGGCCCTGCTCGCGGTCGACGACCTGGAGGACTTCTGGTCGCACAACTGGAACGGGGCGCTCACCGGTACCTTCTCGCCGATCTCCGGGCTGGTGTCCTACGACTCCAACAGCACCACCAACCCGGACGTGTGCGGCGGCGGCCTGACCGATATGGCCAACGCCTTCTACTGCTTCAGCAACGACACGATGGCTTGGGACCGAGGCAGTTTCATCCCGGGCGCGGCGAAGTACTTCGGCAACATGGGTGTCGTCGGGATCATGGCGCACGAGTTCGGCCACGCCGTCCAGGCCAAGGCCCATCTGGTGGAGAAGGGCACACCGGTCCTGGTCAAGGAGCAGCAGGCCGACTGTTTCGCGGGCGTGTATCTGCACTGGGTGGCCGCCGACAAATCGCCGCGTTTCTCGTTGTCCACCGGCGACGGCCTCAATCATGTGCTGGCCGGCGCCATCTACATCCGCGACCCGCTGATGACCCAGGAAGAGGCACTGGCCGCCGGTGACGCCCACGGTTCCGCCCTGGACCGGATCAGCGCCTTCCAGATCGGGTTCAGCGGCAATGCCGATCAGTGTGCGGCGATCAACATGGACGAGATCAAGAAGCGCCAGGGCGACCTTCCGCAGTTCTTGTCCTACGACGCCTACGGCGCTCCGGCCAACGGCGACAGCCCCATCGACGAGAATCTGCTCACCAAATTGATGGCCTCGCTGAACCAGATCTTCACCCCCGCCAACCCGCCGCAGCTGAGTCTGGAACCGGGAACCTGCCCCGACGCCAAGGCGACCTCGCCCGCGTCGTACTGCCCGGCCACCAACACCATCGGCATCGACATGCCCGCCCTCGAGGACGTCGGCACGCCGCGCAGCGAGAGCCAGGGAGTGCTGCTCCAGGGCGACAACACCGCACTGTCGATGGTCACCTCCCGCTATGTGCTTGCGCTGCAACACGAACGTGGCGCGCCGCTGCAGTCGACCACCACCGCGTTGCGGACCGCGTGCCTGACCGGCGTCGCGCAGAGCAAGATGAGCGAGCCCGGCAGCCCGTTGATGCTCTCCGCCGGCGATACCGATGAGGCGATCTCCGGCCTGCTCACCAGCGGACTGGTCGCCAGCGATGTCGATGGCGTGACCGCGCTGGCCGGCTTCACTCGCATCCTGGCCTACCGTGCGGGCCTGCAGGGCGATGCCGACCAGTGCTACCAGAGGTTCTCCTGATGGCGATCCGGGTCGGTGAGAGGTTCGGGCCCTACGACCTGCGCGCGCTGCTGGGCGTCGGCGGTATGGGTGAGGTGTACCAGGCCTTCGATACAGTCAAGGGACGCATGGTCGCGCTCAAGCTGCTGCGACCGGAGCTGGCCGCCGATCCGTCGTTCCAGGAACGGTTCCGGCGCGAATCCCGGATCGCGGCGCAGCTGCACGAGCCGCATGTGATACCCGTCCATGACTTCGGCGAGATCGACGGCGTGCTCTATATCGATATGCGTCTGGTCTCCGGGTACAACCTGAAATCCGTACTGGCCCAGCAGGGCCCACTGCACCCGCTCCGCGCGGTGGCCGTGATCACCCAGATCGCGGCCGCGCTGGACGCCGCCCACGCCGGCGGCTTGACGCACCGCGACGTCAAACCCGAGAACGTCCTGCTGACCCCGGAGGATTTCGCCTATCTGGTGGACTTCGGCATTGCCCGCTCCGGCACCGACAGCGGGCTGACCACCGCCGGCTCCGCCATCGGGTCCTGCGCGTATATGGCGCCCGAACGGTTCACCGACGGTGCGGTGGGCCCGCCGACCGACGTCTATTCGCTGGCCTGCCTGCTCTACGAATTGCTCACAGGTGCACCGCCGTTCCCCGCGAGCGATGTCGCCGTGCTGATGAATGCGCACCTCTCGTCCCCACCGCCGCGACCCAGTGTGGCGCGCCCGGGGATCAGCCGGGCGTTCGACGACGTCGTCACCTGGGGGATGGCCAAGGACCCGGCGCAGCGCTGCCCGACGGCGGGCACGCTGGCACGGGCGGCCACCGCGGCGGCGACCGCGATATCCACTACGCCTTCGGCGCCCACGGTCCTCAACCAGTCAGGATCCGAAAAAGTCTCTGCGCCAAAGCGTTCCACCCTTCCGGCCCTGCTCTCGGTGATCGGTGTGGGCACGCTGATCGCGATGGCCGGTATCGGGGCATGGCTCATGTTGGGCCGCCAGACCACGGCAAGCCCCCCGGCGGCGGTCCAGGCGACGGTGACACGCACCGCGACGGCGATCCCCACTACGGCGATCTCCTCGACCATCGCCGCCCGGGCCTCCCTGCCCGGCACCGATGCCCTGGGCTTCTTGGCCTACCCCGGCGCCCGGTGTGATCCGGGCCAGGTCCCGGTGACGCTGGGGCTGACCGCGCTGTCGGCAGTGGTCATCTGCGAAACACCGTCGGGGGCTTTCGTCTACCGCGGAGTCCGGCTGAGCGATAACGCCGGTATCGAACTCGGCGGCGCCGTGCACGTACCGGGCGGTGGTTTCGACATCACCAACCGCACCGATGGCACCCGCTATCAGATCCGCAATACCGCGCTGATCATCACCGGTCCCGACGGCAGTGAGCACACCGAGTCGATGGAGCAGTATGCATCCACGTTCTGAGGCCCCATGACGACTCCGCCCACCGACCCGATCCAGCCGTGGTGGACCAAACCGGGTGGTGCTCCCCCGCCGGGCGCGCCTGCCCCGCGCGCGCCGTATCCGCCGCCCCCGCAGCGCCCACCACCACCACCGCAGCCGGATCCCCATCGCTACCGGCTGCCGCCGCAGCCGCCCGCCTCGCACCGGGCGCCGAACCAGACGTCGGGCCCGAACATGGTGCTACTCGGGGGCATCGCCGGTGCGGTGGTGCTGCTCATCGTCGCGGGCGTGAGCATCTGGGCGTGGAAGTTCCGCGACAGCACCGTGATCGATGTCGCGCAAGCCGAAGCCGGTGTGCGGGAGATCCTCTCCGATCCGATCAACGGCTACGGGTCCAACACCATCAGCGCAATGCGGTGCAACGGGGGCAAGAATCCGGCTGCCGCCAAAGGCGACAGTTTCACCTGTGAGGTGGAGATCGACGGCGCCGTGCGCCATGTCACCGTGGTGTTCCAGGATGACAAGGGCACCTTCGCCGTGGACGGGCCGCGCTGACCGACTACTGCACACCCGGCCGCTTGTGCTGATGCCCGTGCACACCCTCGGCGTACGCCGTCTCGGCGTGCTGGGTGAAGTCGATGCCCGCCAGCTCGTCTTCGCGGGTAACCCGGAAACCGAAGGTCACGGTGATGAGCTTGCCGATCCCGTACGTCACCGCGAACGCGAACACCGCGACCGCGACGATGGCCAGTGACTGCTTGCCCAGCTGGGTCAGTCCGCCCCCGTAGAACAGGCCCGCGGGCCCGCCGGAGACCATCTCGGCGGCCAGCAGGCCGATCAGGAAGGTGCCCACGACGCCACCGACGAAATGCACACCGACCACGTCGAGCGAATCGTCGTAGCCGGCCCGGAACTTCCACCCGATGGCGAACGAGCAGACCACGCCGGCCGCGGTCCCGACGAGGGCCGCACCGATCGGCGTCACGAACCCGCATGAGGGCGTGATGGCGACCAGGCCGGCGACCACACCGGAGGCCGCACCGAACGTGGTCGGACGACCGTCGCGCACCCGCTCGACCGCGAGCCAACCCAGCATGCCCAGACAGCCGGCCACCAGCGTGTTGAGGAAGATCACGGCGGCCTTGCCGTCCACGGCGAAGGCCGAACCGGCGTTGAAGCCGAACCAGCCGAACCACAGCAGGCCGACCCCGAGCAGAACGAACGGCAGGTTGTGCGGGCGCATGGGTTCGGACTTGAACCCGATACGGGGCCCGAGCACCAACGCCAGCGCCAACGCCGATGCCCCCGAGACGATTTCGACGACGAGTCCACCCGCGTAGTCCAGGGCACCAAAGGTCGTCAGCCAACCGCCCGGACCCCACACCCAGTGCGCCACCGGCGCGTACACCAGCAAGGTCCACAGCGGCAGGAACACGATCCACGCGGAGAACCTGGCCCGGTCGGCGATCGCACCGCTGACCAGTGCCGCGGTGAGGATCGCGAACGCCAACTGGAAGGTGACGAACAACAGCTCGGGAACGTTGGACCGGACGGCGGTGAGGTCGATGTTCGCCAGGCCCAGATGATCCAGGTTGCCGATCAGGCCGCCGCCGGCGTCAGCGCCGAAGGCCAGGCTGTACCCGGCCAGCAGCCACGTCACGGTGACCACCGGGATGGCGATGAAGCTCATCATGATCATGTTGAGCACGCCGGTCGAACGGACCATACCGCCGTAGAAGATGGCCAGACCAGGGGTCATCAACAAGACCAACGCGGTACTGGCGAGCAGCCAGGCGGTCGCGGCCGGATCGATCTGCACACGGACTCCTTCGTCTGGGCAAACGCTCGGACGAGAGTACGACACGTGCCTCTCAGTCCGTGCCGGGCACCGGCAGCGCGATCGAGATCGTGGTGCCCGGTGCGCCGGTGACCTCGAAGTCGCCGCCGGCGGCGAGCACCTTGGCCCGGACCGAGGCGAACCCGATGTGGCCGTTCTCGACTGCCATCGCCAGCCGGTCCGGCGGGATGCCCACCCCGTCGTCGGCGATACGCAACAGCGCCCGGCCGTCGGCACGGCAGAGGGTGAACCGGAGGCTGTCGGCCTTGGCGTGCTTGATCACGTTCGTGGAGAACTCCCGGGCCGCGCCGTAGAGCAGATGGTCGGCCTCGGTGCGCAGATCGTCCGGCCAGCTGCCGGCATCCACCGAGACGTCGAGTGCGGTCCGGGCGGCGATACCGTCGGCCAGGCTGGTGAGCGCAGCCTTGAGCCCGGACCGGGCCAGCACCTCGGGATGCAGTTCACGCACCACGTCGCGCAACAGCCGCGATGACTCCCCCAACGCGAGCTCGACGCGATCCATCCCGTCGGTCGATCCCTCGCGAACTTCCTCCATCTCGCGTTTGGCCGCGAGCACGTACTGCAGTGCGCCGTCATGTAGGCGTTCCGAGAGCGACTGGCGTTCGCGCTTCTCGAGGCCGATCACCTCTTCGAGCAACCCGGCCCGTTCCTGGGCCAGGCCGGCGATGGTCCGGGTATTGGACTGCTGAATCCACGACAGTGCCACCGAACCGGCTGCCAGCCCGGACAGCACCCCCGTCGTCACCACGATCGATCCCCACGGCTCGTCATCGTTGACGGACCTGTTGACGCAGTTGATGGCAAAGAAGGTGACGATCGCGGGGACGGCGACGATGGCGCTGATGACGGGATCGAGTTGGGCGGCGGCGATCAGCGGGATCAGGAACAGTCCGTACTGCAGCACATCGGAGGTCCAGGCTTGCGGCGAGCTGATCCCGGCCTCGACCGAAAGCACCGCCACCACAGTCAGATCCGCGCCCAGCATGAAAAGTGCCACCGAACGCGCGGGCTCGGCGGGCGATCGGCGCGCGGAGCGCAGCCCCCACACCGCCCACGCGGCGACCACCACGGCATAGGTGAGGGCCACACCCCAATGCAGCCAGAGATGGTTGTCGGGCGGCTGCCACAACAGCGTGGCGGCGATGAAGGCGGCCAGCAGTATCCGCAACCCGAGCTGAAGCTGCAGGCCACGGACCATTGCGCTCTCCGAACTCGGCACGAACCCCGTCGTCATGCTGTCCCCGTCCTGCGCAAAGTTGGCAGAAGTATAGGGCCGGAAACGCCGAGAACGATGCGGGTGGCGGCAATCACGAATCCGCAGATACACAGGCCCTGACAGGTGAAAGATGCTGCCCTGAACGAAGGTTCCACCGGATTGTTCGGTCGAACTGCAGCCGGTGGTCGAGCTGCCACGACATCAGGGGCGCCGGCACAGCCGACGCCCCTGATGTCCTCACAGCACTCGTTTACTGCAGCGTTGCGCTATCGACTACGACGACGCGCCATTCGCTCCGGGAGAGCCGGCGTTGCCACCGGCGCCGCTGCTGCCGGCGTTGCCGGTCGCACCGGAGGCACCGGTGCTCCCCGTCGCCCCGGTGGAGCCGGTCGACCCGGCGTTACCCGTCGCACCGTTGGCACCCGTGGTGCCGGTATGGCCGTTGCTGCCGAAAACGCCACTGTGACCGGCAGTACCGGCTGCCGCACCGTTACCACCGGTGCCACCGCTGCCGCCTGCCGCACCGGTACCACCCGTGCCGCCGGCGCCGCCGGTTCCGCTGGTCCCTCCGGACCCGCCCGGACCACCGGTGGCTCCGGTACCACCGGCCCCGCCGGTGCCACCGACCCCGGTCCCGCCGGCGCCGGTGCCTGCGCCGCCCGCTCCACCGGAGCCACCGTTGCCGCCGGCATCGCCATTGCCACCGGTGCCACCCGCGCCGCCGGTACCACCCGTGCCGCCGCTGCCACCGGCTTGACCGGTGCCACCCGCCCCGCCGTTGCCACCCGTGCCGCCGCTACCCGCAGCGCCGCCGCTGCCGAAGAGGCCGCCACGGCCGCCGTTGCCGCCGGTGCCCGCCGGGCCGCCGGCGGTGCCGGTGCCTCCGACGTTGGTGCCGTTGGCACCCGTGGTGCCGGTACCGCCGGTGCCGCCTGCTCCACCGGACTGCCCGGCAGCGCCGATGCCACCGTCACCGCCGATGCCACCGTTGCCGCCCACACCCACTCCGCTGACGCTGACTCCCGCGCCACCGGCACCTCCGGCGCCGCCGTCGGTGGCCCCGGTTCCGCCGTTGCCACCGTTGGCACCACTACCACCAATGGCCGTGCCACCGGCACCCGTTGTCGAGGAGGCGCCGCCCGCGCCTCCGGCTCCACCGTTGCCACCATCGGTACCGCTGGCGCCGTCGGCGCCGGTACCGCCCGTTGCCACCAGGGCCGTGCCTGCCACCGCGCCACCCGCGCCGCCGGCGCCGCCGGGGTTGCCCGAAGTACCGGGGAGGCCGTCGCCACCGGTCACTGTGCCTGCGGCACCCTCAGCACCTGCAACTCCCGCAGGACCGCCCGCGGCGGGATTGACGCCGTCGGCTCCGGTCCCGCCCACCGCGCCAGTTGTCCCGGTCGTACCGCTGGCAGCGATGCCCGCGCCCGTCGCACCGACTGTGCCTGCCGAACCGCTCCCCCCGACGCCGCCGTTACCGCCGTGACCGAGCAGCGCCAAGGTGCCGGCGTTACCGCCGTTGCCGCCCGACGCGCCGATCCCGCCGGCCCCGCCGCCACCGCCGTTGCCGACGAAGAACCCGCCCTTGCCGCCGCTGCCGCCGGCTTGGCCTACGGCACCGGATCCACCGGCACCACCGAAGCCCATCAACAGGCCGCCGTTACCGCCGTTGGCGCCCGTGCCTGCCGCACCGTTGGCCCCATTGCTGACGAAGATGTTCACGATCGGGATGAAGTTGCCGATGCCGATGAGGTTGTAGAGCGGCGAGTGCATTGTGGGACCGACGAAGGCAGCGGCCAGGGCGTTCGGAGTGGGCGTGAGTGCCAAGTAACTGACGGCGCCACTCGTCGTCGTCACGACACCTGACGGGCATCCGGTCGCCACCATGAGGCACTGCACACCCGCCGACGGTGATTGAAGGGACGTCAGAGGGGCGGGCGAGGGAGCCAGCAGGGGTGACGCATGCGCGGCGCCCGCTCCGAGGGCCAACGCGGCGCCCGCCCCGACCATGGCAATACCGGTCGCGCACGGATAGATGTAGTTTCTCATTTTCGATCTCCTATAGACATTTTCTGGTGATTTCGGGCAGCAGGGCACGATGAATTCGTGGATCTATTTCTGCGAATTATGTGTGCACCTAGCTAGGCGGCAATTCCCTTAAACGCGCCGCTTGATCCGGCTTTTGGCACGCTTCGCATTCACCGAAGCGTGAGCCTGAACATGCCGACGGTCGGTCGACAAGAATTATTGAAAGCAGGTCGCAGACGAAGCTGTTGATTTAACTTCGTGTCGATGCGTGTCGATATCGATTTCCATCATCAGCCGCAGCGTGAGACGACGACTGGAGTGGAACGATTTATGTGCGGATGCGCACTCGCATGACCGGGGACGTTGATGGTCCGAACCGGTGGCGGCAGTGAAACCGCCGGTGATGCCCCCTTGCAGGCTGGAGACCATTGTCGTGGCCCCAGCGATCGCGTCGTTCCTCGATGGATCTTGAGTACTTCGAACCATAGCTTTGCTACGTGTACGTGTCAACCGTCACACATCGACCCTGAAGCTAACGCATCAGCCTCCACGTGACTCAATCCCGATTAGTGATACCCCCCGGATTACCAGACGAAACCACAGTTCAACCGCCCAACGACGCCACACCTGTGCCGCAACGCGCCCTTACAAGCAATCTGGTCAAGCGACTTCTGGAATGGCCGTTAATATTTGCTGGACACGTCGCCTAGCCCCGGCTTCACCCTCACGAACACCACGGGCCGTCAGCAGGGCGAATTCGGGTGCGCCCTTGGTGGCGAGACCCCAACCAAGGGACCCCGCGTCGCGTTCGAGTCCCTTCGCGGGCGACCGCCGAAACGTTCACCTGCGACTTCGCAGGAGATAACTCGAATCTCGGCCGGCCATAGGACATGGGCGGATCAGTTCACAATCGGCGCCACGCGCCGATTTCCTTGATGACAGCTAATCCCCCGACGATACGGTCAACGACGGGTATGAGATATCCGACGGCGCCAGACATGGGATTTAAAGAGACATTTAGAACGACACCGTGGGACCAGATCACGAGTTTCTTCACGGCACACACAAACTGCGCGGGAAACGTGCGTCAAATGCAGAACGACCCGTGGCCGATCAATACCCGCCACGATTGATATCACCCCGCGGCTACGGGTTCAGGTTCGGTTGCGCCGGGCACGAGCGCGGCGGACGGCCTCATCCAGAATGCTCTGGGCAATATCCACCATCTTGCGGTGTTCGCTTTGACTCATCGCCCGGAGTTGGGCCAGGGCATCCTCTGCGCTCAGCCCGCTACGACCCCGAAGCAGGCCGATTGCCTGGTCGATTACCGGCCGGACCGACAAGGCGGCCCGCAGCTGAACCGTGAGCGCAAGCGCCTGACTGAGAATCTGGGCGTTGTGTACCGCCACCGCAGCCGGTTTGGCGAAAAGCTCTCCGAGGCCCGCCGCATGCTCATCGAAGACACCCTTGCCGTGGGCATAGACGTTGATCGCACCGATCACCTTCCCAGGCATCAGTAGCGGCAGGGACAACGCACTGTGGATACCCATATCGCTGACGTGCGGACCGAAGAGCGGCCACATATCCTCTCCGCCCAAGAAGCCGGAGCGCACCGTGCGCCCTTCCTGCACGGCGGTGATACAGGGCCCCTCGTTGAGGGTGACGTACTGCACGTGATCGATCTCGGCGACGAATGGTGCACTCGCAGCCAATGCTTCGATGGTGTCGCCTGGCTGGTCGGCCTGCAGCAATGTCACGCCCGCGCCATCTGCACCGGGTATTGCGCGAACCGCGAATCCCGCTACCTCGGTGAGCAATTCCGGCAGTCCGAGGCTGCCGGCCACCAGGCTCGCAAGGGCACCGACGCCGGCAAGGAGGTCCGCGGTGTCAGCGCTGGACTGCTGGGCGGTCAGCGTCCCGGCCTTCGTGTCGTTTCCGCCCGAGTGGAGCTCTGCCATGGTCGACACCTGCGCTAACAGCCCGTAGTAACCCGGCGGGGTCGCTGCGGGATCACTCCATGCTAGACGCGGACGAGAACCGACCACCTGCGCAAGACACTCACGTTGGCGACATCGGTGACGATCCTGAAGCACTCACATGGTGCGCGAGGGGGGATTCGAACCCCCACGCCCAAAGGACAATGGCACCTAAAGCCATCGCGTCTGCCGTTCCGCCACTCGCGCAAGCGCGTCCAGACTACCGCTTGGGTCGTCGCCGACCACCGCAAGGTGCGGCACCACCGAGACCTGATCACTTCTCTTCTGGGGAGTGTCAGCGATTGTTGACACAGTTCAGAAGAGAACTACCTCAGAGCCCGCCGACCAGCCAACGCCCGAAACCCGCACGGTACCGTTGACCCATGTCCACTACACGGCGTAGGAGGCCGGCGCTCATCGCGCTGGTGATCCTCGGCGCCGTCGGCTGCCTGCTTCTGGCGTGGTGGCAGTGGACCCGCTTCGAATCCTCCTCGGGCAGCTTCCAGAATCTCGGCTACGCGCTGCAGTGGCCGATGTTCGCCGGCTTCTGCGTGTACGCGTACTACAAGTTCGTGCGCCTGGATGAGGCGCCGCCGGCCGAGCCCAAGCCCGACTCCGAGATCCCCGCCGGCCTGCTGCCCGAACGCCCCAGACAGGCCTCCGCAGCCGACGACGACGACCCGACCCTGCGCGAGTACAACGCCTACCTCGCCGAGCTTGCGAAAACAGATAAGGAAGACACCGAATGAGCACCCCCGAAACGCCGGCCTCGGCCGCCCCCGTCGAGTCGATCCGCAAAGCTCTGCTGAGCTACCGCGTGATGGCGTGGGCGACGGGTCTGTGGCTGATCGCGCTGTGCTACGAGATGGTGATGAAGTACATCTTCAAGGACGCCTCCCTCAGCTGGATCGGCATCGTGCACGGCTGGGTGTACTTCGTCTACCTGCTCTGCACCGCGAACCTGGCGGTCAAGGCCCGTTGGCCCATCGGCCGGGCGATCGGCACGCTGATCTCCGGCACGGTGCCGCTGCTGGGCATCATCGTCGAGCACTTCCAGACGCAAGACGTGAAGAAGCGCTTCGGTCTGTAGCCTCTGCCGGGCGCGCGAGCGGGATCAACAACGCCAGCATCCCGGCCAGGGCGGCGACGCCCGCCGCGATCCACAGCGCGGCCCGGAAGGCCTCCAAGGTGGGCACCGCGCGCCCACCCGCGGATATCGTCAGCCCGGCCAGCACCGCACCGATCACGGCACTGGAGATCGACGTTCCCAGCGATCGCGCGAGCGCATTGATGCCGTTGGCCGCCGCGGTCTCCGAGATCGGCACCGCCGCGTTGATCAACGTGGGCATGGACGCATAGGCGAAACCCACCCCGACACTCACCAGTACGTTGAGCACCATCACCTGTGGCCCGCCGCCGAGCAGCCAGAGCCCGGCGAGATAGCCACCGGCAATGACCGCGCAGCCGACGAACAAGGTGAACCGCGGTCCGCGCGCGGCCATGACACGCGCCGCGATGGGTGCGGTCACCATCATCGCCAGCCCGCCCGGCGCCATCCAGAGCCCAGCTTCGAGCATGCTCATCCCGAGTCCGTAGCCGGTGCCGGCCGGTAGCTCCAGGATCTGCGGTGCGATCAGCGACAGCGCGAACATGGCGAACCCGACGCCGATCGAGGCGATGTTGGTGGTCAGCACGGGCCGACGCACCGTCGTACGCAGGTCGACGATCGGCGAGTCGAAACGCAGCTGCCACACCGCGAACAGGGCGAACACCACCAGCGAGGAAGCGAACATCCCCGTCGTGGTCGCCGAGGTCCAGCCCCACGCACGGCCCTTGGTGATACCCAGCAACAACGTGACCAGCCCCGCCGCGAGCAGCAGCGCGCCCAGCGGGTCGAGACGGTCGGTGGAGGTGGCCGGCACCGACGGCACCAGGAACACGAACATGGCGAGCGCACCGACGCCCAGCCCCGCGGCCACCCAGAACAACGCATGCCAGGTGAAGTGCTGGGCGATGGCCGCCGACAACGGCAGCCCGAGCGCCCCACCCACCCCGAGCGATGAGCTCATCAAACCCATTGCGGCACCGACCTTCTCGGCCGGCACCGAGGCGCGCAACACGCTGATGCCCAGCGGGATGATCGGAATCGCGAGCCCCTGCAGGCCACGACCGGCGATGAAGGGCACCAGCGACGATGTCACCGCGCACACCAGCGACCCCGCGGTCAGCAGCAGCGCGCACGCGATCAACACCCGCTTGGGTCCGTAGATATCGCCGAGGCGGCCGAACACCGGGGTCGCCACCGCCGCGGTGAGCAGCGTCGCAGTGATGGCCCATGAGGCGTTGGCGGGATCGGTGTCCAGCAGCTTCGGCAGTTCCGGCACCAGCGGGATGATCAGGGTCTGCATCAGGGACACACCGATGCCCGCGGCCGACAGCACGGCGATGAGCACGCGTGGATGCGTCGAACCCCAGCCGCGTGAACTCACGGCCGCGAGCATTACACGTTAGTTTGTCTATGTAAAATTCAGCGCGCGCAGCGCCGGCACCAGCAGACCCAGGGCGCGGCCGCGGTGCGACGCCGCATCCTTTTCGGCCGGGCTGAGTTCGGCCGCCGAACGCTGCGATCCGGCCGGCACGAAAATCGGGTCGTAGCCGAACCCGCCGTCACCGCGCGGTGCGCGGGCGATCGCGCCGGGCCACTCCCCGCGGACCACCACCTCGTCCTGGTCGCCTGGACCGAAAACCAGCGCACATGCCGACACGAACGCCGCACCGCGACGTTCATCAGGCACATCGCGCAGTTGTCCCAGCAGCAGTTCGAGATTGGCCACATCGTCGCCGTGCCGCCCGGCCCAGCGCGCCGACAGCACCCCCGGCATACCGTTCAGTGCGTCGACGGTCAGCCCGGAATCGTCGGCCACCGCCGGTAGGCCGGTCGCGGCGAACGCATCCCGTGCCTTGGCCAACGCGTTCTCCTCGAACGTCGCCCCCGTCTCGGGTGCCTCGTCGAAGGCGGGCACATCGTCGAGCGACAGCAGCTCCAGTCCGGACACCCCGGCTGCGTCGAGCACCCGCCGCAGTTCGGCCAGCTTCTTGGCGTTGCGACTGGCGACGAGCAGCCGGCTCAGCTTCCGAACGCTTTCTTCGCCGGCCCGGTCGGCTCGGGCAGCACACCCGGATACGGCAGCTCGAGCGCCGCGCGCTGCAGGGCGAACAACTGATCGCATGCGGCGAGCGCCGCGTCGAGCAGCTTGTCCAGCGTGGAGCGCGGGAACGTCGCCCCTTCACCGGTGCCCTGGACCTCGACCAGAGTGCCGGTATCGGTCGCGACGACGTTCATGTCGACTTCGGCGCGCGAGTCCTCGGTATAGGGCAGATCGGTCCGGACGCGCCCGTCGACGACACCGACCGACACCGCGGCGATGGCGCAGGACAGCGGCCGCGGGTCGGAGAGCTTGCCCGCAGCGGCGAGGTAGGTTATCGCGTCGGAGAGCGCGACATAGGCACCGGTGATCGCCGCGGTACGGGTACCACCGTCGGCCTGCAGCACATCGCAGTCGATCGCGATGGTGTTCTCCCCCAGCGCCCGCAGATCGATGCAGGCGCGCAGCGACCGGCCGATCAGCCGGCTGATCTCCTGCGTGCGTCCACCGACGCGGCCCTTGACCGACTCGCGGTCGGAGCGGCTGTGGGTGGCCGCGGGCAGCATCGCGTATTCGGCGGTGAGCCAGCCGAGTCCGGAGCCCTTGCGCCAGCGCGGGACGCCTTCGGTCACCGAAGCCGTGCACATGACCCGGGTTTGACCGAATTCGACCAGCACCGATCCCGCGGGATGGGTGGTGAAGCCGCGGGTGATGACCACCGGCCTCAGCTCGTCGTCAAGCCTGCCGTCTTCTCGTCTGGACACGGGCCAACCCTAGCCGGTGGGCTCAGTGGCGCGTGATGTCGATCGTCTCGTTGCACACCACGGCGTGCACCGGGCCGTCGAATTCGGCTTTCGCCTCGCTGATGACGTCCTCGCGCGAGGTCCACGGCGGGATGTGGGTGAGCAGCAGTTCACCCACGCCGGCGCGGGCCGCGATCTGGCCGGCTTCGGTCCCGGACAGGTGCAACTTCGGCGGGCGGTCCGGAGCGTGGGTCCAAGATGCCTCGCACAGGAAGACGTCCACCCCCCGGGCCAGTTCGACGACGGCGTCGCAGATGCCGGTGTCACCGCTGTAGGCGAACGTCACGCCGTCACGGTCGGTGAAGCGCATGCCGTAGGACTCCGTCGGATGACAGACCAGGCGGGGTTCCACCGTGAGCGCACCCAGGACGACGGGCTGCCCGTCGACCCACGGCTGCACATCGAAGATGTCGGAGATGTCGTCGATCTCCCCGCCCTCGGGCGAGGAGGCCGCACCGAGGCGTTCCCAGGTGTGCGTCGGCCCGTACAGCAGGGCTCGGCCCGTCGGCGGATTGGGGTGATACCGGCGCCAGACGAACAGGCCCGGCATATCGAGACAGTGGTCGGCGTGCAGGTGCGACAGCAGGACGTTCACCGCGCCGGGGTCTGCGTGTCGCTGCAACGCGCCCAGCACTCCGCCGCCGAAGTCGATGACCATCGGCGTGGTGTCGGGTTCGGTCAGCAGGTAACCGGACGCCGGCGAATCGGGCCCGACAACACTGCCGGAACAACCCAGTACGGTGATTCGCACGCCGTCTAGCTTGCCACGTCTGCTATCCGGGCGACGAAAGCATCACCGCAATACGCGACAAGATTCATTTTCACCTGCGCGCAGTGACGCGTACCGCACCGCGGACGGCCCAGCAAACATGCCGTCAACTGCCCAGCGGGGCCACATTCTTCCGGCGCTCCCTGGTCTTGCGTTCGCGACCGGAGAGCACATAGGCGGCGAAGATTCCCGCCAGCGCCCCACAGAGATGCCCCTGCCACGACACTCCCGGAGTACCGGGCAGCACACCGAACAGCACACCGCCGTAGATGAACGCCACCACCACCCCGACCACGATCTGCCACACGGTCCGGGTGAAGAAACCGAGCACGATGACGTACGTCAGCCAGCCCATGATCAGTCCGGAGGCGCCGATGTGTGTGGTGGTGCAGTGCACCCCCACGTACGGGCAGTGCGCGCCGAGGTTCCCGATGAGCCACGTGCCCAGTCCACCGAGAATCCAGATGATGGCGGTGGCACCGAGGAAGCGTCCGTATCCCGACAGGCTGGCGAGGAAGCCGAAGAGAAGCGCCGGCACGGTGTTCGCGACGAGGTGTGGCCAACCGCCGTGCAGCAGCGGCGCCCACAGGATTCCCCACAGCCCATCGGTCCGCAGCGGCTGGATGCCGTCCTGGTCGAGCCCGCCGCGGTACACCGTGGCGTCGACCGCTTCGATGACATACAGCAACGCGACGAACGCAAGGACCGTCGCGCCGCCGAGCTTCCAGGCGACCGGCTTCTTCTCCTGCGGAACCGGGAGGCTCACGCGAACTCCTCAGGCACGATCGTCGAACTCCTCAGCGCGGCTCGTCCCTCCCCGCTTGATCGTCGTTCGACTAGGCCCATAGCTGCCCTTCCAACGCGTCCTCGGCGTCATCCAGGCTACCGGCGTAGGCGCCGGTGGACAGGTACTTCCAGCCGGCGTCGCACACGGTGAACGCGATGTCGGCACGCTCGCCCGCCTTGATCGCCTTGGCCGCCATGCCGAGCGCGGCGTGCAGGATCGCGCCGGTCGAGATGCCCGCGAAGATGCCCTCCACCTCGACGAGCTCGCGGGTCCGTTTGACGGCATCGAACGCACCCACCGAGAAGCGCGTCGTCAGCACCTCGGGGTCGTACAGTTCGGGCACGAAACCCTCGTCGATATTGCGCAGGGCGTACACGCCCTCGCCGTAGCGCGGCTCGGCCGCCACGATCTGAATCCCCGGCACGTGCTCGCGCAGGAACCGGCCGGTCCCCATCAGCGTGCCGGTGGTACCGAGGCCGCCGACGAAATGGGTGATCTCGGGCAGATCGGCCAGCAGTTCGGGTCCGGTGCCCTCGTAGTGCGCGGCGGCATTCGCCGGGTTGCCGTACTGGTACAGCATCACCCACGAAGGATTCTGCGCGGCAAGCTCTTTCGCGTGGGCGACGGCGGTGTTCGAGCCGCCCTCGGCGGCGCTGTAGATGATCTTCGCCCCGTACAGCTCGAGCAGCTGGCGCCGCTCGATCGACGTGTTCTCCGGCATCACGCAGATCATCCGATAGCCCTTGAGCAGCGCGGCCATCGCCAGTGAGATACCGGTGTTGCCACTGGTGGGCTCGAGCAGGGTGTCGCCCGGCTTGATCAACCCGTCACGCTCGGCCTGTTCGATCATCCGCAGCGCAGGCCGGTCCTTGATGGAGCCGGTCGGGTTGCGGTCCTCGAGCTTGGCCCACAACCGCACGTGGGGTCCGTTGGTGTCGTCCTCCCAGCGCGGCGAGAGCCGCTGCAGCCCGACGAGCGGTGTGTTCCCGAGCGCCTCCAGCAGCGAGTCGTACCGCACGACTCAGCCGCCTGCGACGGCAGGCAGGATGGTGACCGAGTCGCCGTCACTGATCGGGGTGTCCAGACCGCCGGAGAACCGCACGTCCTCGTCGTTGACATAGATGTTGACGAAGCGGTGCAGCTTGCCGTTGTCCACCAAACGCTCGGAGATGCCGGCGTGGTTGGCCTCCAGGTCACTGATGACGGCGGCCAGCGTGGCGCCGTCGGCGCTGACCCGCTTCTCGCCGCCGGTGTGCGGACGCAGGATGGTGGGGATCGAGACGGTTACTGCCACGGTCGTTCCTTACTGGTAGTTCTCAACGATGGATACGGGTTCTTCGGTGACGACCCCGTCGACGATGCGGTAGCTGCGCAACTCGTGTTCGTCGGGATCGCGGGTCGAGACCAGGACGTAGTGCGCATCAGGTTCGGAGGCGAACGAGATGTCGGTGCGGCTCGGGTAGGCCTCGGTGGCGGTATGCGAGTGATAGATGACGACGGGAACCTCGTCGTTATCGTCCATCTCGCGCCACACCTTGAGCTGCTCGGCCGAGTCGAACCGGTAGAACGTCGGCGAGCGCTCGGCATTGATCATCTGGATGAAACGCTCAGGCTGATCCGAACCCTCCGGCCCGGCGATGACACCACACGCCTCGTCGGGGTGGTCGGCGCGCGCGTGGGCGACCATGGCGTCCGCCAGGTCTGCGCGGATCACCAACACGTCAGGTCTCCGTTCGTCGTGGGAATGCTCCCGGCAACAGGCCGCGGTACGTCGGTATTCCGGCGACCGACTCGGCTGCCAGCACTCCTACCAGGACCGCCCGCGCCAGGCAATCCGCCGCCGCGGCCCCGACCGCGGTGACAACCGCCGTTTCCGGCGACATCGCCACCGGCGTCTTCGGGTTCGGCGGCACCTGCACCGCGCCGGTTGCCAGCGCGAACACCGTATCGCCGTCCAGCGGGGTGTGTGCGGGACGGATCGCGTGGGCAAGACCGTCCTGGGCGGCGACGGCGACCCGCCGGCAGCCCGCGGGGCTCAGCGCCGCGTCGGTGGCCACCACCGCGACGGTGGTGTTGAGCGGACCGCTCTTCTTGTCCAACGCCGCATACGCCGCGATCTGGTCGGCGGGCGGCGGGGTCAGCCCGAACTCGGCGATCAGGTCGGCCATCCACGGCAGGCCGGTCTTCGGGTCCACGACGTTGCCGCCGGGATTGACCGCGACCACCGCACCGACGGTGACACCGATATCGGGCAACGTGATCGACGCGGTACCCAGTCCGCCCTTGAGCACACCGGCGCGGGCCCCCGCCCCGGCGCCCACGTTGCCGATCGCCACCTCGGTGGTGGCGGCCCGTGCGGCCGCATAACCGAACTCCGCGGTGGGCCGGCAACCCCAGCCCCCGACCGGCAGGTCGAAGATCACCGCCGCGGGCACGATCGGCACGACGCCGCCGTCCATCGCGACCCCGCGCCCGCGCTCCTCCAGCCAGGTCATCACGCCGTCTGCGGCGGCCAGCCCGTAGGCGCTGCCGCCGGTGAGCACCACGGCGTCCACGTGCCGGACGCTGTTGGCCGGGTCGAGCAGATCGGTCTCGCGGCTACCCGGTGCACCGCCCCGGCAGTCCACCGCGGCCGTGGTGCCCGGTGGGGCCACCACGACCGTGGTACCGCAGGCCCATCCGCTGCCCAGAGTGGCGTCCGTGTCGATGCGGTGATGGTGGCCGACGAGGATGCCCGCCACATCGGTGATCGATCCGAAATCGCTGCGCTCTGCCTCGGTCACGTCTACCTACCCATCATGCCGAGCACCAGATACTCCTGCAGCACCGTCAGCCACTGATAGACGTCGAGGTGGCCGGCCATCGGATGCTCGGGCGGCAGTCGGTCCAGACCGTCGGGCCCGATATCGAGCATCGTGCCCAGCGCCAGCCGCACGTCGTTGACCGCCGATGCCCAGGCCTGCGCGTCGGCTTCGGCCAGTTCGAGCTTGCCGCCACCCTCCGGCAGGGTCGCCAACAGTCGTTGCGCCGCTTCACGTTTCGCGTCGAGAATGGTGGGCTCATGCAGGCTGCGCAGCGCGCGGTTGAGGCTCTCGGCGGCGGTGGCGCCGGCCGGATGCTCGCTGCGGGACCGATAGAAGTCGGGCAGCAGCCGTTTCATGGTTTCGTCCTCGGGCGGCTGTGAATGCCCGGTCCGGATGCCGGTGATATCGGCGAGCTCGTCGGACGGGGCCGAGGATTCGCGGTCGGCGAGCATCTCCACCATCGAGGTCACCAGATTGCGCAGCAGCGCCGCCTCATGGGCGGCCAGCGACGAACGGAACCGCGGACCTGCCGGGCCGTCGACCCGCTTCCACTTACGCACGCGCTCAGCGGTCCTGCTGCATCGTCGCCCACAGCCCGGCCGCGTGAAGTTTGGTCACGTCGACCTCCATGGATTCACGGCTGCCCGCGGACACGACCGCCTTGCCGTCGTTGTGCACCTCAAGCATCAGCTTGGTCGCGTGCGGCTCGCTGTAGCCGAACAGCTTCTGGAAGACATACGTCACGTAGGACATCAGGTTGACCGGGTCGTCCCAGACGATCGTCACCCAGGGGCTGTCGGTCGCGGCGTCTTCCTCGTGACCGGTGTCGGCCTTGTGCTCCTCACGGGTACCCGGACGAGTCCGCGCTGGGGTAACCATGCCGCTGAGGATACCGGGGCGCGTTCACGCGCAGAGAATCGGAACGGTGCAGTTACGGTTGCCTCCGTGAGGATCAGCGAGGAGCCGGAGGCGGATCGCGCATGAGTACGGCGCTGTTGACCGACAAGTACGAGCTGACCATGCTCGCGGCGGCCTTGCGGGACGGCTCCGCGCACCGCCACTGCACGTTCGAGGTGTTCGCCCGCCGCCTGCCCGAGGGCCGCCGCTACGGCGTGGTGGCCGGCACCGGCCGCTTCTTGGAGGCGCTGGAGGACTTCACGTTCGACGACGATGCCCTGGCGTCGGTGTCCGGCTTCCTCGACCCGGCCACCCTGGAGTTTCTGGCGAGCTACCGCTTCGCCGGTGACGTGGACGGCTACGCCGAGGGTGAGCTGTACTTCCCGGAGTCCCCGGTGCTGTCGGTGCACGGCAGTTTCGCCGAGTGCGTCATCCTGGAAACCCTTGTCCTGTCGATCCTCAACCATGACAGCGCTGTCGCCTCGGCCGCCGCGCGGATGGTGAGCGCCGCCGAAGGCCGGCCGCTGATCGAGATGGGCTCGCGGCGCACCCACGAGCAGGCCGCCATCGCCGCCGCGCGCGCCGCCTGGATCGCCGGCTTTGCCGGCACGTCGAATCTGGCCGCCCAGCGCGCGTACGGGGTGCCGGCGCTCGGGACCAGTGCGCACGCCTTCACGCTGCTGCACACCACGGATGCCGGACCGGACGAGCGCGCGGCGCGCGACCGATCTGAACGCTCCGCGTTCGCGGCCCAGGTCGACGCGCTCGGTGTCGGCACCACCCTGCTGGTCGACACCTACGACATCACCGCCGGGGTGGCGAACGCCATCGCCGTGGCCGGCCCGGAGCTCGGTGCGGTGCGCATCGACTCAGGGGACCTGGGTGTGCTGGTGCGCCAGGTGCGCGACCAACTCGATGCGCTCGGCGCCACCGGCACCAAGATCGTGGTGTCCAGCGATCTCGACGAGTTCGCCATCGCGGCGCTACGCGCCGAGCCCGTCGACAGCTACGGGGTCGGCACCTCCTTGGTGACGGGTTCCGGCGCCCCCACCGCGGGCATGGTCTACAAGCTGGTCGAGGTCGACGGCCGGCCCGTGCAGAAGCGCAGTGCGCACAAGGAATCCCACGGCGGGCGCAAGGCGGCGCTGCGGCTGGCCAAACCGTCCGGGACCGTGGTCGAGGAGGTCGTCTACCGGCAGGGCCACCGCCCCGAGATCGGCGGGAAGCTCACCGCCCGGCCGCTGACGGTCGAGCTGGTGCGGGCCGGGACGCGGGTCGGCGGTGACACCGATCTGGCTGCGGCGCGCGACCGGGTCGCGGCGGGACTGCGCAGCCTGCCGTGGGACGGGCTGGGCCTGTCCAAGGGCGATCCCGCCATACCCACCCGGCTCCCCGCACCCGCGTGACCGCCACCCCGGTCCGCGATCTGCTCGCCGCCGCGGTCACCGCGCTCGGCGGTGCCCAGCGCCAGGGCCAGATCGAGATGGCCGAGGCCGTGGCGCGCTCCTTCGACACCGGCGAACACCTGGCCGTGCAAGCGGGCACCGGCACCGGCAAGTCGCTGGCCTATCTGGTGCCGTCCATTGCGCGTGCCGCGTCGGGACACGCCCCGGTGGTGATATCCACCGCCACCATCGCCCTGCAACGCCAGCTGGTCGACCGCGACCTGCCCAGACTGGCCGACGCCCTGGCCCCGTCACTCCCGCGCAAGCCCACCTTCGCGCTGCTCAAAGGCCGGGGAAACTACCTGTGCCTCAACAAGATCCACAACGGCGCCAACACCGACCCGGCCGAGGACCAACCTCAGGAAGAACTGTTCGATGCGGTCGCCGCGACCGCGCTGGGCCGCGATGTGCAACGCCTGACCAAGTGGTCGTCGGACACCGAGACCGGCGACCGCGACGAGCTGGTGCCCGGCGTTCCGGATCGGTCGTGGAGCCAGGTCAGCGTGTCGGCGCGCGAGTGCATCGGGGTGGCGCGCTGCGCGTTCGGCACGGACTGCTTCTCCGAACGGGCCAGAGCCAAGGCGGGCACCGCCGATATCGTCGTCACCAACCACGCGCTGCTGGCCATCGACGCCATCGCCGACGCCTCGGTGCTGCCCGAACACGAACTCCTCGTCGTCGATGAGGCCCACGAACTCGTCGACCGGGTCACCGGGGTGGCCACCGGTGAGCTGTCGGCCACCTTGCTGGGCGCGGCTCAACGCCGTATCGGCCGCCTTGTCGATGGCGAACTCGCCGACCGGCTGGACGCCGCGGGCTCCATCCTCGCCTCAGCGATCCACGACGGCGAGCCCGGCCGCATCGACTACCTCGACGAGGAACTGGCCACCTACCTCACCGCGCTGCGCGACGCCGCGCACGCGGTCCGCACGGCCATCGACACCGCACCCACCGACCCGCAGGCCGCCGCGGCGCGGACCGAGGCGGTCACCGCGGTGACCGAGATCGGCGATATCGCCTCCCGCATGCTGGATTCGTTCGTGCCCGCCATTCCTGACCGGCTCGACGTGGTGTGGCTGGAACACGAGGAGACGAAGAGCTCGGGTAAACGGGCCATGCTGCGGGTGGCCCCACTGACGGTGTCAGGCCTGTTGCGTACCAGGATCTTTCAGCGTTCCACCGTGGTGCTGACCTCGGCCACGCTCACCCTCGGCGGCAACTTCACGGCGATGGCCGCCGGCTGGGGACTCGCCGGTGAGGAGACCGGAACCGCTTGGCGCGGAATCGATGTCGGTTCACCGTTCGAACACGCCAAGTCCGGCATCCTCTACGTGGCCAAACATCTGCCCGCACCGGGCCGCGACGGCAGCGGGTCGGCCGCCCAGCTCGATGAGATCGCCGAGCTCATCACCGCAGCGGGCGGGCGCACCCTCGGGTTGTTCTCCTCGATGCGGGCGGCCAAGGCCACCGCCGAGGCGATGGCCGCGCGGTTGGACACCCCGGTGCTGTGCCAGGGCGAGGACTCCACGGCCACCCTCGTCCAGCGGTTCAGCGACGACGAGGCCACCTCACTGTTCGGCACGCTCTCGCTGTGGCAGGGCGTGGATGTGCCCGGTCCGTCGCTGTCGCTGGTGATCATCGACCGCATTCCCTTCCCCCGTCCCGATGACCCGTTGCTCACCGCGCGCCAGCGGGCCATCGCCGCGCGCGGCGGCAACGGATTCATGGCGGTGGCCGCCGGCCATGCGGCCTTGCTGCTCGCGCAGGGGGCCGGCCGGCTGCTGCGCCGGGTCGACGACCGGGGCGTCGTCGCGATCCTCGATTCGCGGATGGCGACCGCGCGCTACGGCGGCTACCTGCGCGCATCGCTGCCCCCGTTCTGGACGACCACCGACACCGACCGGGTGATCGCGGCACTGAAGCGCCTGCGTAGCGAGTGATCGACCCGCCCTGCCGGGCCCGCAGTCACATATCCTTTCGGTCATGAATCGCCGACGGTGGGCGGGAACCGTGTTCAGCGCGTGCGTGCTGCTGCTGGTGACCTCCTGCGCGCACACGCTGCAGGGCAACGCGGTGTCGGTGTTCGCCGATCCGTTCCGGGTGGCCGGGATGCCCGCCACCGATGGGCCCACCGGCCTGCGTGACGACGCTGCCGCGCCGACCCGCACGGCGCGCGACACCGACGGCGGACAGATCGACCACCTGGCCGAGAGCTCCGTCAGCGATATCGAGGAATTCTGGCAGCAGGCCTACCCGCAGGCATTCGACGGTGAATTCACCCCTGTCAAAGAGCTGATCTCCTGGGATGCCGACGGTTTCGACGGCGAGTTCTGCGACTCGAACACCTACAACCTGGTCAATGCGGCGTTCTGCCACGACGACAACACCATCGGCTGGGATCGTGGCGTGTTGATGCCCTCGCTGCGCAAGGCCAACGGCGATATGGCCGTCACCATGGTGCTCGCGCACGAATACGGACATTCGGTGCAGAAGCAGGCCAAGCTCACCCGCAAGGCCACCCCCACCCTGGTCTCCGAGCAGCAGGCCGACTGCCTGGCCGGCGTCTACATGCGCTGGGTCGCCGAGGGACATTCCAGCCGGTTCACGCTGTCCACCGCAGACGGCCTGAACAACCTGCTGGCGGCAATGATCTCGTTCCGCGATCCGCTGCTCAAAGAGGGGGATTCCGCCGCAGGCGAGGACGAACACGGCTCGGCCTTCGAGCGGATATCGGCCTTCCAGTTCGGCTTCACCGACGGCGCGTCGTCCTGTGCCTCGATCGACCCCGCGGAGATCAAACAGCGCCGCGGCGACCTGCCGGTGCTCCTGCCGGAAGACCAGTCGGGCGAACTGCAGATCACCGAGGCGTCGGTGCGCTCCATCGTCGATGCCATGGGCATCCTGTTCGCACCGAAGAACCCGCCCCAGCTGACCTTCGACCGGCCCGCGTGTGCCGATGCCCATTCCGACGCGGCCGTGACCTTCTGTCCGGCGAGCAACACCATCTCGGTGGATCTGCCCGCGCTGGAGGCCATGGGCGCCCAGTCCGAAGCCGAGCCCGGCACGGGCCTGACGACCGGCGACAACACCGCCTATTCGGTGCTGGTGTCCAGGTATATGCAGGCGATCCAACACGAGCGCGGCGGCCTGGCCCTCGACAGCGCCAAGGCCGCGTTGCGGACGGCCTGCCTGACCGGCGTCGCGACGGTGAAGATGACCCACGCGGTGAACACCCCGGACGGCAACACGATTCAGCTCACGGCCGGCGATGTCGACGAGGCCATCTCCGGGATCCTCAGCAACGGTCTGGTGGCCAGCGATGTCAACGGGGAGTCCGTACCGTCGGGCTTCTCGCGTATCGACGCCTTCCGGGTCGGTGTGCTGGGCGATGAGGACCGCTGCTTTAAGCGGTTCCCCTAAACCTGTTTGGTCACCCCGTAATACCCGAGCACGACATCGGACTGATCCGTCGAACGGGTCAGCACCGCGTAGGACCGCAGGAACGACTGGCCCACACAGCCGTCGATCTTGATGTGGAAGTTGGACACCATCACCCACGGATCCGGGCCTTTGAACTCCTTCTTCACCACCGGGACGATGTTGACGATGCCGGGCTTCAACGCGACGCCGATACCGCCGCTCACCGGGATGGAGAAGATCGGTGCCACGCCGGTGGGCAGCGCGCCCAGCGGCCCGCTCAAGCCCAAACCACTGTTCAGACCCACCGAGCCGGTCAGGGTGACTCCGTTGGACGTGCTCATGTCGATTCCGCAGCCGATCTGGTAGCCGACCTCCAGCACACCCCGGGGCGCCGACGCGGAATCCGGGGGCACCAACGATCCGTTGAACACGCCGCCCGCGCTGTACTCCCGGGAGGAGACAGCCGTCGTCAGCGGCGCGATCGGCAGCTGGACCTCGTCTTTGGACGAGACCGTCAGTGTCCAGCCATCGGGCGTCTTCACGGTCTGCGGCGGCGCCGACGGGACCCTGCCGTCATCGACCGGCGGTGGTGGCACCTCGTCGGGCGGCGGTGCGTCGGCGGCGGCCGGTTGGATCGCCGGCGGGTCCGCCGGGTCGGCTACCGCAACAGGTGCCCACAGCACCAGCGCGACGGCACAGGTGCCGAAGGTGGCGGACCGGATCGACATCCTCGGAATTTACCCGGCGCCCGCCGCTGCCCGTGGCGAGTGCGAAAAGTGCGTCCGCTCAGCCGACAGGCAGGCGCAACACGTATCCCGATTCCAGTGCCACCCACAGCGCACCGTCGGGTGCCATCGCCACCCCGTGCGGTTCGCTTCCCGGCGGCAGGTCGATGGTCGCGACCTCGCCGTCGGCACCGACCCGGGCCAACTGGTCGGCACCCCACAGGCTCACCCAGACCCCGTCGGCCTGGTCGGCCACCACCGCGTGCGGTTTGCCGGGCAGGTCGAGTTCCTGGATCGCCTCGTTCATCGGGATCCGCCCGAGCTTGTCGGCCCGGATGGCGGTGAACCAGACCGCGTCGTCATGGGTCGCGGTGATCCCCACCGGCCCGGCAGACGGCGTCGGAGTCTGCCGGGTGCTCAGCTTTCCCGCCATGTCCACCCGCCCGATCGCACTGGCACCGTTGAGCGTGAACCACAGGGCGCCGTCGGGTCCCGCGGTGATCATCGACGGTCCCCCTCCGGGCACGGCCACCATGTCCACGGCACCGCCCGCGTCGACCCGCCCCACCGCCCCGGAGGCTGCCGCGGTGAACCACAGCGCACCATCGGGACCCACACAAAGACCGAAAGGTGCACTGCCATAAGGCAATTCGATCTCGCTTCGGGCACCGTCCACCTCGATGCGACCGATCCGGTCGTCACCGTTGCGGGTGAACCACAGCGCACCGTCGGGGCCCGCGGCGATGATCGACGGCTTGCTGTCGGGATGCACCGGATAGACGCGGAGGTCACCGTCGGGCGCGATGCGCGCGATCTCGCCGCTGTGCACCAGCGTCACCCAGACGGCCCCGTCGGGTCCGGGGTTCAGCGCATACGGACCGCCGGGCACGGCGATGTCGAGAAACCCCCTCACGCGAGCGTGACGAGTCCGAGTTCGCCGGTGCCGGCCAGCAACCGGTGATACGGCAGCACGCGCACGGTGTAGCCGACGGGACCGGCCGCGGGCAGCGGCGCCGTGGTCGAGAAGATCTGGTTGCCGCCCTCACCGGGACCGGTGTACGTCATCTCGACGGTGACCGGGTTCTGCAGCACGTCGGCGGCGTCCACACCGCCGAGCACGGCCTGCACGACGACTTCCTCGGGCGCCAGCCCGGCCAGGTGCACCGACGCGGTCAGGGTCAGCTCGCTGCCCAGTACCGGTGTGTCGGGCAGCCCGTAGCTGTCCACATCGGTGATCTGGATCCGCGGCCACGCCTCGAACGCCCGCCGCCGGTAGTCGGCCAGGTCTCGGGCGGCACCGAACGGGACCTCGGGCGCGTCATCGGCGGGCTCGATCGTGGCGCGCAGGGATTGTGCCGCGGGTGCGTAGTACTTCTCGGTGTAGTCGCGCACCATCTCCACCCAGCGACCGGGCACGCCGTGTTCGTTGCGCTCGTAGTACTTCGGTGTCACCGATGATTCCAGCAGGTCGTACAGGGCCCCTGCCTCGATGTCATCGCGCCGGCTCTCGTCGGCCAGGCCGTCCGCCGTCGGGATCTCCCAGCCGTTCTCGCCGTCGTACCACTCGTCCCACCACCCGTCGCGGATGGACAGGTTCAGCCCGCCGTTGAGCGCGCTCTTCATACCCGAGGTACCGCACGCCTCCAACGGGCGCAGCGGATTGTTCAACCAGACGTCGCAGCCCCAATAGAGCAGCCGCGCCATCGACATGTCGTAGTCCGGCAGGAACGCGATGCGGTGCCGCACCTCGGGACGGTCGGCGAAGCGCACGATCTGCTGGATGAGCGCCTTGCCGCCGTCATCGGCCGGATGCGATTTACCGGCCACGATCAACTGCACCGGCCGCGACTCGTCGAGCAGCAGCTTCTCCAGCCGGACCGGGTCACGCAGCATCAGGGTGAGCCGTTTGTAGGTAGGCACCCGGCGCGCGAACCCGATGGTCAGCACCTCGGGATCGAACGCGGTGGCGATCCAGCCGAGTTCCGCCTCGGAGGCGCCCCGCTCCAGCCAGGACCGGCGCAGCCGGGCGCGGACGTCCTCGACCAGGACCGCACGCAGCTGTGACCGGATCCACCACAGATGCCCCGGATCGACCTGCTGCAGCCGCTGCCAGGTCTCCGCCTCGCCCAGCGAGTCCAGGTTGTCGCTGCCGATCAGGTCGCGCGCGAGTTCCACCCACTGCGGGGCGGCCCACGTCGGCGCGTGCACGCCGTTGGTGATGGAACCGATGGGCACCTCGGCGGTGTCGAAGCCCGGCCACAGCTCGTTGAACATCCCCCGGCTGACCCGCCCGTGCAGGAGCGACACCCCGTTGGCGCGCTGGGCCAGCCGCAGACCCATATGCGCCATGTTGAACTTCGACGGGTCGTCCTCGGCGCCGAAGGCGATGATCCGGTCCAGGGGAACTCCGGGCAGCAGACGCGAATTCGCGCCAGCGCCCGGCCCTGCGGCCTGCTCCTCGCGCGAGCGCTCGTCGGCCCCGAAGTAGCGTTTCACCATGTCCACCGGGAACCGGTCGATACCGGCGGGCACGGGGGGTGTGGGTGGTGAACACCGTCGACGAGCGCACCACGGTCAGCGCGGTGTCGAAGTCCAGTCCTGCGTCGATGAGCTCACGGATACGTTCGGCACCCAGGAACCCCGCGTGCCCCTCGTTCATGTGGAACACTTCCGGGGCCGGGCGGCCTTCGATCTCGGTGTAGGCGCGGATGGCGCGGACACCACCGATACCGGCGAGGATCTCCTGCCGGATGCGGTGTTCCTGGTCGCCGCCGTAGAGCCGGTCGGTGACCGTACGCAGGTCGTGTTCGTTCTCACCGATATCGGAATCGAGCAGCAGCAACGGAATTCGGCCCACCTGGGCCACCCAGACGTGAGCGGACAGGTGCGCACCCTCGGGCAGCGCGAGATCGATCAACACCGGTTCGCCGTCAGCGCTGGTCAGCAGCCGAAGTGGCAGACCCTGTGGATCCAGCGAGGGATAGGTCTCGTGTTGCCAGCCGTCGGCGGTCAGCGACTGACGGAAGTACCCGGACCGGTAGTACAAACCGACACCGATCAGGGGCAGACCCAGATCGGATGCGGATTTCAGGTGATCACCGGCGAGGATACCCAGGCCACCCGAGTAGTTCGGCAAGACCTCGGCGACGCCGAACTCCATGGAGAAATAAGCGATCCCGCTGGGCAGCCCGTCCCCGGCGGCCTGTCTCTCCTGATACCACAGCGGCCGGGTCAGATAGGTGTCCAGGTCCTCCGCCAACTGGTCGACGCGTTCCAGGAAACCGCCGTCGAGCGCCAGCTCGTCCAGGCGTTTCGGATCGACCCCGCCCAGCAGGGCGATGGGATCCTGCCCGACCCGCTGCCACAACTCGGCGTCGATCGCCGCGAACAGGTCCTGGGTCGGCTTGTGCCAGGACCATCTCAGGTTGTTGGACAGCCGCTCAAGCGCGCCGAGGCGGTCGGGTAGGTGGGCTCGGACGGTGAACCGGCGAAGAGCTTTCACGTGACTTGACCTTACTGAAAATTCAGGCCGCGGTCGGATTCCCGAGGTTGGATTACAGACTGGTTCCATCGGGCACCCTGTGCCAGTCCGCCCACTACGGTGGACATCGACGCGCGGCGACAGAGCCGCGCCCGCATGAGGGAGTGAATGGGTGCCCGGTCGTATCGAGATCGATGACGCAGCGCCCGTGCTGTCCGGTGGGCGTTTCCCCGCCAAGGCTGTGGTCGGCGAGGTGGTACCCGTCAGCGCGGCGGTGTGGCGCGAAGGCCACGATGCGGTGGCCGCAACGCTGGTGGTGCGCTATCACGGCTCGGCATATCCGCAGCTGGTCAGCGATCCGCCGGGGATGAAACCGAGTCCGCCCGCCCCTGCCACCCCACCGCGGATCAAACCCCTGGCGCTGCCCATGGCGCTGGGCCGCACGCCCGATGTGTTCCACGGCCAGTTCACGCCGGACAGGTTTGGGCTGTGGACTTTCCGGGTAGACGGCTGGGGTGACCCGATCAGCACCTGGCGAAAGGCGGTCACCGCCAAACTCGACGCCGGGCAGGGCGAGACCGAACTGTCCAATGACCTCCTCGTCGGTGCCCACCTGCTGGAGCGCGCCTCGACCGGGGTACCACGCGAGCACCGACAGCCACTTCTGGACGCGGCGGCGGCGCTGCGCAGTCCGGGGGATCCGCTGACCCGCGCCGGCCTTGCCCTCTCTCCCGCGGTCGGTGACCTGCTGCGGAAATACCCGCTGCGCGAATTACTCACCCGTGGTGAACAATTCGGCGTGTGGGTGGATCGGCCGCTGGCCCGGTTCTCGTCCTGGTACGAAATGTTCCCGCGTTCCACCGGTGGATGGGACAGCGAGGGAAAGCCGGTGCACGGCACCTTCGCCAGTGCTGCCAAGGAGTTGCCGCGCATCGCTCGGATGGGTTTCGACGTGGTGTATCTGCCCCCCATCCACCCGATCGGCAAGGTCCATCGCAAGGGTCCGAACAACTCGGTGACCGCCGCGCCCGGCGATGTCGGGTCACCGTGGGCGATCGGCAGTGACGAGGGCGGCCACGACGCGGTCCATCCCGATCTCGGCGGGATCGAGGGATTCGACGATTTCGTCGCTGCGGCAACCGATCACGGCCTGGAGGTGGCCCTGGATCTGGCGTTGCAGTGCGCACCGGATCATCCCTGGGCCAAGACACATCCGGAGTGGTTCACGGTGCTGCCCGACGGCACCATCGCCTACGCCGAGAACCCGCCGAAGAAGTACCAGGACATCTACCCGCTGAACTTCGACAACGACCCGGCCGGGCTCTACGAAGAGGTCCTGCGGGTGGTGCGCTACTGGATCTCGCACGGCGTCAAGATCTTCCGAGTCGACAACCCGCACACCAAACCACCGAACTTCTGGGCGTGGCTGATCGGTAAGGTCAAAGACGAGAGCCCCGACGTCCTGTTCCTCTCCGAGGCGTTCACCCGGCCGGTGCGGTTGTACGGCTTGGCCAAACTGGGCTTCACCCAGTCCTATTCGTACTTCACCTGGCGCACCGCCAAGTGGGAGCTCACCGAGTTCGGCGAGGAGATCGCCAAGTACGCCGACTGCGCCCGGCCCAATCTGTTCGTCAACACCCCCGACATCCTGCACGAATCACTGCAGCACGGCGGCCCCGGGATGTTCGCCATCCGGGCCGCGCTGGCCGCCACGCTCAGCCCGGTGTGGGGGGTGTACTCCGGCTACGAACTCTTCGAACACGAAGCGGTACGCGCCGGCAGCGAGGAGTACCTGAACTCCGAGAAGTACGAGCTGAGGCCACGAGATTTCGAGGGGGCGCTCGCCTCGGGGCGGTCTCTTGAACCATTCCTGACCCGGCTCAACGAGATTCGGCGCCTGCACCCGGCGCTGGCCCAGATGCGCACGATCAAGTTCCACCATATCGACAACGACGCGCTGCTGGCCTACAGCAAGTTCGACCCGATCAGCGGCGACTGCGTCCTGGTGGTGGTGACCCTCAACGCCTTCGGCCCGGAGGAGAGCACGTTGTGGCTGGACATGGAAGCACTCGGCATGGAGGCCTACGAACGGTTCTGGGTTCGCGACGAGATCACCGGCGAGGAGTACCAATGGGGCCAGTCCAACTATGTGCGCCTCGATCCCGTCCGGACCGTCGCCCATGTCATCAACATGCCGCTGATCCCGCACGACGCCCGAATGACCCTACTGCGAAGGGAGTGAGCCGATGACCCGGATCAACCCGGCCACCAGCACTCACCTGCGTCCCGACGATGCCGATCTGCACCGCCTGCTGACCGGCGAGCACCACGACCCGCACTCCATCCTGGGTGCCCAGGAATACGGCGACCACACCGTCATCCGCGCCTTGCGCCCGCACGCCGAGACGGTGGCCGCCGTGATCGGCGGGGTGCGCTACGAGGCCACCCATATCGACGGCGGATTGTTCGCGGTGGCGGTGCCGATCACCGGACTGATCGACTACCGACTGGAGCTCGGCTATCCGGGTGCGCCCGTGCTCACCGTGGCCGACCCGTACCGATTCCTGCCCACGGTGGGCGAGATGGACATGCACCTGTTCGCCGAGGGCAGGCACGAGCGGCTGTGGGAGATGCTGGGCGCACATCCGCGCACCTTCACCACCGCCGACGGCCCGGTACCCGGGGTGTCGTTCGCGGTGTGGGCGCCGAATGCCAAGGGCGTCAGCCTTATCGGCGAGTTCAATCATTGGGATGGCATCGAGGCGCCGATGCGCAGCCTTGGTTCGTCCGGCGTGTGGGAGGTGTTCTGGCCCGGCTTCCCCACCGACGGCATGTACAAGTTCCGGGTACACGGCGCCGACGGCGTGGTGTCCGACCGGGCCGATCCGATGGCCTTCGCCACCGAGGTGCCACCGCACACCGCATCGCGGGTGAACACCAGCTCGTATGAGTGGAGCGACGGCGACTGGATGGCCGGACGCACCCTGCGCAACCCGGTATTCGAGCCGATGAGCACCTACGAGGTGCACCTGATGTCGTGGCGGCCGGGCCTGAGCTACCGCCAGCTGGCCGACGAACTCACCGAATACGTGGTGGCACAGGGCTTCACCCATGTGGAGTTGCTCCCGGTCGCCGAACATCCGTTCGGCGGGTCGTGGGGGTACCAGGTCACGTCCTACTACGCGCCGACCTCACGGCTCGGTACGCCCGACGAGTTCCGGCACCTGGTCGACACACTGCACCAGGCCGGGATCGGTGTCATCGTCGACTGGGTGCCCGCCCATTTCCCGAAGGACGCCTGGGCACTCGGACGGTTCGACGGCACCGCCCTCTACGAGCATGCCGACCCCCGACGTGGCGAGCAACTCGACTGGGGTACTTACGTATTCGACTTCGGCCGGCCCGAGGTGCGCAACTTCTTGGTGGCCAACGCGCTGTACTGGCTACAGGAGTTCCACATCGACGGGCTGCGGGTCGATGCCGTGGCCTCCATGCTGTACCTGGACTACTCGCGGCCCGCGGACGGCTGGACACCCAACGAATACGGCGGCCGGGAGAATCTGGAAGCAGTGCAGTTCCTGCAGGAGATGAACGCCACGGTGCACAAGATCCACCCGGGCATCGTCACCGTCGCCGAGGAGTCCACCTCATGGCCCGGCGTCACCCGCCCGACCAACCTTGGCGGCCTTGGCTTTTCCATGAAATGGAACATGGGCTGGATGAACGACACGCTGGCCTACATCGCCCGCGATCCCATCCACCGCAGCTTCCACCATCACGAGATGACCTTCTCGATGCTGTACGCGTTCAGCGAGAACTACGTGCTGCCGATCAGCCACGACGAGGTGGTGCACGGCAAGGGCACCCTGTGGGGCCGGATGCCGGGCAACGACCACAACAAGGCCGCCGGCGTCCGAAGCCTGCTGGCCTACCAGTGGGCACACCCCGGTAAACAGCTGCTGTTCATGGGACAAGAGTTCGGGCAGCGCGCCGAATGGTCCGAGGAACGTGGGCTGGACTGGTATCAGCTGGGCGAACAGAGCTTCTCCACCGGCATCCAGCAGCTGGTCGCCGATATCAACCGGCTGTACCGCAGCCGTCGTGCCCTGTGGTCCAGGGATACCGTTCCCGACGGTTACTCCTGGATCGACGCCAACGACTCGGCCAACAATGTGCTGAGCTTCCTGCGCTTCGGCGATGACGGATCGGTGCTGGCCTGCGTGTTCAACTTCTCCGGAAGCGAGCATGCCCAGTACCGCCTCGGGTTGCCCCATACCGGGACGTGGCGTGAGGTGCTCAATACCGACGCGACGATCTACAACGGTGCCGGGCTGGGCAATCTCGGCTCTGTCGAGGCCACCGCACAGCCCTGGCACGGCCGTCCCGCGTCGGCGGTGATGTCGCTGCCGCCGCTGGCCGCGCTCTGGTTCGAACCGGCCTGATCCGGCCGGTCAGTACAGGGCGTTGGCCAGGTTGCGCCGGCCCGCGATGACATCCGGGTCGGCGGCGTCGAACAGTTCGAAAAGTTCGATCAGGCGGGTCCGCACCTTGGTGCGGTCATCGCCCGCGGTCCGCTTGACCAGCGCGATCAGCCTGTTGAACGCCGGTGCGACGCTCTGCTGCAGGATCTCGACATCGGCGGCGGCGAATGCGGCCTCGATAGCGTCGGGGGCGGCGTCGGCCGCCGCCACGGCGTCGGGACTGTGCGTGGTGGCCCGCTGCAGGAACGAGATCTGCCGGATCGCCCCGGTGGCCTCGGCGTCGTTGGGCTTGGCCGCGAGAATCGCCCGATAGGCGGCCAGGGCGGCGTCGAAGTCACCGTTGTCCAGATGCGCGCGGGCGGCCTCCACTTCGGGGTCGACCTGCTCGGCCTCGTCTCCCCCGCCGCCGGGGTTGCCCGCGGCCTGCAGCAGTGAGTCGATCCACCGCCGCAGCTGCTCGGGCGGCTGCGGCCCCTGGAAGCTGGCGACCGGCTGCCCGCCGACCACTGCCACCACGGTGGGTACCGCCTGCACGCCGAACATCTGCGCCACCCGCGGGGTGGTGTCGACGTTGACCATGGCCAGCACCCAGCTGCCGCCGTCGGCCGCGGCCAGCTCGGCGAAGGCGTCGCCGAGCGCGGCGCTGGCCTCGCTGCGTGGGGTCCACAGCAGCACCACCACGGGTTTCTCGCCGGAACGGACCAGGACCTCGGCTTCGAGGTTGGCTTCGGTTACCTGAACGGCACCCGACGGGCCCGCGGCGGCGGCTTGTGAGGGCGGAGGTTGCTTGAGGGCCGACAGATCGACCGCGCCAGCCAGCGCGGGGCCCAGAGAAGACCGGGGTCGTGTCACATCGACAAGTCTGTCACGTCGCCGGCGCGCTCGACCCGGCTGGTTCGCCCCGCGTTGTCTTCCCGTCGCTTCGGACACCCAGCCGGCCGGTGCGATCCGCCCAGATGACGAAGATCACACTCGCCAACGGCACGATGCTGGCCAGCAATGCCGCTGTCCAGGTGGACAACGACCACTTGTGGGCCAACCCGACCAGCAGCGCCAGCACCACGAAGGCGATGAAGATGCCACCGTGGATCGGGCCGAACACCTTCACGCCGATCTCGGTGCGGGGTGTACCCAGGTATTTGAAGTACATCCCCACCAGCAGACCGACCCAGCTGACGGCTTCGGCGCCGGCCACCAGCCGGAACCAACTCGCGGCGCGTTCACCGCTGACCATGCGTGCCATAGGGCCCATTGTGCCCGAGCAAGCACTGAGCTACTACGCCCTGTCGTTGAAGGTTGAGAACGCGCTCAGGGGCGGCGCAGAATCAGCGCGTCGCCCTGGCCACCGGCTCCGCACAGCGCGGCGACGGCGTAACCCGAGCCCTTGCGTGCCAGCTCCAGCGCCGCATGCAGGGTGATCCGGGCACCGGACATCCCGATCGGGTGGCCGATGGCAATGGCGCCGCCGTTGACGTTCACCTTGGCAGCGACAGCCGCCTCGTCCAACCCCAATTCGCGGGCCGACGCCAGCGACACCGCGGCGAACGCCTCGTTGATCTCGACGACATCGAGTTGATCGACCGTGATGCCCTCGCGCGCCATGGCCTTCTTGATCGCGTTGGCCGGCTGGCTCTGCAGCGTCGAGTCCGGACCGGCGACCACACCGTGCGCACCGATCTCGGCCAGCCAGCTCAGCCCGAGCTCCTGCGCCTTGGCCTTGCTCATCACGACGACCGCCGCGGCTCCGTCGGAGATCTGCGAGGCCGAACCGGCGGTGATGGTGCCGTCCTTGCGGAAGGCGGGCTTGAGTCCGCTCAGCGATTCGGCGGTGGTGTTGGCGCGAATGCCCTCATCCTCATTGAACTCGAGCGGGTCACCCTTGCGCTGCGGGATCTGCACCGGCACGACCTCATCCGCGAATACGCCGTCCTTCCAGGCCGCCGCGGCCTTCTGGTGCGATTGGGCGGCCAGTTCGTCCTGCTGGGCGCGGGTGAACTGGTCGACATCGTTGCGCTGCTCGGTGAGCGCGCCCATCGGCTGGTCGGTGAACACGTCGTACAGACCGTCGTAAGCCAGGTGATCCACCAGCGTGGTGTCGCCGTACTTGAAGCCCTCGCGACTCTTGGGCAGCAGGTGCGGGGCCTGGCTCATCGATTCCTGGCCACCGGCGACCACGACCTCGAACTCGCCGGCGCGGATCAGCTGATCGGCCAGCGCGATGGCGTCGATACCCGACAGGCACATCTTGTTGATGGTCAGGGCGGGCACATCCCAGCCGATCCCGGCGGCGACGGCGGACTGGCGTGCCGGCATCTGACCGGCACCGGCGGTCAGCACCTGACCCATGATCACGTAGTCCACGACGGAGGCGTCCACACCCGCCTTCTCCAGCGCACCTTTGATGGCGATCGCCCCCAGATCAGTACCCGAGAAGTCCTTGAGCGAGCCCATCAGCTTGCCCACCGGGGTGCGGGCGCCCGCCACGATCACCGAGGTCGTCATGTCCATCCTCCAAAGGTTATGTAAAGCGCGCCGAACGAGCTTAGTGTGGCCTATCACACAGGCATAAAATCGACTATGTCAGGTTACTTTTAGTCTATGACCACCGAGCACGTCGACACCCGTCCGGCCCTTGCCAGCGCACTGGTGACCGCCATCGACCACGTCGGTATCGCCGTGCCGGATCTGGACGCCGCGATCAAGTGGTACCACGACCACCTCGGCATGATCGTGCTGCACGAGGAGGTCAACGAGGAGCAGGGCGTCCGCGAGGCCATGCTCTCGGTGCGCGGCGCGGCCAAGGGCAGCGCGCAGATCCAGTTGCTCTCCCCGTTGGACGAGAAGTCCACCATCGCCAAGTTCATCGATACCCGCGGCCCCGGCCTGCAGCAGCTGGCCTACCGCACCAGCGATATCGACGCCCTCTCCGAGCGCCTGCGCGCCGACGGCGTCCGGCTGCTCTACGACGCGCCGCGGCGCGGCACCGCGAACTCGCGGATCAACTTCGTCCACCCCAAGGATGCCGGCGGTGTGCTGATCGAACTCGTCGAACCCGCCGCCTCCAGCGACCACTGACGAGCCACTAGCTCCACTTGCGGGTCGGGCCTCGGTTGGCCCTGTTGGCCCAGCACGGCGTATGCCAGTGCCTACGGTCGTCGATATCGGCCTCAACACCGCCCGGACCCGCCGGCCACACCAGCACATGCGCGGTCCCCGGCTTGATCTCGTGATCGCAACCGGGACAGCGGTAGGTCTTCTCGGCACGCGCCGCCGGCACCGGCCGGACGTGGTAGTCGTAGCCGTCCGGCCCCGCTTCGACCCGCGGCGGCGACGGCAGCGGCCGCACCGGCTGCGCGCGCCGGTTCGGGCGACGGCCCATCAGAACAGCCGGAACTCGTCGTTGTCCATCCCACGCATCTTGTCGTAATCCAGTACGACACAACGAATTCCGCGATCCTCGGCCAGCGTACGGGCCTGCGGCTTGATCTGCTGGGCGGCGAAGACACCACTCACCGGCGCCAGCACGGTATCGCGGTTGAGCAGCTCCAGATAACGGGTCAACTGTTCCACGCCGTCGATCTCACCGCGCCGTTTGATCTCCACGGCCACCGACCGACCGGTCTCATCCCGGCACATCAGGTCCACCGGGCCGATCGCCGTCATGTACTCGCGGCGCACCAGAGTGAACCCCGCCCCGAGCAGTTCGACGTGTTCGGCGAGCAGCACCTGCAGGTGTGCCTCGACACCGTCCTTGACCAATCCCGGGTCCACCCCGAGCTCATGACTGGAGTCGTGCTCGACGTCCTGCACGGTGATGCGAAGCTGTTCCCCCGCTTTGTTCTCCACCACCCACACCATCTCGGCGCCGTCGGCCGAGGCGTCCGGGACGCCCTCGGTGACCCAGCACGGCGGGCTCATCCAGTTCAGCGGCTTGTAGGCACGGTCGTCGGCGTGCACGCTCACCGAGCCGTCGGCCTTGAACAACAGCAGCCGACGGGCCGACGGCAGATGGGCGGTGAGGCGTCCGACGTAATCGACGGTGCATTGGGCGATGACGAGGCGCACCGAACCACCATAGATTGCCCGGGCGTTGTCACTAGGCTGACGCCACGATGACGGCCAAGAAGAGCACCGCGCAAAGACTCGGGCTGGTGTTGGAGAAGGTGACCAGCCAGAGCAGCCGGGTGCCGAGCACCCCGGCCTACGGATCATGGATTCTCGGTCGCGTTTCGGAGACCCAGCAACGCCGCCGCGTACGCATCCAGACCATCCTCACCACGTTCGCACTCGGGGCCAATCTCATCGGTGTCGGTGTGGCCGTCCTGGTCGTCACGGTCACCTTCCCGGTTCCCAGCGTGTTCGACGCACGGGTGCGATGGATCACGTTCGCGGTGGCACCGGCTTACATCGTGCTGGCCTTCATCGTCGGAGTCGTCTGGGCGACCAACCGGGTCATCAACAACGTCCGGTGGGCGATCGAGGAACGAGAACCGACGCCGCAAGATCAGCGCAACACGTTCTTCGCGCCGTGGCGGCTCACCCGCGTGCTCTTGGCGCTGTGGGGCGGCGGCACCGTCGTGCTGACCGTGTTGTACGGACTGCAGGACACCAACTACATCCCGAAGGTGCTGCTCGGCATCAGCTTTCCCGGCATCGTGGTCTCGGCAAGCTGCTACCTGTTCACCGAGTTCGCCCTGCGACCGGTGGCCGCACAGGCCCTCGAGGTCGGTCCCCCGCCGCGGCGGTTCGCCCCCGGCATCATGGGCCGGACCCTGACGGTCTGGGCGCTCGGCTCGGGGGTGCCCGTGCTGGGCATCCTGCTGGCCGCGATCATCACGCTCTCGCTGCACATCGTGTCACCGACGCAGTTCACCGTCGCGGTGATGATCCTCGCGACGTTCGCGCTGGTGTTCGGCTTCATCCTGATGTGGATCCTGTCCTGGCTCACCGCCACCCCGGTGCGCGTCGTACGCGCCGCGCTCAACCGGGTGGAACGGGGCGATCTGGACACCGAGTTGGTCGTCTTCGACGGCACCGAACTCGGCCAACTCCAGCGCGGCTTCAACGCCATGGTCGTCGGCCTGCGCGAGCGCGAACGCGTACGCGACCTGTTCGGCCAGCACGTCGGACGCGAGGTCGCGGCGCTCGCGGAGAAGGAACGGCCTCAACTCGGCGGTGAAGAACGCCATGCCGCAGTGATTTTCGTCGACGTGATCGGCTCGACCGCGCTGGTGACCAGCCGCCCGGCGGTCGAGGTGGTCGCGCTGCTGAACCGTTTCTTCGCGGTCATCGTCGACGAGGTGGACCGCCATCACGGCCTGGTCAACAAGTTCGAGGGCGACGCGGTGCTGGCGGTATTCGGTGCGCCCGTCTCACTGCCGAACCCCGAGGACGAGGCGCTGGGGGCCGCTCGGGCCATCGCCACCCGGCTCCGCGCCGAGGTCCCCGAGTTGAAAGCCGGTATCGGTGTGACGGCGGGTCAGGTGGTGGCGGGCAACGTCGGCGCCAAGGACCGATTCGAGTACACCGTCATCGGCGAGCCGGTCAACGAGGCCGCCCGGTTGTGCGAATTCGCCAAGTCGGTACCCGGCCATCTGGTGGCGTCTTCGGACACGCTGCGCGGTGCCACCGAAACCGAAAGCGCCCATTGGACTCTGGGTGACAGAGTCACCCTGCGCGGGCTGGACGCGCCGACCCGGCTGGCACTACCGGTCTGAGAACTGCTCACGGATGAATGTCTGGGCGGCGTCCACGGCTTGCTCGATGGTCGCGTACCGGATGTTCTCGAACTCGGACCCGTCGGGGATCACCACACGGTCAGGGTCCACGATCAGCCCGGCCTTGCCACGGTCGCGCAGCGCCGCACTCATCCCGGACAGCAGGCCCCTGGCCGCGTCGTCGATGTCGTCGACCCGCGAGACATCCAGGATCCCCACCCTGAAATCGTCGCAGCCGCGGTCGACGGTGCGCACCACTTGCTCCGCCCCGCAGAACAGCAGATCACCATGCGTCTCGTAGACGCGGATGTTGTCGTGTGGCTGGTAGACGGCCCGCAGGGTGGCGCGGGAATCCCGCGACACGGTCAGGAAGTGCAGCCCCAGCTGCTCGGACAGACTGCGGCACAACCGAACTCCCCGCACACTGTTGCCCTTGGCGTCCAGTAGCGGCGAATAGACACCGATGCCCACCTGTCCAGGCAGCACTGCCACGATCCCGCCGCCCACCCCACTCTTGGCCGGCATGCCGACCGCACTCACCCAGTCACCGGCCGCGTCGTACATCCCGCACGTCACCATCACCGACAAGGTGCGCCTGACCACCGCGGCGTCGGTGACCCGGCGGCCGGTCATCGGATTGATACCGCCGCGGGCCAGCGTGGCGGCCATCCGGGCCAGGTCGGTGGTCGTGACGTTGAACGAGCACTGCCTGAAGTACACGTCGAGTACGTCGTCGGGATCACCGTCGAGCACACCGAAACTGGCCAGCATGTAGGCGATCGCGCGGTTGCGACTGCCGGTGCGCTTCTCCGATGCGTACACCTGCGGATCGATCTCCAGCTGTCTGCCCGCGAACGCCGAGTAGAACTCTCGGATCAGTGCGAACTTCTCATCCGGTGTGGCACCCGGAACCAGCGACACGGCCGCGATCGCACCGGCATTGATCATCGGGTTCTTCGGTGTCTTGGTCGCAGGGTCGACGCTGATCTCGTTGAACGCCTCACCGGACGGTTCGACGCCGATCTTCGCATCGACCGCCCGCTGCCCGATCTGATCCAGGGCGAGCGCGTAGGTGAACGGCTTGGAGATCGACTGGATGGTGAATTCCAGTGCCGCATCCCCTGATTCGTAGACAAATCCATCGGAGGAGGAAAGCGAGACGCCGAATCCGTCCGGGTCGACAGTGGTCAGCTCCGGGATGTAGCTGGCCAGCGCGCCCTCGGCCACCCCGGCGTGCTCGGATCGGATCAGGTCCAGATACTGCTGTACCAGTGCGGCCACAACCGCAGAGTCTACGGCTGCGGGTAAGGCGCGAACCGGTTGTCGAATCCGTTCTTGCGGGCGGCGAGCTGCGCGGCCCGGTCGGCGGCGCTGACGTACGTCGTGTCCGGGGGCAGCACGTCGCCGAGCTCGCCCAAGGTCACCAGCTGAGAGCGGACGGTCGGGGATGTCCCGTCCTGCAGTACCTGGAAGCGGATGGAGAGGGTGCCCTGATGCAGTCCACCGGTGGAAACCCAGTTCGCCACACCGGGATCGGTCGGCGACACCACGATCGTGTAGGTCCCGTCCCCGTTGGGTGTCGCCTGGGAGATGTTGAGGCTGGTCTGTTCGTTCCAGTAGTCCTTCGTGACGGTCCAGTCGTCGGTCACCGGGACGACGAAATATCCGGCACCGTCCGGGTTGATCGTGAGCACCAGGGCCTGATCGTCGGCGAGCTGGAAGTAACCCGCACTCTGCAGCTGGGTGGCCAGGAACTCGGCGTTGCGGGTCGGGTTGCGCAGCACGTTGGGTTCCTGGCGTTGCCCGGTGGCCGGATCCGTGGTGGCGACGGCGATATAGGTGGCCTCGCGTTGAATGCCGAGCGCCATGATCACCGCGGTGACCGCGCCGCGCAGGACCGGCGGTACGGATGGGAGCGGCGGGATCAGCGAAACCAGTTTCGTCAGAACGGGATTGCGCACCACGGCCGGTCCGATCCGCGGTATGGCGAAACCGCCGAGCTGGCTGAACAAGCTGTTCGGCGGACCTCCGACGCGGGTGATATCCAGGCTCATCGGCACCTCGGTGCCCCAGTCCGACAACGTGTTGCGTGTCGCGATCAGGGTGGCGTCGGCGGGTAGTTGCAGATGGTTGACGCGCCCGTTGGCCGGCGTCGAGTCCGCGGTGACGGTGAACGTACCGTCGGGGTTGACCGTGAAGTTGTCCTTGGTGAGCACCGCCGCGGTGTCCCCGGTCAGACCGGTCAGCACGCTGAACGTGGTGTCGGCCGGCACGTGGGCAGGGTCGGCGAACCGCCCGGTGATCACGTACTTCGACGCGCCGTTGACTCCCATGAAGCGGTAGATGGTGTCCGGGTTGTCGTACAGGATGCGGGAGGCGGGAACGGCCTCGCCGGGCTGATCGGACCAGGTGTGCGGCGGGGCCACCTGCATGACGACGGTGGGTTCGGCCGAGTTGAGCAGTTGCTGCTGGAAGGCGGATGCCATGGCGTACGCATTCACCGCGGCGTCCAGGCGATCGAGGTTCCCCTGGTCCGGTCCGCCGACCTTGTCGAACTGCTGCTTGGCAGCCGACAGGAATCCGGCACGCAGGGCGAGCTTCACCAACGCGACCGGCAACGTGTTGACGACGCGCTTGGCCAGCTTCTCCGCCGCGAGCTGGTCCGGGGTGCCCAGCGGACTCGTCGCCCCAGCCGGCTGCGCGGTGACCGCGGCAACCTTTGCCGTGGCAGTGGTCGCCGCCGTGGCAGTGCGGGCGTGGGAAGCGGTGTCGTTGTCATGACCGATTTCGCGGCGTGCCACACCGGCAAGGGCCACGGCGGCCGGAGTGTCCTCGGGCCCTCGTGGGCGATCCGGCGCCTCGTCGTCGGGCTTGGTGGCACGCGGCACTCCCTTCGCCGTGACAAGACGCGACAGCGTGCGCTGGGCTCGTACGAGCGGCCGCCGCGACGTCGAGGTCCGAGGGCTTCGCCCGGCCGTCGACGATGCGGCGGTGCCGCCGTTGGATGGTGCGGGTTCGGCATCGGCCTTGGGCGGGGTTGCGGAGGCTGTGGTTGCGGAGGCAGGGGTGTGGTCCGCGCCCGGCTGGCTCACGCCGGCCGCGGGTGCGTCGGAAGGAGTCTCCGCGGCGGCGCTACCCGGGGAGTTGGCGATCGCGGCCCCGATCCCCAAGGCCACGGCCAACCCGCCGATCCGTCCGATGAATGCTGCGCTGCTGGACAATCTGCACCTCTTCTGTGACGACGGTCACAAACCTGTATAGCAGTGCCGAAACCGCGGCAAATCCAAACGTTCGATACTGGATGCGCCCGAGACCACCCGTCCGGACAGGCTCTCTCGGCATTCGCGTGACACCGACTCACACTTCACGAGCGGAGCAAACTTGCACAACCATGATTGATATGTCAATCTTTGCATCCCTGAGGTGGCCGCCGATGGTGGTGTGACAATCGGCCGCGGGTCCACCCCAGGTGTCGAGGGGGCGCGACGGTGGTCAGGCGCGACGCGACTGACCACCCTCGTGAATTCCCGATGTGCCCGACTTCGAGTCCGCGGGTTACCCGAGAAGTTCAGCACAGGATCGCTGTACACTCGCCGGGTGCAAGGGTCGGATGCCGCGGTCGAGGGCACTACACCACGACGTGGCCGGCCGAAGACCGCGGGGCTACAAGAGGCCCGGCGCAAGGCCATCGTCTCAGCGGCGTTCGCGGTGTTCACCCAGAAGGGGTATGACGACACCTCCATCGCCGATATCGCGGCTCATGCCGGAATCGGCCACGGCACCATTTACCGGTACTTCACCAGCAAACGCGAGATCCTGGATCACGTCTTCGATTTCGCGGTGGAGAAAACTGTGCACGCCCTCTCCTTCGAAGAACTCACGCTGGCCCTGGCCGACCGCGAACAGGCACGTGAATTGGTGGAGACTGTCGGCACGCGCCTTTTCGAACTGGTCGACCGCGAGCCCGGACTACTCAAACTGATCACCGTGCAATGCAGTGCGATCGACCCGGAACTGCGCGAACGGGTCACCGGGCTGTACTCCATGCTGGACGCCGAACTATCCCGTGGCCTGCACCATCTGGCACCGTCGACCGATGACGACGGCGAATGGACGCGCATGGGCCGTCTCGCGATCGGCATGATCGGCCCCGGCCTGGTGATGACGCTCCTCGGTGATTCCGACGCTGCCAAGCGCACGCACTTCCTGCAATCGGCGCAGGCGTTGGTCGATCGTGGCGTGCTGACAGTCCCGGAGGGGGCGGCCGAATGACCGCAACGCCGGCCTCCGATCGCGCATCGCAGCTGTACGCGGCGGCCGTCGAGTTGTTCATGGCGAACGGCTACCGCGAGGTCGACGTCGCCGAGATCGCGGCAGCCGCCGGCGCCAGCCACGGCACGTTCTACAACTATTTCCGCAACAAGCGCGACGTCCTCACCGCCATCCAAGCGAACACCGAAGCCGAGATCCTCGCCACGGTCAGCCCGACCGAAGGTGCGCCGCCACCGGCCGCCCGCGAGGACTTCATTGCCCAGTTCCAGCTTCGGATCTCCGGCGCCATAGCCTATTTCGTCGAGCGCGCCGAGTTCATGGCATTCATCGCACTGACCGCCGCCGGGGTCGATGACGCCGCACTCGCCGCCACCCTCACCACCTATCAGCGCGCGGCCCAGCAGTTCACCCGGCTCTTCGAGCACGGCCGTGAACAAGGCTGGGTGCATCGCGATCTCGATCTGGATGTCGCGGGACAAGCTGCGGTGTCCGCGATCATCACGACGGTGCTGCCGGCCCTGGTCGGCGGCGCCGACGAGGTGGACGTCGAGGAAGCCACGGCGCTGTGCACCAACTACCTTCTGCACGGGATGCGCGGCCTACCGCAACCTCGTTGACTCCCACTGTGCGATACGCCGACCCATCGCGGTGGCCGGCTCCCCGCCCAGAATCCACTCTTCCGAGATCGCCCGCCAGGGCCCACTGGACTGCAGATCGCCCAGTAGCGCACACACACTCATCTCGGTTCGGCGCGAGAACAGGTGCTCACGCGGAACTCGTTGGCGGTACATGCCTTTGCGGAACTCCGAGCGAGGCAGGATCGCCTGGGACAGCGACCGGTAGGCGACCTTGGGAGTTATCGTGACCACACCTGGCGCAAGATGCCAAGCAGCCACAGTGGTCAGGTAGTCCATCACCATCTCTTCGGGCATCGACGTCTCGTCGACGATGAACCCACCGGCGCGGGCGAACTCATAGGCCGTCCGCGAATCCCCGGCGAGCACCGCACCGAGAACCTTCCGTTCCAGCTCGAGCTGCGCCGAGTCCATCGTCAGGTACAGTCCGAAATCCACGAATCCCACCGCACCGTCGGCAAGCACCACGATGTTGCCCGGATGGGGATCGGCGCAGAACCGCCCGGTGGTGTGCACACCACCGCAGTAGAAACGGTAGACGGCCTCACCGAGGTGGTCCGCCACTTCCGGGCGCACCGGACCGAGTTGGTCGAGCGTGGTGCCGTCCAGATACTCACTGGTCAGTACCTTTGCCGTACAGAGACTTTCAATGGGTTCAGGGATACGGAACACCGGATGGCCGAGGTGGTCCTGGTACACCTGGCGGTGATTGGCGAACTCCCGCCGATAATCCAATTCGAGCAGAATCTGGTCGCTCAGTTCGTCGACCAACTCCTCGAGGCCCACATTCGGTAAATCGCGGGACCGCAGACGGACCAGCAGCGCAAGGTTTTTCAGGTCGGCGCGCACCGATGACTGGGCCGACGGGTACTGCACCTTGATGGCCACCGCCCTGCCGTCGTCGAGCACACCGCGGTAGACCTGTCCCAGCGAGGCCGACGCCAGCGGTTCGGGTTCGATGGACACCAACTGCCTTCGCCGGTCCCCCAGTTCGCGATCGATGACTCCGAACATGGCCGCATTGGCGACCGCGGGGGCGCGCCGGTACAGCGGGGCCAGCCGCCGGGAGAACTCATCGCGCGCCTCCGCCGAGCTGAGCCCGAGGTTCAGCAGCGACAGCGCCTGCCCGAGTTTCATCGCGGCGCCCTTCATCGCGCCGAGCGCCGACACCAGATCGTCGGCAAGCCGCAGCACCTCGGCATCCCGGGCGGCGGCCTTCTCGTCGTCGGACATGAACGGTTCTCGCGCCCGCCGCAGGGCCCCGCGCGATACGTGGGTGACCGCCACTTTGCTCAGGCGCGCGCCGCGGGCCACCCGGCCCTGCGGCTGCCGATCGTCAGGCATCCTCACGCCCGCATATCAGTACAGCAATCATGTTTCAGTTGCCGTTTCGGCGAGATCGTCACCAGAGGACGACCAACAGCAGCTATGACCACGTCTGTACGCCCCCCATTGGCCGTAACTTGGCGAATTCGCACGTCGGCGATCCGTCGACGGTGGCACAGAATTTTCCTGAGTGCAACTTTATGCACCGGAGTCGTCAGCGCGCCGCAGCAACCTTCTGGCAATTAGTCGACTGGCATGTCAGTATTGGTCAGATTCGCGGCCCGCGGTACGGGAGGACCGGCAGGGCTGCACAAGGTGACACCACGGGGGGAGACACATGACAACGGGTATCACGCGCATGGCGTGGCGGTCAGCCTGGGTCGGTGCCAGTGCACGGCGCCGCGGCGACGCATGAATCCAGATACGACTCGACCGCTGCGGCAGAAGATCGACAAGGGCTCGGCGTCGTCAGCCCGCCCGGCGCTGGTGTTCATCCACGGCGCCGGCCACTCGACTCAGTGCTGGGACGAGCATTTCCTGGACTACTTCGCCGACCGCGGTTACCGCGCCATCGCCCCGGACATGCACGGGAGGGGGCGCGGCGCTTCCATCGCCGACCGCGTCAATCGCGTCCACGCCCTCGTCGCCGATCTGCCATCCGCACCGATCCTGATCGGCCATGCCACCGGCGGGTACATCGTCCAGGAATACCTACGCACACACCGCACTCCGGCGGCGGTGTTGCTCTGCTCCGCCCCATCGCCCACTCACCTGTCGGCGATGATGCGCGGAACCCGCCTGCGTGATCTGCTCTTCGGGGCGGGCACTGCGGATGCACTTGTCGAAGCGTGCTACGCCGATAGGGACGACGGCGCCCTGCGCGCACTGTCCCCCGCTCTGGACCCGACGCAGGAACCCAGACCGAAGCTGCGACTGCTCAGGCCCCATGACACGCTGACCCCACTGCTGGTCATCGACGGCAGCCGGGATTCCTGGGACCCCGCGGTGGCCCGGTCTTTGGCCCGCGACTACCACACCAAAGCCGAACTGATGCCCGGCCTGCGGCACGACGCGATGCACGGACCCGGATGGATGGCCGTGGCCGAACGCATCCGGCGCTGGGTCGAGGCCGTACACCTTCGGGTGTCCGCTGTGCGGACCATCGGCCCACCGGATCGGGTACATCGATTCGGCGTGGTGGGTACGTCGGCCCGCACCACCGTGACACCGAGCAGTCCCCCGTGGGGAGGGCGGCGATGACCGCGGTGCAGTACGCGCCGCCACCTTGATGTCGTTTTCCCGCTAGTAGTGTCGGTGGGTGCGTGTAAGGCTGAATGCATGCACGACGATTTCGACCGCTGTTACCGGGCCGTCCAGTCCAAGGATGCCCGCTTCGACGGCTGGTTCGTCACCGCCGTACTCACCACTGGAATCTATTGCCGCCCAAGCTGCCCCGTCCGTCCGCCACTGGCCCGCAACGTCCAGTTCCATCCGACGGCGGCGGCCGCGCAGCGCTTGGGCTTCCGAGCCTGTAAGCGGTGCCGCCCCGATGCGTCGCCGGGGTCTCCGGAATGGAATGTCCGCGGCGATGTGGTCGCCCGCGCCATGCGGCTGATCGCCGACGGCACCGTCGATCGGTCCGGCGTCACCGGACTGGCGGCCCACCTCGGCTACACCACCCGACAGTTGGAACGGCTCCTCCAGGCCGAAGTCGGCGCCAATCCGCTGGCGCTGGCCCGGGCGCAGCGCACCCAGACCGCGCGCATCCTCATCGAGACGACCGACCTTCCCTTCGGTGACGTCGCCTTCGCCGCCGGGTTCGCGAGCATCCGCCAGTTCAACGACACCGTGCGTGAGGTCTGCGCCCTCACCCCCACCGACTTGCGCCGACGGGCGCGGACCAGGTTCGGCCGCGAGGACCATGCCACCTCCGATGTTCTGTCGTTACGGCTGCCGCTCCGGACGCCGTTCGCCTTCGAAGGACTGTTCGGGCATCTGGCCGCGAGCGCGGTACCCGGCGTCGAGGAGGTCCGCGACGGTGCCTATCGCCGGACGCTTCGCCTTGCCTTCGGGTCCGCAGTGGTGAGCCTGACACCGCAGCCAGACCATGTCCGCTGCCGCCTGGTGGTCGACGACTTCCGTGACTTGTCGGCGGCGATCGCCCGCTGCCGGCGGCTGCTCGATCTCGATGCCGATCCGACAGCAGTGGTGGAGGCGCTGAGCACCGACTCGCACCTCGCTCCGTTGGTGGCCAAGGCACCTGGGCAGCGCATACCGCGCACGGTGGACGAAGACGAACTCGCGATCCGGGTGGTCCTGGGGCAACAGGTATCCCTCAAGGCCGCGCGCACGCATGCCCACCGGCTTGCGGTCCGGTACGGCACCCCGATCGCAGATGCAGGTGGCGCCCTGACACATACGTTCCCCACGGTGGACCAACTGAGCGAGATGGACCCGGACCGGTTGGCCATGCCCGGGGCGCGACGCCAAACCCTCATCGCCCTGGTGACCGCCCTCGCCGCCGGCGAGGTGGAGCTCGACGCCGGCGTCGACTGGAACCGGGCCCGGGCCCAGCTCCTGGCGTTGCCAGGGATCGGTCCGTGGACGGCCGAAGTGGTCGCGATGCGCGGACTCGGAGACCCGGACGCCTTCCCCGTCACCGATCTCGGCGTCAGGGCGGCAGCCGCGTCGGTCGGGCTGCCTGCCGCAGCGGCCGCCCTCACCGCGCACAGCACGCGATGGCGCCCTTGGCGTGCCTACGCCACCCAACATCTGTGGACCGCATTGGACCATGCCGTCAACGACTGGCCGCCCACCGAGAACCAGCAGGAGAAACGATGATGAGGTTCCGCTCGATCGACAGCCCCGTGGGGCCGCTCACGTTGGCGGGGCGAGACGGACGATTGATGCACCTTCGTATGGTGGATCAGACCTACGAGCCGGACCGCGCCGACTGGCAGCCCGACGAACACGCCTTTCCCGAGGCGGTAGAACAGTTGAATGCCTATTTCGCCGGTACCCGCACGCATTTCGACCTGGAACTCGAACTGACGGGGACTGCATTCCAACGCAAGGTGTGGCAGGCGCTGTTGACCATTCCTTTCGGCGAAACGCGGTCATACGGCGAAATAGCCGAGCAGGTCGGCTCGCCCACCGCATACCGGGCCGTGGGATTGGCCAATGGTCATAATCCGGTGGGCATCATCGTGCCGTGCCATCGAGTGATCGGCGCCAATGGCAATCTCACCGGTTATGGCGGCGGACTGGACAAGAAAAGGGCGCTCCTGGAAATGGAGAAGAGCAGGAATTCGCCGGCACTGTTCTGAAAACGTGCGGAGGGTTTTTGTCAGGCACGAAAATTCCTGAATACACAAATGCCTCGGCCCTCCAATCTAGGATTGGAGGGCCGAGGGCTTTAAATTGTGTTCGGCGGTGTCCTACTTTTCCACCCGAAAGGGTAGTATCATCGGCGCTGGTAGGCTTAGCTTCCGGGTTCGGGATGGGTCCGGGCGTTTCCCTACCGCTATGGCCGCCGTAACTCTATTCACTTTTCAGTGACCCCCTCGTGGGGGAAATCTGTGGGTGTGTTTTGGTGGTGGGGTGCAGTCAAAATATTGTTTGATCTGCTGTGAATATGTGGTTGCGGGCAATGTGTTGTGCGTCTTTTTTCTTACACATGGTTTTGTTTGTTACCCCACTTTTGTTGGGGTGTGTGTAAGTTTTCGGCCGGTTAGTACCAGTTCCCTGAACCTATTACTAGGTGTACAGGTCTGGCCTATCAATCCCGTGGTCTGCGGGGGGCCTTATCCCTCTAAAAGGGTGAGAAGCCTGGTCTTGGAAGAGGTTTCCCGCTTAGATGCTTTCAGCGGTTATCCTGTCCGAACGTAGCTATCCAGCCGTGCCCCTGGTGGGACAACTGGTAAACCAGAGGTTCGTCCGTCCCGGTCCTCTCGTACTAGGGACAGGTTTCCTCAAGCTTCTGACGCGCGCGGCGGATAGAGACCGAACTGTCTCACGACGTTCTAAACCCAGCTCGCGTGCCGCTTTAATGGGCGAACAGCCCAACCCTTGG